>JALSID010000226.1 GCA_026981825.1 Planctomycetota bacterium
ATGTTCACGGTGATGTGCGTTCCGTCCCAGAATGTGCGTCTCGGATTGGCCACAAGAAGGGCCGCAGACTGCTTCCGCCAAACGCGCTTGTCGCCTCCGGCTCTTTGCCCGGCCAGGAGCGCACGGATGAGTCGCTCGGCCAACGGCATACCCGTTCCTTCCGTGGCTTCGAATGCGGAGGCCACGGCATCGATCACGGCCGGTCCACTGAGCAGGTTACCTTGCACGGTATAGTTGCGCCCCTGACGGCTTCCGGCATAGGCCAAGCACTTCTTCCCTGTGTAAGCGGCCACATGGCCGTGGGCGTCGACGACGCCGATCTGGCGGTGTTCCTTGCGGGGGTCGTCTTCGATCGCTTTTTCAATAGCTGCGGCCGGTTCGAGCCCCTGTTGGAGAAGGTCGAGGATCTCCGGGCCGTAGGCGATTCGGGCAGTTGCCTGGGTTGCTACTGCCCCCACGCCGGCCCGGACGTGGGGAACGATCCGCCCCACCTGGGTGACTCGTGTCGTCACGGCCACTCCCGTTTCGCCGGTGTCAGGATCGAACGCGCAGATGGAGAACGTCGCGGTGAGCGGCTCTCGATGGGGGACGTTATCAGCCCCTTGGTCGGGTTCAGGATCCGGTACCATCGCGATGCCGACGAGGGGGAGCATGCAGGCAAGCGATAGGGGGACAAGGTAGCCGAACCAACGCTTTCTCATCTGCGACGCACCTCATCGAGCCGCAACTCGGCGAAACCAACGCTTGTTGACACGGGCGCGCACGTGGATGCCGCGTCCGACGACGCGCTCTCCGCGCATGACGCTCACGGCGAACGTGAGCCGGTTCCGGGCCGAGCTAAGCAGCTCCGCCCGCACCGTGATCCGGTCACCGATCTTCGCCGTACCCACGTGCTCGAATTGGAACCCGACGCCAACAGTGTCTTCCTCTGCTTCCAACGCGGGCAGAACCAGGTCGCGCGCAGCCTGTTCCATGAAAAGAAGCATCCAGGGGCTCGCCAGGACGCGAGCATCCTCGCCCATGATGGTGATCGTGTGCTCAGGACCAAGCTCGATCTCGCGGGTCAACACGGCGCCTGGAACTGGACCGTTACTCATTCTGTCCTCACCCGAACCTGTTGGGCTTCTTGACTAAAGACTCAGCAGGAACTCAACCAGGTCCCTGATCTGTTCACGCGAGATTCTTGACGGTACCTTGTGGCGGTGGACGGTGAAGACTTCTTCCAGTGTGGCGGCACGGCCGTCGTGGAGGTAGGGGGCTGTGTAGGCGAGCCCGCGCAAGGACGGTGGGTTGAAGCGCGAATTGCCGCCCGGTCCATCGTCCAACCCCACGTCCGCGACAGACTCCGAGGTGTAGAACCCGATCGGGCGGTGACACGAATCGCAGCCCAATCTGTGGAACAGTTTCTTCCCCCGGGCAACCCGGTCCCGGTCGAGTTTCCGGTAAGCCAGCTTGGGGGGGCGAGGCAGGGATCGTAAGTAGGCCGCCAGAGCAGAGACGAGCTGGGGAGACGGTTCGCGCGGAGAACGCATCGATGTCAGCAGGGAGCCGCGCACCTGCTCGCCCAGGCTATCGAACGCACCGATCCAACCCCACGGTCCGGTGACCCCGGTTCCGAGCAGTGTGGGAATGTTCTTCGGCGCCCCATAAGAACCGTCGCCGAGCGTGTCCGCATTCAAACCACAGGTGTGTCCGTCCGTGTGGCAACTGTGGCAACTGAACCAGCCGTCCAGCGAAAGCGTGGCATCGTAGAACGCCTGTTCGCCCTTTTCCACCAACGTCAACGGGCGTTTCGGCCGGAGGCGGATCGTTTGCACTACCTTTTCGTGACGCACGTCGATGACACTGACCGAGTCGCTGAAAAAGTTGGCAACGTAGCATCGACGCTGGTCTGGGCTCAAGACAAGATCGATCGGACGTCGCCCCACGTCGAGCCGCTGCATGCCAAACGAGCGCAGGGGAAGCATTCCCACGTCGTGAACGCCAGATAGCGCGATCAGAACCTTCCCCAGGTCAGTTACCGCAATGGTCGACGGATCCCCTGCCGCGTGGCCCGCATCGCCCAGAAAATGGGTTCGGCCGGCGCCGTAGGGGTTATCCACCTCGCTCAGGAAGACGTCCAGGGGGATGACGCGGAGATTGCTCGTCATCGTTACCCCCCAGTGGATGTTTTCGCGGGTCGTGGGGGCCTGTTCGGTCAGCATCATGTGGCTGATCAGGATAAACTCACCCCGCCGATCGGTCACAACCCCGCGCAGATTGTGGCCGGGGACGTGGCGGTGTCGCACGAGCGAACTGTACATCCGATAGGTACCGTCCGGCTTGAGTTCCGGAGTCAGTGTGTAGACGGCCAGGTTGGAGCCGAAAGCGTCTGCCACGAACAGGAGCCCGCGGTCGGGTCGATAATGCAAGACACCGGGACAGAAGTCGAGGCGGATTCGACCCCCTACCTGGCCCGTGCGACATTCCACGAAACGAACTTCCCTTGCCCAGCGGCAACTTACCGCACACCACGTGGCATCTCCTTCGTCAAACACAGCAATGTAGTCGGCTCCAGAAGCCACCGGTAGAGAGCGGAGCGGAGTGAGACCGTCGGATGTGACCCGCA
>JALSID010000227.1 GCA_026981825.1 Planctomycetota bacterium
AAACTCATAATAGGCCCCCCTCGCGGCGCCCATTGCTCCCAAAACCGTCTTCGCTCCAACCGGAGGCACAAGCTGCCCTGGAACATAATCGCCATCCCTGCTTTTCTTCGCCCCCGGCCTGTCGAACATGTCCGCAACTCGAAACGAACCCGACAAGCGTTCGGGCGGTCGCGACGGAACCGTCGGCAAGTACCGCCTTACGCCGCTGAAAACCGGAAGCATTCACCTGGCTTGGCTCCTTAGCCCCGACCGGACGCACCGGGCGGGATGGCACCCGTCTTGTGGCTCGGTCGAGCCCCGAGCGCCTGCTTGGTCTGCTTGTGTGCCTTGTGCGCCGCTCCCCTCCAGCGCTTTCGCTCCTCGTTGAGAAAGCTGCTGTCGAACGTGATTGAGCCCACCTTTCTCCCGCCGGATTCCACCTCGATTTCGTCGGTGTCCTTCAAGAGGTCGCGGAACAATTCAAGCATCTCTTGATTGAGGTCTTCCCAGCGGAGCTTCTTGCGAGCCATCGCTTATCCTCCGAAACGTTCTTCCTGTGAGTGGTTCGTCGCTACAGATGCGGGGCAGCGATGAGCGTTGCCCCACCGCTCGGCCGCACCCGCTCGACACGAATCTCGCGGCCGAGTTGCTGCTTTGCGTCCCGCTGCACGGTTGCGATCAAGTCGCCTACCTGGGCAGCAGGCACGAGTGCGATCGCGGAGCCACCGAACCCGCCCCCGGTGAGTCGGGCACCCAGAGCACCGCCGCCCAGGGCACTATCCACCAGCAAATCCAGTTCCTCGCAACTCACCTCGTAATCACCCGCCAGCGAGGACTGGCTCTCCACCATCAACTGGCCCAGCAGCTCGTAATCCCCACTGACCAGAGCCGCCGCTGCCGTCGCTGTCCTGTGGTTCTCGGTCACCACATGCCGTGCACGACGCAGCAGCCGCTCGCCAAGCTGATCCCGGTGCTCTTCAAGCATGGTGATCGTAACGTCGCGCAACGTCCAGACGTGCGGATGAGAACGCGACAGAATAGCCGCCGCCTCCTGACAATCCTGACGCCGAGCCGCATATTCGCCCTGAGCCAGCTCGTGACGAACGCCACTGTCCATCACGACAATCGCGTACCGCTGCGTGTCGAAAGGAACCGGACGAAACCGATTGGTACGGCAGTCGATCAGCACCGCGCAATCCGCTTCGCCCACGACCGCCGTCAACTGATCCATCAGCCCACAGGGCACCCCGGCATACTGATGCTCGGCCCATTGACAGGCAAGTGCCTTCTGCACCGGATCAAGCCGTTGACCGGTGAGCCCTTCCAGCGCGGTGGCGATCGCCACCTCAAGTGCGGCACTGCTGCTTAGGCCCCCTCCCACGGGAACATTAGACGTTAAAGCTACGGCCGCACCAGGAAGCTCACCACGCTGTCTCAGCCACCATACCAAGACCCCCTGGATGTACCGTGACCATTGCGGACCCTGTGGATCACAGCTTGCCTCCAGCGGGATCTCGACCACCTCGCCAGGGTAAGCATCCGAGACCACCCTCCAGACCCGATCGGTGCTCGGGCGTACGGCCGCCACGGTCCAGCGGTCAATCGCGCACGGCAGCACGTAGCCCTCGTTGTAATCGGTATGCTCGCCGATGAGATTGACCCGTCCTGGGGCTGCGGAAACGACCTGCGGTCCATTGCCGAATGTTTGGCCGAGCAGATCCGAAGCGCGACGGACAAGTTGCTCCACACCGACCTCCAATGCAGTGGTTCCGTTTCCATTATCGCAACCTGGCCGCCCTGGTGTCGGTCTGGCGCCGCTCAGCCACCGTCGGGCTGGCGCGCCTTCCGTACCGCACGGGCAAGACCTACCATGACGTAAGTGCAGAGCGGGCTTGATCCGGAAGAGCACCATGCAACGCTCAAAGATTTACACGCGACGTGGCGATGACGGCTCGACAGCGCTGATCGGTTCGGAGCGTGTCTCCAAGGCCGACCCGAGGATCGAAGCGTACGGCACCGTCGATGAGCTGAACTCGTTCCTCGGCCTTGCCGGGGCGTTTATCGATCGGTCCGCACCTGCGGAGATCGCGGAGATCCTCTCATCAGTCCAGGCCGATCTGTTCACAATCGGCGCCGTGCTGGCATGTCCCGACGACGACCAACGGTATGCGAACGCCATTACGAAACAGCATGTCGACCGACTCGAGCAGTGGATCGACCGGATGGACGCCGACATGCCCCCGTTGAAAACGTTCATCCTCCCCGGCGGAACCCCCCTCGCTGCTCTTCTACACGTTGCTCGCTCCGTATGCAGGCGAGCGGAACGACACGTCGCGGAACTTGCGAAGTCCGCCACCGTCCCTCAGGCCGTGCTCGCTTACCTCAATCGCCTGAGCGACCTGCTCTTCGTGCTCGCCCGCTACGCCAACCACGCGGCCGGGCGCAGCGAACACGAGTGGCCCGGCATCGAACGCTAGCTAGAGCAGCCTCAGTGCCGTGCCT
Organism: Planctomycetota bacterium; assembly: GCA_026981825.1. GTDB lineage: Bacteria > Planctomycetota > Planctomycetia > JALXBF01 > JALXBF01 > JALSID01. Next base: position 2,482 of record JALSID010000227.1, read on the forward strand.
GTGCGTACGTCGGTCGGAGATCCCGGTCACGGGCAATTAAGAGCCGCCCCAGCAGATAAGCCGCGCAGGGCTGCATCGCGCTGGGGGGAACCGACAATGAACCAGCATTTGCGATTGATTCTCCTTTTGGCTGTGCCAGCCCTCTCGGTACGCCCCTCTGGAGTATGCCAGGCGCAGGGATTCGAGGATCGCTTCGTCTGGCTGTTGCGATCGATTCCCGGAGCAGTCCGTCCGGAAAGCGATCGAGCCCCGTTTCGCCGTATCATGCTGGATGCGGGACGCTCGGCGCGGCGCCGCGTGCGGCTCGGGCCGAGCGGGCCGGTCTGGACGAGCGGAAGCTGCGCTCAGCCGAACGGTACCGAGCCTGTGTGGGATAGACGCCAAGGGAGCCTAACATGCGAGGTCTGTACGAGCGAATCCACGAGGCGGTAGAGGACATTCGAGCTCGCTACTCCGCCAGACCGCGCGTTGGAATCATCCTGGGCACGGGGTTGGGGGGCTTCGGCAAGGAAATCGAAGCACAAACCGTGATACCGTACGAAGAGATCCGGCATTTCCCACGAACCACCGTGATGACCCACGCAGGGCAACTCATCTGCGGCCAGCTTTGCAATGTGCCGGTTGTGGCCATGGAGGGGCGGTTCCACTACTACGAAGGCTATTCGATGCAGGAGGTAACGTTCCCGGTGCGTGTCATGAAAGCCCTCGGTATCGAAATCCTCGTGCTCTCCAGCGCGTGCGGCGGAATGAATCCCCACTTTGACAAAGGCGACATCATCATCCTCGAAGACCACATCAACCTGATGCCAGAGAACCCACTGCGGGGCTGGAACGACGATCAGCTTGGCCCCCGGTTCCCGGACATGTGTTGGCCGTACGATCGGGAACTTCTGCAGATCGCAGAAGAAGTAGCTCTCCACAACCGAATCCGCGCGCACCGCGGCGTCTATGTGGCCGTGCCCGGTCCGAATCTGGAAACGCGGGCCGAGTACCGCTTCCTCCGCGGCATCGGCGCGGATGTGGTAGGGATGAGCACGGTTCCGGAGGTCATCGTCGCCGTGCACGCCGGCTTGCGTGTCCTTGCTCTCTCCGTAGTTACGGATCTCTGCTTCCCTGATGCGCTCCAACCTGCGGATATCGAGGACATCATCCGAACGGCGAACGAGGCGGAACCGAAACTGCGCTGCATCGTGCGGGGGGTGTTAGAACGGATCCGGGAGTCCCTCTCCCCCGCGTGAGACCAACCTCCAGACGCCTGCCTGTGGGCCTGCACGCCGACGTCCGCCAGCACAGGACCTGGTAACGAAGGGACGCCCAAGGGGGATTACTGATCCGCCACATACGCGTGGCCGGAGCGCAGGGCGTTGCACAGCGCCTCGAGAATCCGCCGAGCCGCGTGCTTGTCGGGTATCGCGATCGGTGCGGCCAGGTCCGGATCGACATGCATCCCGATTCGACGGCCGACCCCCACGCAACTCGGGCAGCCCTCTTCACAGGGGCAGTCCTTGACCAGATCGCGCGCGAGGCGGAATAGATCGGCCAGCCGGGCATACGCCTTTTCGCAGTACCCGAGCCCGCCGGGGTAGCGGTCGTACAGGAAGATGCTGGGGGCGCCCAGGTTCGAGGAGTCCAGCGTACCTCCGATATCGTGTGGATCGCTCATAGCAAGCAGGGGCATCACCTGAAGAAACAGGTTCAGCATGCCCGCAAGCGCTTCAGAAGGATGGTGGTTCGGCTGACACGCCGAGCGGAGGAGATCGGCCGAAGGCGTCAACCAGAGTCCCGTAGTGCTAAGGGTGCGCTCGGGCAGATTCACCGGTCCCAGCCCCAGGTTTTCGTGCGTCTTGAACCGCAACTTCTTGAAAGCAACCGTGCGCCAGGTGACGTCAAGATCACCGAACCCGACCCGCACCATCTGTTCGGTCGCCCCTGTGTTCGCGGCCCTGGGCAGGTTAAACGCTTCTCGCACAATCGTTCGAAACATATCCGACTCTGCCGGCACATCGGAGCGAGTCGGCTCCAGGGCTTCCTCTAGCCGGATCTCACGCTGCCTTTCTTCCCGCGTGATCTTCACCCGCGTTTCCACAATGGCCTGGGTGTAGTAGCCAGTCTCACGCCGCTCGACATAGGCGATCCGTTGTTGGAGGTCATAGTCACGAACGATGTAGGTGTCGCCATCATGGAGGTAGACAGCTTGTGGGTAGACGAGTTGGTCGGCACTCAGCTCGTCGACGGTCGCGATGGTCTCGGTGGTCCCATCATCGTGGCGCACAGCGATTGTCACCGTGTTGTCGCTCATATTGCGCAAGTTGATCCTGGCCGCCGGTGAGGTCCCGCCAGTGGCTCTGTACCGCTTGCCGTCCGAAAAAAGGAGGCGCTCTTGAACCATTGCCTGAGCCAACGGAGCGAAGCGTTCGCCGAAGAGGGCAGAATCCTCGGCCGGCGAAAGGGGCAACTCGAAGGCAGCACACAGCATGTGGCGGGCAAGGACGTGCGGATTGGACGGATCCGCTACGGCATGTTCCGGTGACCGCCCGAAGAAGTAGTCCGGGTGGCGGACCAAGAACTGGTCGATTGGATCGTCGCGAGCGATCAAGACCGCCAGGCTGTCCCGGTTCGAGCGACCGGCTCGGCCAGCCTGTTGCCACGTGCTGGCAATTGTCCCGGGGTACCCGACGAGGATCGCGACATCCATACTCCCCACGTCGATGCCCAACTCCAGCGCGTTCGTACTAATCACCGCGCGAAGACGTCCGTTGAACAGGTCCCGTTCGATCTGCCGACGTTCCAGCGGCAAGTATCCGCCTCGATAAGCCCTCACCGCTTTGGCCAGCTCGGGTACCCTCCTGGCGAGCACGTCCCTCACTTCTCGGTACAGCAACTCGACGCCCGTGCGGGACAGAGCGAAGGCGATCACCTGGGCGCCGTGGGCAACCAGACTAGCAATAATCGCCGTCGCGTCCCTGCGCGGGCTACGTCGCCCCCCTCGGTCCACCGGAATCTCTGGGGGGTTCCAGAAGCAGAACCACTTTCGGCCACGAGGGGAACCATCGTCATCGATCACCGTGAACCGCTCGCCCGTCAGTTGCTCCGCCAGCTCGGCCGGGTTGCCAATCGTGGCGCTCGTAGCAAGAAACTGGGGGCTGGAACCGTAGTGGGCACAAATCCGCTTCAGACGACGGAGCACACACGCGACATTTGCCCCGAACACCCCCCGGTACGTGTGGAGTTCATCCAGCACCACAAACCGAAGCGTCTCGAAGAAGCGCGCCCACTTGGAGTGGTGCGGGAGAATCGCCCGGTGAAGCATGTCCGGGTTGGACAAAACGAGGTTTCCTTCCGAACGCAGCCGCCTCCGTTCGGGAACCGGTGTATCACCGTCGTAGATCCCGCTACGCACGCATGCGTCCAGACGGGGAACGGATCGGACGAGGTCTAGAAGGTTCCCGTGCTGGTCCTGGCAGAGGGCCTTGGTGGGGAACAGATAGAGGGCCGATCCCGTGCCCTGCTCCTGAAGGAGTCGCTCCAATACCGGCAAGTTGTAGCAGAGGCTCTTACCGCTGGCGGTACCCGTGACCACGACCACATTCTTCCCCTCTCTGGCTGCAGAGACGGCCTCCGCCTGATGCACGTAAAGCTGCCGGATACCGATGCGCTCCAGGCCACGCACAAGCGGTTCGGGAAGGGGGTCGGATAGGCAACCGTATCGAGCCTCGCGCGGCGGGATCTCCTGGATCCACACGAGGCACTGTCTGGACTCCCTGGCACTCTGCAGAACGTCCACCCACCGTTCGCGCGGTCCGTCGGCCCAGTGCATTGTCTCCATCCCTATGTCCGATCCGTGCCTTTTCGTTCCCGTCCGGGGGCAAAAGGCAAACCCTGGTGTGAACCATCTCTTGCCAGTATTCTTCTCAGCAGTTGGCGCAGCGAGTGGGCCCCTGGCAGCCCTCATCAATGCTGCTCTCGCAGCCGCCAGGCGAACCGGTCAGGAATCCGCCCGATCGGAGCGCTCCCTACGAAGCCGTTCTGCGAGCGCCCGGATCCTCGCCTGCATCTCTGCCCGCGCCCGCCGATATCCTTCCACCGTTACCCTGCCGCTCCGCGCATACTCGATAACCATGCTCTCGGCTTCCATGAACTCACGGCACGCCCGCGCCACCGCCGGCGCGATCTCCAGCGGGATTGTGGTCACTCCGTTCGCGTCCCCGTGGAGAAGATCTCCAGGGTGCACCGTGACCCCGCCGACGCGGACAGGCACGTTGCACTGGGGGAAGTGACAATAGCCGTGAGAGCAGATCGCTCCCGAACAAAAGGCGGGGAAACCAAGAGCGCGAACCTGGGGAAGATCGCGGCCGGCTCCGGACGTGACGATACCGACGGCGCCGAACGCCTTGTACGTCGTGCACATGACCTCGCCGAAAACAGCAGCCGCCGGGGGGTCGTCCAGGTCCTGGATAACCACAACGGCGGGTGCGTCCAGCCGCTGGATCGCTTCGAGCTGTTCCTCAAAGCCGCTGTAGCTATAGCCCGCCGCCGGTGGCGCCGCAGAACGGAATGTCGCCGTAACCGCGAAACCGACCATGGGGGGCAACTCGGGAAAACACGCGCGAATCCGGCCGTCCATGTAACCCGCGTTCCGTGGCCGCATGTCGAAGAGCTCGATCACGTTGCAGATCGTCGGTGTGTCGAACTGGCGGAGCAGTTCGATATCCTCTGGCGCAATTACCCTGGCCGACATATCAGCTCCTCACGATGCCGGTCTGCCCTTTGCGTCCCGCACATCGGCCGGCAGTGAAACAGCCAGCACGGATTGATCCTACCATATGCCGCAAGGCACGGGGCCGTCCAGCTCAAGACCAGGGCGAACAGGCAAGCGAACCGAGCGTGGGGAACCAAGCAATGGACGATCTGAGCCACCTTCAACACAGGCTGGAAAGGATCCTGTCTGCCAAAAACAACGGTTCCGAGCTGAGACGCACCCTGACTGGAGCCAATCCGGCGGACCTGGCGGTAGTCCTGGTGCGGATGCGCCCGGAGGAGCGGCTCGCTTTGTTCCGTCAGTTGCCCGCGTCGGAGGCGGCGGCCCTGCTGCAGACGCTGCCAGACCACGCCGTGGCGGACATCGTCGCCGGCTTGCCCATCGACCTGGCGGCGGACCTCCTGGAAAAAATGCCCGGCGATGATCAGGCGGACATCCTGGCGCGCTTGACCCAGTCGAAAGAAGAGGAAATCCTCCGTGCGATGAGCCCCGAGGATGCGGCGGAGGTGGAACGGCTGCTGAGTTTTCCACCGGACAGCGCCGGTGGTTTGATGGTCACGGAGTTCCTCGCGTACCCGGAAGACTGGACGGTCGACGATGTGATCGAAGACCTGCGTAGCCACGCGGACGAGTACGCTCGCTACGAGGTGCAATACGTCTACACGATTGACCCAGATGGCCGGTTGGTGGGTGTGTTACGGCTACGCGACCTCTTGATGGCCCCTCGAGGGACACAGATCGCCGCTCTGGCAATCCGTCCTCCCCTTGCGGTCCCGACCTCGGCAACGATCCAACAGCTTCGCCAGACTTTTCAACAGCGCCCCCTCTTTGGCCTTCCGGTGGTGGACGAACAAGGACGGTTGCTGGGTGTCGTGCGGCGGACGGACGTGGAGCAAGCGGCGTCGGAGGAGACCGGGCGGACCTTCCTGCGGCTGGTTGGCATCCTTACGGGCGAAGAACTTCGCACTGACCCCCTGAACAAGCGGTTACTGGGCCGTTCCGTCTGGCTCGTAACCAACCTGACCCTGGATCTCCTGGCGGCCTCCGTGATCGCCATGTACCAGGACGTCCTGACGGCAGTGATCAGCCTGGCTGTTTTCCTGCCGATCATATCCGACATGGGGGGTAATGCTGGAATGCAATCGGTGGCGGTAACCGTACGGGAACTGGCGATGGGATTGATCCGCACCGGCGATGCGCGGTTTGTGATCATGCGTGAGCTTCCGCTAGGTGTGGCAGCCGGTGCCGTGCTGGCCTTTTTCGGCGCAGGCGTCGCGTACATCTGGACAGGGGAACTCGGTGTCGGCTTCGTGTTCGCCACCGCCCTTCTTCTCAACACGATCTGGTCCGTTCTCGTAGGGGCAACGCTCCCCCTGTTCCTGTCTCGCGTCGGTCTTGATCCGGCTCTGGTCAGCGGCCCTGTACTGACCACGCTGACCGACATCTTTGGCTTCTTTGTCGCTCTCGAACTGGCCCGACAGGTTTTTGTCGCCTCCGCGTAAGGTTGCCGCTGCGTCGGGCCTTTCTGGCTTCGGCCCGACTGCGATAGTTGCTTCACTGCCCCCGCCCGTGGCGGCGCGCGGGGTGAGGTTGCTTAGTATTGATTGTTGGAGCTATGGGACAGGATCGGCCCAATCGATCGGCGACGGGAGCTACCGATGACCGAGACGCTTGCCCATCCGTCGGAACTGCAAAGTGTACGCATTGAGCAAGTGAAGGCGACCACCCTTGCCTTGCCCGCCATCGGCACGTTCCATCTTGCAGGGGGTGTATTCTCTGAAGAGGGGACGCCGACGCTCCGAGTCCTCGTAGAGGTGCGAGGATCGAACGGAATCCGGGGATTTGCCGAGGTAACTCCCTGCCCGAATTGGTGCTACGAAACGGTAGAGTCGATCACGACCACGATCCGCTATCACCTAGGCCCCGCCATACTGGGAAAGCCGGCATGGGACCTGGATGGCCTGCACCGGATTATGGATCGCGTCGTGCATCCCGGCGTAAGCACAGGTCAACCCCTGGCTAAGAGCGGCATCGATGTGGCGGTGCACGATCTACTCGCGCGCACCCTTGGAGTCCCCCTCTACGTGTTGCTCGGGGGAAAACGCGTGGACAGAATCCGGTTGAGCTTTCTGGTTTCGGCCGTTGAACCGGACGAAGCCACGGAACTGACCAGAACTGGGTTGAAGCTGGGGTACACGGCTTTCAAGGTCAAGATCGGGATCCGCGGCGAACAGGATGACCTCAGAATTGTCCATGCGGTACGGGACACAGCCGGGCAGGACGCGTTCCTCTGGGTAGATGCGAACCAGGGCTATAGCCTCGATGTGGCAATGCGGGTAGCCAGAAAGCTGGCGGACCTGGGCGTTGCGGCATTCGAGCAGCCTCTTCGGGGGAACTCGCCCAGCCAATTCCGGCGGCTCGTGCAACTCGGCGCCGTGCCCATCGCCATCGACGAGTCCATCGTTTCCGTTTCCGATCTGCTCGAATACATCCGGCACGACGCCATCGACATCGCGGTCGCGAAGGTGCAACGCTCTGCCGGGCTCTGGTACGCCCGCCAGCAGTGCGCTCTGGCAGAGGCGGCCGGCATCCAGCTCTTCGGCTCTGGACTGTGCGAGACCGACCTCGGGATGGCCGTGGGGGCACACCTGTTTGCCGCCTTCGGCATCACGACCCCCTGCGACCTTAACGGACGCCAGTTCGTGGGCAGTGCGTACCTGAAAAAGCGTACTCACGTGGAGAACGGATGGTTGATCGTTCCTGATGGCCCAGGAACGGGGGTCGAAGTTTCCGATGAGCTGGTGGCGAAGCACAATGCCCACATCTGAACCGTGGCCCGTTGGAGGAGGCAGGACACGAGCACCCAGGCAATCATTCGCGGCGCGGGTCGCTTCGATTTGGCGAACGCCCTTGACAGAAGTGCAGACGATCTCCCCGCCTGTCCGCGAAGTAACGCGAGTGCTTCCACCTTGGCCCCATAGCCGCGACCCAGACAGCCCCGGCCTAACCGGACAATGTGGGGCAGCTCGCACGTCAAGGCGGGATTCTCCCTGACGCGGCCGGTACCCGATCCCTGCGGCCAGCGTGGGGAAACCGGGCGTGCAGCCGAATGGCAAGTGGTGGTCAGACCAACAGGCCATGTGCCGACACAGGTTGTTCTACCCCAAAGAACGAGGACAACCTGGGCGCTCGCAGCCCCCGTCTGCCTGGGTCCCCTAGTTGGCAGGACGGAATCTGACGGTCGGCGCTATGCATATCCCCCCCCAGGCGGGAAACACGACGTTCGCCTCGGCGTTGCGGTTCGGAAGCCGCACCTTGCGCTGTTTGACGGCCACCAGGCCCGGCATGGTGCGGGGTGCAGCAACCGCCTGGGGCGAATACCGAGTCAGGAGGTAATCCATGCTCCAGTTGATCCGCTCGGCCAGCGCATACTCCCGGATCAGCCGCGCCAGCACGACGAGGCGGAACAGGTTGTGGAGATCATGGAAAATAGGAAACCGCTGCTCGAGAACGTCCAAGGCTTCAGTGAACGACCGGGCGAACTGCTGGGCCGCAGGTGTTGTCGGAGTGACCCGTCGGTCGCCCGTTTGGAGCCGGTAATAGCTTTCGGTCACGAGCTTCAGCAACCGCTTGGGCAGCTCAAAGGCGGTAAACGCTTCGTCCGCCTGAAGGGGCGTGTCGTTTGCGACAAACCAGAAGCGGCTTCCGGTGGCCGGGAGTGGCACCGCCCCACCTTTTCGGCGCACTTGCCGGACGTGTTGCTCAAACTCCAGCTCCACGTACGGTTTCAACCCCGGAATCTCGACCTTCCGGAGAGCGAGCGAATACCGCTTCATTTCCCAGTCGGCGTACGCCATAACAAGGGCAAAGCGGGTCCGACGCGGCACACCGACCAGGACGGCGTCCTGCTCCCCCCAGACCGACTGTATCCGCCGTTCGAGCCTCTGGAGCTCCTCCCTGGTGTGTGGGGTGCGCGTGCTGCGAAGCACCTCTGCGACGGCACGCAACGCCGCAGGGCGAGGCTCCAGCGACAGCGTGGGGGGCTCGGGCGTGAAGTACGCATTGCGTAGGGCGACCACAAGATCATCCAGAGTAACCAGCGGAAGACCGGTGCGTCGGTCGAGCGCCGTATGCCCCTGAAACACCTGCCAATTCTCCGCTTTGGGGCCTTCAAGCACAATGTCCTCCTTGACGAGAAACACGCGCTCGATGCGGAGCAGCCCGGCAAGAAAGCGCTGACGATCACGGAGGGGACGGCCAGCTTCGCGATCACGCTGCACCGATCGCTCGAGCCGCCGGAGCCAGACGCGTACCAGACCGTGGCGCTGATCCGGGCGGACGTGAGCCTGACCGGCTCGCGCCGCCATCATCCCGGAAAGCATCGCCCCCAAGAACGTCCTTCTGCTTGGGTAATGTCGCGGCCCGCCCATGCCACCAGGACCGAGGATAGCGTCCATGTCATCCCTCCAGCGGGAAGCGGACATAAAAGACGCGGGGAGCCCAAAGCGACTCCCCGCGGGGCTAGGTGCTCGTAATTCCCTGTGCAGGTGTTTCGATAGCTAGTCGCTTGTGGCGAAGTCGCCCTCTCCTGGCTGCTCGCTCGAAACGGTCTGCTTTGCTCGGCTCAGTGTGCCGGTCGTGTCCGTCTTCGCGTCAACGGTCGGATCGATCTTTACACCACCGCCAGCTCCACCGAAGCCGCCTCCGCCATAGCCCCCTCCCATGCCACCGCCGAGGCCACCCATGCCACCACCAAAGCCGCCCATGCCGCCACCAAAGCCCCCGCCAAACTGAGCAAGCGTACGGTCACGGTCCGCCGGAGCTTCCTTCTGAGCACGCGTGGCCTGCTCGCCGACGGCGGCACTGGCTTGCGGTTCGGCCGGCGCCGTCAGAGCAGATGTCTTCTCGCCCTCTCCCTGACCACCCCCGCCGCTATCGGAACCGCTCTTGCACCCACAGGCAAACCAGAGCAGCGACGCCGGTAGGACCGCGAACAGAACAGCGGACCGCCACATCCAACTACGCATTGCAGAAATCTCCGCGTGTGTCGATGGGGACACCTAATTAAGTATCGGACATCGCCCGAGTTCTGTCAACAACGCGAATCAACGGGCGAGATCCACCCTTATAGTCGTGCCCCGGCCGTGCGGGTTCACGACCGAGCCCCGAATCACCGCGTTCTCTTAGTCCGCGCAACGTGCACGACGTGACCCGCAAGAGCAGTCCTTGGCCACCGCGCTTCGCCACCCGTCCAACGCGAACGGGAAGCGCCGCCCGAGAGCTGTCGCCACCACGACGTCCTCAGATCGCTTCTAGGACAGCGTGCCGTCGAACGGAGAACCTAGCGACATTCTGGACTGGTCAGTAACCACCGTTAGTGGTAGATAGCGTTCAGCAGCGAACGCGGGCTGTTGGCAAGGAGCGTGCACGGATGCACCGGTATAAGGTTCGATGGAGCATAGTGCTGGCGGCATTCCTTGTAGTCCAACCGCCCGCCCTGCGCGCCGGGGAAGAGCGATCCTCGTCCTCGCTGCCGCCGGTCACCCTAGTACTGAGCTGGCAGCTCGAGCACGATGCTGCGCCCGAGATCAGCGTCGATGTTCAAGACGGCCGGATTGTAGCGGTTGAGCCGACCGCCTCCCCGAGTACCCCCCCGTTCACGCTCGTGGCCGACCAACAGGGACGCCAGCGGATCCGGTGGCAGCGGCCCTCGACTAGGGGGCAGGTCGGTTTGCTGGTGGCCGCGAAGCCGAGTTCATCCATTGAAGTCGGGTACGACGGGAAGGTCTTGCGCACCTCTCTCCTGGAACTCACCGAAAGTCCCGCCTCGATCCGCTGGAACGCGGGGGAATTGCGCGTCGAACGTCCTGCCTCGGATATCGTACGGGTACGAACGGACCATCCCAATCTGATTCTGAAGCCACACGAGGAACTGAACATCCAGTTCGCGTTCTACCTTTTGTCGCCCTCCGACCGTGCCGTCCCCGTACAGATCCGCCTCGGCCTCGCCCAGAGTGGTCGGCGTCCGCTGGAGTACCCGATCGACGGTCGTTACCGGGTGGTGACCAACGAGCCGGAACGAGCCAAATTCAATCTGAGGATGCGTGCACCTGGAGAATCCGGAGTGTACGAGATCGTCCTACAGGTTCGGCGCGAAACCGGCCCGGGGTGGCACCGCCGGGTGCCCTTTGTGGTCGTTTCCCCTGACCCACCCCCTCCGTCCCGAGCCCTCACCCTGGAACAGTGGTGGGCAGAAGGCAAACTTCTCGCTTCGGCGGAGGCGGTAGACGGTGAGTGGCACCTATCACGGCCCTGGTGGGGATGGCTGGACGGTCTTCGCTCGCTGATGAGGCGGTCCGGGCCGCAGGTAGCGTCGGCGGAGGAGGGAGGGAACGGCTGGGTGCTGAACCTACAAAGCGACGACGCCATGTACGTCCTCGAGCTCAGAGCTGAAGGGGACGCGGAACCGGTCTTACAAGCCACTCTAGAACCTGTGGATGGCGAAGGACCATCGCGACTTGTACCGGCGCTCAGTGCCCCCATCAACCTTGTGCTCCAACCCCCTTCGGTTGCGGGAATTGGGCGATCCGTTACGAGGACACGCCTGTTGCTTCCCGGTTCGAACACCACGCTCACCCTCCGCTGTCTGCCACTGCTGAGCGGCGGTGGCAACGCGGAGTGGCGGATCTACCAGGTGCCGCCCATCCGTGAGCTGGTCCAAACGTTTCCGTCGCGCTTGCCTGACCTGGACAGGGGGCGTATCCGGGCCGCCTACCTGGCCGACCTCCGGCACCTCTTCCTCTACGGTGGCGTACGCACACCGAGCCAGTGGGAGGATGAGCCCGCGTCGAGTTGGACAGCTCTCTATCGGGCAGCAGACGGCCTCGCCTGTTACGCGCGTGTCCTGGGTGCCGACGCCGTCTTTCTGCCCGTCACGCTACACGGGAAGTCGATGTGGCCGGCCAAGCCGCCGGCCCATACCGCGACCTGGGATCCCGACCGCGCAACTTCTTCACTGGGAAGACTACCGCCAAAGGATGCGCCCGAGCTCTTCTTTCGCGTGCTCGCTCGCTACCGACTGCACTGCATTCCCGTGTTCGAATTTGGAACGCGACACCAGTTCAACCCTCTCGACAAGCGCTCCACCGCTCGGGCGCTTGCCATCGTGGCCGATTTCGTAGCACATTACCAGCACAACACGAACTTCCCCGCGTTGGCCGTTCGTCTATCCCCCCTAGCCGGAACCTGCTTAGCCGATCTTTACGATGGTCTGAATGACGAGGTACTGGGACAATTTGCGAGCGAGACAGGGCTGAAAATGCCCCCTCTAACGGGCGATGCGCTTCGGAACTGGGTGGTGGCCAATGCCCGGGACCGTCTGATCCAGTGGCGGTGCGCCCGGATCGCCCAATTCATCCAGCAGTTGTTGCACACGGCTCGATCCGCTCAACCACAGCGCAAACTGATCGTGATCCTGGACCTGAGTGACCCGAAATGGACCCGGAAGTTACGGAGCGCCGTACACCGGGGGAGCGATTTCACCTCCGCTCTCCAGGAATGTGGGATTTCCTTCGCTCACTGGCCTACCGGCGAAGACTTGATCCTATGCCGACCGTTTGTAGACGCCGAGCAAACGGTCAACTCGCTCTGGTTGAACCGCGCCGAGTCCCTGAACGACCTGTTCCGTGACTGGGCAGTTCTTGGGGGGATTCGTGGCCCCGAGCGAACAAACGGCGGGGAGGGCAGGAACGCTGTCCTGGGACCGGACCATGACGAATTGGGGCTGGGCGGGATTCGCATGCTCGCCCAGCTCGACGCCCAGTGGGTCATCGACGAGGTGAGTGTCCCGCTCGTTCCCAACGAACTTCTCGACCGGGAGCTCGAGCGGTTGATCCGAACGTTGCCGCGGGGTAAGGGGGTTACCCGGACGCGGGGCCCGGTGATCGTCCGGCAGTGGACCGAGAGCCAGGTCCGGCGTTGGCTGGTGGTCAACCGCGCGCCCTATCCCGTTGTGGGCAAACTCACCTTCGCTGGCCCGGGCCAGGTGCGGCAGGAGGTGGTACGGCGTGGAATGACGACGGAAATCGTGAACGGCAGCGAGGTGACGATCCGATTCGACGGCGAAACCTTCGTCCTGCTTGCGGCGCCGGCGAGCACCGAGTTGGAAAGACTGCATGTCGAGCTCCCCCCCGCCTCGCGCAACTACTTGCACAAGCGATTCCGCGAACTGATGAATGCGGTGTCGATCCTGCGTGACGAGATGCAAGTGGCAACGCCGGCCCTTGTACCCGACGGGGGGTTCGAGCAGAGTGCCGGTATGGCACCGAAGTGGGAATTCACCCCGGCAAGTGCTGCTACGGTCACCAGGGAAGCAGCCCACACCGGCGAGGCCGGGCTTCGCGTAACGGCGCCGCAACCGAACCATGCGGCCTATGTGTTGAGCTGGCCGTTCACCATACCCCCTGGCGCGGAGGTGCTTGTTCGCTTCCACGCACGGGCCGTCAGCGGTCCAGCCAAGTTGTCTGCCTGGCTGGTCGCCGCCGACGCTCCGAAGCGCGGCGCTGTGGCCTACACGAAAGAACTGGCCACGGAATGGAAAGAACACGAGATCCGCATCCATGACTTGGCCGAAGGTCAATGGTCCTGGCGGCTCGTGTTTGAAATTCACAACGGAACGGTGGACATTGACGATGTTGAGGTGCGGGCACGCACGATCACGCCTGAGGAACGGAACGTTATGATCAAGAGTCTCGCTCCGGCGGTGAAGGCCTGGTACGAGAAGCGGTGGAACGATTTCTCGTCCATTACCTCCGGCTACTGGCCCCAGTACCTGCTCAGACGGTTTCGCACCGGGCAGGTGGACCGATCCGATTCCACACCATGACGCCGGTCCCCTCGATCTGCAGCTCCGCAACAGGAAACGGGTCTACTCGGTGCGGCAAATCAGGAACGCTCCCCCCATAGCTCCGGGCACGCCGGTGCAGCTACCCGCTGCACCAGCAGTTGGCGGAGCGGACCGGGCAGCTCTAGCGGGAGAGCCCCGTTCAGCGTTTCCTCTGGGGACGCCGTCCCCACCGATGTGCCCGCTCGGGGTCGTAATCGGGGTTAGCGGTGGGTAAGCGAGCCCCGACCTCGGTGAGCCACATCTGGAGCATCTTCTTGAGTGCCGCCGCCTTTTCCGGCTCAGCCTGTGCAAGATTCGTCTGTTCGGACAGATCGTTCGCCAGGTTATATAGCTCGCTTCGCCCGTCCTCGTAGAAGTAGATCAGCTTCCAGCTCCCACTGCGAATGGCACTGGCCGGGGTTGCATGGTGATAATGGGGGTAATGCCAGTAGAGCGTTTGTCGCTCCACTGCCGCCGATCCGGTCAAAGCTGGGAGCAGACTTACGCCGTCGACGTGCCATTCCTCCGGGATCGCCTGTCCTACCGCCTCGGCGACGGTGGGAAAGATGTCGATACTGCAGGCCAGGTCGTGGCGCACGGCCCCTGCCCTGGCGACGTTCGGCCAACGGACAATCATGGGCACGCGTATGCCACCTTCGTACAGGGTGCCCTTCTCGCCACGCAGAGGTTCCAGACTGCTGACGATCGGTCCCTGTCCGTCGAACCGCTGTCGTAGGCCGCCATTGTCGGAAGTGAAGATCACCAGGGTCCTGTCCTCGAGGCCGAGTTCTTCGAGCAACCGCAGGATTTTGCCCACGCTCTCGTCCACATGCTCGACCATTGCCGCATAGACCGGGTTGTACACACCCGGGCCTGGACGCGGCTTACGTCGGTACTTTTCGATGGTGGATTCCTTGGCCTCAAGAGGAATGTGAACGGCGTAATGGGCCAGAAATAGGAGGAACCTCTCCTGACGGTGCTTCCGGATGAAGTGCAACGCCTTGTCCGTCAGGTAGTCCGCCAGGTATGTGCCATCGGGCACGGACTCAGGGGGGATCGTTCGAAACCGAGGCGCGAAATGTCGTCCCGATGTGACCACCCATTCGTCGAATCCCTGGCGGTCCGGAAAGAAGGCACGTCCGCCGAGATGCCACTTTCCAAAGTATCCCGTTACATAACCGGCCGGCTTGACCAGCTCTGCAAGGGTGACCTCCTCAAGGGGTAGGTGGTTCAGGATCGGCGGTGGCACCAGTTTCGCCCAGGGTCTCCAGTGACCGGGAATAAAGTCGGTGATGCCCACTCGTGCTGGGTACTTGCCGGTCATGACGGCTGCACGGGTGGGGGAACAGACCGGTGCAGCAGCGTAAGCATCGGTGAATCGCACCCCTTCAGCGGCAAGCCGATCGATGTTTGGGGTATCGTGGAATTGGTTTCCATAGCAGCCCAGGTCGCGCCAGCCCATGTCGTCGATCAAGATCACGACGATGTTGGGCGGACGCTCCTGGCTGCCCCATGCACCGGTCGAAACAACGGCAGCGACGACCAACGCAAGCAGTGCCAAGTTCCTCGTGGTCGAAGTCATGGCAGATCCCACGGCAAGGGTGAGCAGGCGCGCGTAGGAGTCTAGCACGATTGTAACCGGCGGAGGAGGCTTTCCCACCAGGAGGATCGGCCCGGGCGGGCCGATCGGAGGGGTAAGGCGGATCTATCCGATCTTACGCAGCGGCGCGCACCGCCGGCGCGTAGCAAGCCGGATGACGAAGGATAGCCGCTCCGAAATGGCCCCCGAAAGCGATCGACAGCTTCAGGGCGGTCTCAATCGGCTTTTGCACACCATGGAGCGGTGTACAGTCAATGGCGCACTCGGGATCGGGATCGAAGAGATTCGCCGTTGGGGGAATATAACCGTCGCGGACCGCCAGAGCCGTCACAGCAAGCTCGACCCCCCCAGCAGCACAAATCAAGTGGCCAATCATCGACTTCGTCGCACTCACTTTAACCCGCTCCGTGTGACGCCCGAACGCGAGGCGGATCGCCTGTGCCTCGGTCAAATCGTTCACCTTCGTGGCTGTCCCATGTGCGTTGATGTAGTCCACCTCCGTCGCGCTCAGGCGGTTCTTCCAGAGGCAGCGCCGGATCAGGGCAGCCACCCCGGACGGATCCGGATTCAAACCGGTGATGTGGTAGGCGTCACTACCGATGATACCGCCCACGAGCACGGCATAGATGGACGCACCTCGCCGGATCGCCTGGCTCATCCGTTCCATCACGAACACCGCAGCCCCCTCCCCCACGACAAAGCCACACCTCTGTCGGTCAAAGGGACGGCAGGCATGTTCGGCCGGTGCGGATCGGGGGGCAAGCACCCGCAGCCGCTCGAATCCGCTCACCGTGAAGATATCCAGCGAAGCGTCGGCCGACCCGGCCAGGACGAGGTCGCAGTAGTCGTCTTCGAGACACTGAGCCGCACGAAGAACGGCAAAAAGTCCGGTGGCACACGCCGCGGCCGGGCTGAGCACAGGGCCCTTCAATCCATACTCGCGTGCAACAATCGCTGCGGTACTGCTCGGATACGCCGCCTCGAACGCCTGGGGATCCCCCTGACGCACGCCGATCAGGGTGGCGGCGGCAGGGCAACCCGTGGCACCAAGCACGCAGCCAATCCGCGCACGATCCATGCAGCGGAGCTGGACACGAGCGTCGGCAAGGGCTTCGGAGGTGGCCCAAAGGGCCATCTTCGTGGCCCGGTTGAACGGTCGCGGGTCAGCGTCCAACTCGGCAAACGGAGACGGCCCGCCAAGGACTTCCTCGCCGGTGATGAGGCGGATCCTCCTCGTCCCCGTGCGTCCCGCTTTGATGAGCGTCCAGCTCGCGTCTCTGCCGATCGCAAGGGGCGTAATCAGCCCGATGCCCGTTATCACCACGGGATCCTGCACTGTCCTTCCCCCTACGCAGCGTTTGCCACTGCGTCCCTTCTGCCTCCGTCGGCCGGAATTGTCCGCGGCCTGCCTGCTGCGATTTGCTCTGCCTCCTCTTGCACACGATCCATCGCGTGCTGCAACAAACGACGGGCGTAGCCGAGATTCATCTGTCTCGTGATCTGAATCGGCGCCGACGCCCTGACGATGATCGTTGCGCCCGGCCGAGGCAACACGAAACGATCCCAACTGCGAACCCGCCAGCACGCACTGTAGGCAAACCCCACAGCCACCACCGGCATGCCCGTTACCTGAGCCAGGAACGCCACCCCCTCCTTCAAGACGCGCCGCGGCCCACGCGGGCCATCGGGCGTGATCGCAATATGCCACTGTCGCGCCACGCGGACCAGTTCGCGCAAAGCTCGCCCGCCCCCCCGAGTCGTCGAGCCCCGCACAGGCCGGAAGCCAAAGCGACTCACGATCCTTGCAATGTACTCACCATCCCGGTGCTCACTGATCAAAGCCGCAATACGACTGTGCGCAAACACATAGACCGGCGTCAGAATGTTCTCGTGCCAGATCGAATAGATGAACGGTCGAGCCGCCCGCCTGGGCTTTACCCAGTCCGGTGCCAGCACCACCGGCCGGGTCGTGCGCATCCACCCCCTGAGCCAGCTCGCACCAAGCCACTCGACCATCCATGCCGCTGACTTCACCTTCACGCTCGACTCCGAGCTCCCAATTCCTGTGCGCCGCACGCTATCGGGTTCGACCAGGGCTGTCAACGCGGGTCAAGCACACACCAGCACCGCCGTCAAACACTCGGGCATCGGCGCCGAAACAACTACCCCTCACAATGGCTCAGCCCCACGCGAAGCCCAAAACAGCTCCCATCCCCCAGACAGCCATCTCGCACCAACCGAACACGCCGGGCTTATTCAGGACGGGGTGATACCGCCGTATCAGGCCGTTCCAGCTCAGCGAGCCGTTCGATCACACGGGGACAGTCCGGCAAGGAGTCGAGGAAGAGGCGACCGTAGGCGCGCGAGAGCACACGCGGATCGAGGAGCACGATGATGCCCCGGTCCGTGCTCGTGCGGATCAGCCGACCAAACCCCTGCTTAAACCGCAGAATCGCTTCGGGAACCTGGTAGTCGAGAAACGCGTTCCCACCGAGCTCCTGAATTCGCTCCACACGCGCCTGGATGAGCGGATGGTCGGGCACCCGAAAAGGCAGACGGGTAATGATCACGTTCTGCAAAGCGGCCCCCGGCACGTCGATCCCCTGCCAAAAGCTTTCCGTGCCGAAGAGAACAGCATTGGGCCGCGACTTGAACGCTTCCAGCAACTTCCACCGCGGCATGTTCTCGCCCTGCACCAGTAGCGTCATCTCCTGCTTCTTCATCCAGGAACGTACCCGCCGCGCCACACTCTGCATCGTCCTGTAGCTGGTAAACAGCACAAGAGCACGCCCCTGGGTTCTCTTCAGGTACACCTTGAGCGCCCGCGCCAGGGCAGGCTCGAACTCCTCCTGGTCGTTCGGGTCCGGCATGTCCTCCACGATGTAGATCACCACCTGCTCCGAGTAGCGGAACGGGCTGCCGAGCTGTAGCGATCTGCAGCGCGGGTGGTCGTTTAACCCCAGGCGGTCCTTAATGAAACTGAAGTCCCCCTTGCCCACGCACAACGTGGCACTCGTCATGATTGCGGAAGGAACTTCGTCAAAGAGCAAACTGCGCAACACTCGGCCGGTCTCGATGGGGGCCGAACAAAGCCGAATCCGTCGGCCCCGCACTCGATCCTCCTGTTCCACCCAGTACACATGGTCCTCGTCGGACTGCTTCAACCAGGCTCGCAGGCCATTCGCCAGAGCAACCAGGCGGTCCGCCGTGGCCTCGATCTCCTGCGCCTCCTCTTCGGCCACCGAACTCCCCGCACCTTCCAGTGCGTCGCGGATTTTCGCCGCAAGCACGACGAGCTCGCTGGGCACCGCTGTGTCGATGGAAGGAGGCCGTCGCACCCGCCCATTCGGCTCCGCGCGCTCCCTGAGCCACTCCTCCAGCTCCGCCAGGAAAACCTGAAACGCGCTGTGCACCCGCCCGATTTCGTGTTTAAGCTGCTCTGCAGAAGCTGGGGGCAGCAGTTTGACCAGGCCCCTTTCGCCCCGAGGGTTGTACAGCCGGCGCAGGTTGTATTCGAACTGTCCCGCCGTGATCTCCGCACCAAAATGCCTCGCCGCCACCTCCTCGACCGTGTGGGCTTCATCCAACACGACGGCCCGGTAGGAGGGGAGCACAGCACCACCCGATTGCCGCAAGGCGAGGTCCACGAAGAAGAGCGCATGATTCACGATGACGATGTTGGCGTTGGCAAGACGTCGCCGAGCCTGGAAGTAAAAACAGGAGTTGTAGAAGGGACACTTCTTCCCCATGCAGTTGTCCGATTCGCTCCGCACTTCAGACCAGACCTGAGGTAAGGGGGTAAACGACAGGTCGCTCAGCGACCCGTCCTCTGTCTTGCTCGCCCAGTTGCGGATCTCCTCCAACTGCTCCAGCTCTTGAGGCGTGCGCAGAAGCTCGTGCCGCTTCCGGTACGCCACCTCCATGCGACGCAGACTGATGTAGTTGCTCCGTCCCTTGGCAAGGACAGCGGTGAACTCGACCGGCAACGCGGCCTGAAGAGTGGGGATGTCCTTGTGAACGAGCTGTTCCTGCAGGTTGATCGTGTGCGTGGAGACGACCACGCGCTTGCGGTCCTCTCCCGCGGCCGATGCCAGGATCGCCGGTACCAGATAGGCAAAACTCTTCCCGACGCCCGTACCAGCCTCGACCAGTAGATGCTGCCCGTCGCGCAACGCCTCGTGTACGGCTTCGGCCATGCGAAGCTGCTGCGGACGGAGCTCATAGCCAGGCAATTTTCGTGCAACAAAACCACCTGGCCCCAGTATCTCCCGGGGATCGTACATGCCCGGCCTTCCACCTGCTCAGGAAATCCCTAGCGACGAGTTGCGACCGCGCCCGGCAATCCCTCCAGGGGACTCGAAGCGGAAGCATACAACTTCCGCGGAATCCGTCCCGCCCGATAGGCAAGCCGTCCCGCATCACAGGCCAGCCGCATCGCGTGCGCCATGCGAATCGGATCCTTCGCCTGCGCGATACCCGTGTTCAGCAGAACCCCATCACAGCCCAGCTCCATCGAAACCGTCACGTCACTCGCCGTCCCTACCCCGGCATCGATGATCACCGGATACTCGGGATCGTCGTCCTTCAAGTACTCCAGAATAATCCGGATGTTGTACGGATTCAGTACCCCCTGGCCGCTGCCAATCGGGCTGCCCGCCGGCATCACACTCGTCGCACCGGCCTCCTTGAGGCGTTTGGCCACGATCGGGTCATCGGACGTGTACACCAGGACCATGAACCCTTCGGCAACCAGCTTCTCTGTGGCGTGCAGAGTGGCTACAGGATCCGGCAGGAGGGTCTTGGGATCACCAAGCACTTCCAATTTCACCCAATTCGCTCCCGGATTGTCCAGGTTGGAGAGGATTTCGCGAGCCAACAGCGCGTGACGGACCGCATCCTCGGCCGTGTAGCAACCCGCCGTGTTCGGCAGGATCGTGTAGCGGGAAAGGTCAAGATAGTCCAAGAGGCTCCGCCCCTTCTCGTCGTAAAGACGCTCCCGCCGAACCGCCACCGTCACGACTTCGCAGCCGCTGGCGGCAAGGGCACGCTGCATGGTCTCGTAGTCCGCGTACTTGCCGGTGCCAACAAAAAGGCGACTGCGAAACGTGAAGGGGCCGATACGAAGCGGATCGTCCGCGAGGGGATCTTCGTGCACGGGAGCAGCCCCCCCGCCAACCAGGGTCACGACCTCGACCTGGTCCCCCTCCTGGAGCCGTGTCGTGTTGTGGAGCCGTCTGGGTACGATGCCGCCGTTCACCTCCACAGCGACCGTGTCCGCCCTGACGTTCATCCTGCGCAGTAGCTCCGCCACCGTCGTGCCGGGCGGCAGAACCTCCGGCTTTCCATTCACGATCACCCGGATACCGGTCTGCTCGGGACCGGACCTGGCCAAACTCGATTGCTGGCTGTGACCGCTCACGCTCCGTTCTCCTCCGTTCTGGCCCGTCGAATGACCAGCACCACCCGGTCGCTGACACTCGTCCGGCCTGTCCAACGAATTGGCGTCCGCGCGTCCGCCGCCGTTCTCAATCCCACCGCATCGCGCCCAACAAACCCCTCGTCCTTACCAAATCCTACGGGGGCGGCTGGCTTGCACCAAGCCACCGATCCGTCCGGCCCGCGAGTTCCTGCACAGGCCCGCTGGGACGATCGACCGCTCGGAACGGTGCGTCCGCTTCGTGCAGGCGGGCGTCGACAGAGGGCGGTTCGAGACATGACCGGCTAGAGCAACCGAAAGCGGCGGTCGGGAGGTGAGGCAGGTAGCCGGATGAGGGTGTTCGGTGTACCATTAACCCGAATTAGGAGTGTCTAACAGCGGAGTTTGTCATGACGGCACTCCAGGACGTAGGTCCGGCCATCCAGGACTACCTCAAAGCGATTTACCGGCTCTCGCAGCAGCGGACGCCGGTGCGCACGGGCATGCTAGCTCGCACCCTGGCTGTTCGGCCGGCCAGCGTAACGGGGATGCTGAAAAAGCTGCACGCGCGAGGCCTTGTTCGATACAGCCCCCGGCGTGGCGTGGAATTGACGCCGGGGGGGTCACGGATCGCCAAGGAGGTCCTGCGTCACCATCGGCTGCTTGAGGCTTTCCTGGTCCAAGAGCTTGGCATGACGTGGGAAGAAGCGCACCACGAAGCGGAAACGCTCGAGCACTACATCTCCGAGCGGTTCGAGGAAAAGCTGGCTCAGAAGCTGGGCGATCCCGAGTGGGATCCCCAGGGGGCTCCTATACCTCGCCCCGACGGAACGGTTCCGGCCAGCTCGTGGCCGTCGCTGCTGGAAGTAGGACCGGGGCGGTATGCGGTTCGCCAGGTGCGGGCCGACTCGCCGGAGCTTGCCCAACACCTCTATTCGCTCGGGTTGGTACCCGGTGCCGATCTGGTCTTTGAAGAACTCGCCCCCTTCGATGGCCCCGGTCGCTTGGTGGTCGGAAGCAAGACGCTTCACCTTGGCCGACGTGCTCTCCGCGCCTTGCGAGTGGAGCAGGTGAAGGATCAGGAAGAGAGGCAACGATGAGTACCGGCCGTTGGGGTCCCGTTCTGAGCTGTTTGTTGGTCCTCTTGCTGAACGGCTGCGTTGTATCGCGCGGCACCGCACCGGACGTGCTTTGCACGACCAGCATCGTCGCCGACACGGTAGCGAACGTAGTAGGACCAGAGCTGTCCGTGGAGCGGTTGATGGGGCCGGGCGTTGACCCCCACACTTTTGCCCCCACACAGAGGACGATTATCGATCTGGCCCGGGCGCGCACGGTGGTGTTCCATGGCCTGCATCTGGAGGGCCAGATGGCCAAAGTACTCAACGCACTCGCGGAAGTACGCTCCGTGTACGCGATCACCGAAGCCCTCCCTCGGGACGAGTTGCTACCCGCTGGCCAGTACGCGTATGACCCGCATGTCTGGTTCGACGTCCGTCTCTGGGCACGCACGCCGGAGTGGGTGGCGGAACAACTGGGCATGGTCTTCCCCGAGTACCGCTCGACGATGCGGGAGCGAGCAGCAGCGTATCGGAAGCAGTTGGAGGAGCTCGATCGGTGGGTCGAGGGGCAAATCCATACGATCCCGCCGAGGCAACGGGTGCTGGTCACGGCCCATGATGCCTTCCGCTATTTCGGGCGTCGCTACGGCATCGAGGTGGTCGGACTACAGGGGATCAGTACGGCGTCGGAAGCGGGTCTTGCGGACATGCACCGACTCGTCGAACTGATCGTGTCACGACAGATCAAGGCGATCTTTGTGGAGTCCAGTGTGCCACGACGTGCGGTTGAGGCGTTGCAGCTTGCCTGCCGGGTGAGGGGGCATCGTGTTCAGATCGGCGGCGTACTGTACTCCGATGCACTGGGGCCGCCTGGCTCAGGTGCAGACACGTACGTGGGCATGGTCAAGCACAACGTGCGCACGATCGTGCGGGCGTTGCGCTAGGGAGGACAGGCATGAACGAGGCTACCCGGACGCCGGCAATCGAAGTCCACGACCTGACCGTCGCCTACGGCACGACCCCCGTGCTCTGGGACATCGATGTGCGCATCCCGGACGGCAAGATGGTCGCGATTGTGGGCCCGAACGGAGCGGGCAAGAGCACCCTGCTGAAGGTGATCGTTGGTCTGCTGGAGCCGATGAGCGGCTGGGTGCAGATCTACGGTGCACCGTTTGATCAGAGGCGCGCGTGGGTTGCGTACGTGCCTCAGCGCGAGACCGTCGACTGGGATTTCCCCACCGATGCTTTGGACGTCGTTTTAATGGGGCTGTACGGCCAGATCGGTTGGTTTCGTCGCCCCAGACGCCATCATCGCGAGCGAGCGTTGGAATGCCTTGAGCGTGTGGGGATCCGCCACCTGGCGCACCGCCAGATCTCGCAGCTCTCTGGAGGCCAGCAGCAGCGTGTCTTCCTGGCGCGAGCATTGGCCCAGGATGCCCGGCTGTACCTGCTCGACGAACCCCTCGCGGGGGTAGACGCCGCGACCGAACAGGTGATTCTGCAAATCCTGCGTGAGCTGCGTGACCAGGGCCGCACCATTGTTGTTGTTCACCACGACCTGCAAACGGTGGCCGACTACTTCGACTACGTCGTGCTCTTGAACCTGCGTCTGGTTGCGGCCGGTCCGGTGGAAGAGGTGTTCACCGCTACTAACCTGCAGCGCACCTACGGCGGACGGCTCACGCCTCTGGCCTATGCCAGCGAAGCGCTGCTCCGGCAGCGCCAGGGTAGCCAGGTAGCCCCCGTGCTTGCGGAGCAAAAGACCGAGTATGGCCGACAGACAGACCAGTAGGAGGCCTTGGATGGTGCTGGTCCCCCATACTCCCCCCGGAACTGGGGGGTGCATTCGGCCTGAGGTTCGCCCTCGGCCGATACAACTCACCGTGTCGGCAAGCGGGAGGGTTTCCCCATGACGGGCACGGTTGATTTCACCGTGCTGCTGGTTGCGAGCGGGGCGGTTGTGTTAGGAGCGGTTGCCGGGGCGGTAGGGGTGTTTGCCGTCCTGAGGCGGGAAAGTCTGCTCGGTGATGTGCTTGCCCACGCCACACTGCCGGGCATCTGCATTGGTTATCTGATCGCTCAGGACAAGAGCCTCCTCGCCCTTCTGGCTGGTGGCCTGGCGACGGCCCTGGTAGCAGGCCTACTGCACCGTCTGATTACGCGAGTTACCCCCTTGAAGGAAGACACCAGCCTTGGGATCACCCTTTCGCTCTTCTACGGGTTAGGCATTGTCTTGCTCACCCGCATCCAGGGGCTGAGCTATGGCACCCAGGCAGGGTTGAAAACCTTTCTGTTCGGTTCGGCGGTCACGATGCTCCCCGAGGACGTAGCTGCGATCGGCACCCTCGGGATCATCGCCGCTATCCTCCTCAGCCTGATCTACAAGGAACTGAAACTCCTCCTCTTTGACGCCCAATTTGCCAGCACGTTGGGCTATCCCACCCGTTTCCTGGACTTCACCCTGACTATGCTTCTGGGGCTTGTGATCGTGACAGGTCTAAGGTTGGCGGGCATCGTCCTGATGGTGGCTGCAGTGATCATACCGGCCGTGGCAGCGCGACAGTGGTCCGATCGGCTGAACCGGGTAATCCTCCTTGCCGCCACAATTGGGGCCGTGTCCGGGGTAACGGGCAGCGTCGTTTCTGCAGCCGTGCCCTGGATGAAGACCGGCCCCTCGATCGTGATCGTGGCCTCGCTGGTCTTCCTCGCGTCGTTCGCCTTCTCGCCTCGCCGTGGCGTTGTCGCCCTGTGGCTTCGCAAGAGACGGATGCAACGGGCGATCGAAGAAGACCACCTTCTGCGTGACCTGTACCTGGTGGCGGAATCGAAGCGGGCCATCGCTGTGGACGCGAGTTTTGTCGAGCTGCTCGGACGTCGAGGAATGAGTCCTGGGCAGTTGCGTCGGGTAATCAGGAGATTGACAGCGCGCGGGCTGATTGTTGAGTCGCCATTCGGCGTGCGGCTCACTGAAGCTGGCATGGAACGAGCACGCCGCATCGTTGCACGACACCGGCTGTGGGAGACCTACCTGAGTCGGGAACTGGGCCTCCCGGAAGACCACCTCCATCGCGACGCGGAGGAGATGGAACACGCGATGGACGAGCAGCTTACCGAGCTGCTCAAACATGAACTCGGCCATCCGGAACGCGACCCCCACGGCAAAATCATTCCGGGGGAACCGCAATGATCGTAGAAGAGTTCTACTTGATCGCGATCGCGGCAGTCGTCGCAGCGGAATGCGCGTTGATCGGCACCGTCCTTTGTTTGCGAAAGATGGTCTTGCTGGGCGATGCGATTAGTCACGCCATTCTCCCCGGCGTCGTGTTCGCTTTCGCCGTCACGGGGGCGATCGTCTCACCGCTCACGCTGCTTGGCGCGATGGCGTTCGCCGTGCTCACGGTGGCACTGATCGAACGGCTTTCGGTAACCCGACGCATCGAGGAACAAGCAGCCACCGGTGTGGTATTTACCTTTCTCTTCGCCATTGGCGTGCTCGGGGTGAGCTACTACCGATCCGCTGACCTAGACCTGGACTGCGTGCTCTTCGGGAACCTCGAACTGGCCCCCTTTGACCTGATCCGAGTCGGTTCCACCAATCTTGGTCCACGGGCCCTCTGGACGAACGGTCTCCTGCTCGTGGCAAACGCCGCGGTGGTTGCCCTGCTCTTCAAGGAGCTCAAGATCTCCGCTTTCGACCCGGAATACGCCCAAACGCAAGGATTTCGCCCCCGGGTGTTGTTCTACGTCTCGGCCGTCCTGGCAGCTCTGACCTGCGTTGCGGCCTTCGAAGCGGTCGGCGTCATTCTGGTGGTGGCGATGTTGGCCGTCCCAGCGGGAGCAGCATTGTTGTGGTGCTCGCACATGCACAGTGCCCTGTTTGTGGCGGTGCTGCATGGTGTGATAAGTGGCGTGGTCGCCTACCCCCTGGCTTACACAGTTGACTGTTCTGTGGCAGGTGCGGCTGCGCTGATCGCTGGGGCACTGTTCCTCGTCGCTTTTCTTTTCGCGCCACAGCGCGGTGTGTTCGCCCGCTGGCTTGCCGCACGCCATCGCCGACTGCACCTCCAGGCGTTGCTCGTTCTCATGCACCTGCCGGAGCCCGGCAAAGGAATGGAGCGCAGCACACTCTGCAGACTACTCAACCTCGCCGAAACAGAGATCGAACCGGTGATCGAATTCCTCGCCACCCATGGCTACGTGCGCCTGGACGGCACTCAGATCGTGCTCACCCACGAAGGCCGGCGCTGGTGCCACTCCGCAGGCACGGACAGCAACGGCGACGTCCCATCCTGACCACAAAGCCCACCCCAACCAGCCCCCCAGCCCGCCTTCGGCTGCAAGGCAACCGTGATATGCATGGGGATCATCGTGGGCCTCAGTCTCATCGCCCGGGGGGCCCCTGGCCGTTCCCGAACAGCACAGCGCTTGGAAGCTCGACGCCTTCAAACCTCCCGCAAAAGAAGCAGGCCCCCCTGGTAACGCCCTCGAGAAACCTCAGCGCCATGTTGGCGTCAGCGGCGAGCCAATCACCGGCGGATGATGGGCGCACCATAGGCAACGCCGTCCACCGGCACGATCTGCAGCGTCACACCGGCTGCCGCGGCGTATCCAGTAAACGGCGTGGTGTAAGCACGAATCTGACCGCTGTTCACCTCCACCACGTACAACAGATGCCGAACAGGAAAACGGGTTTGCCCGGTGAGTGCCGCTCGACCACCCACCATCGCGAATTTCGGTTTTCCGGCACGCGGATTGAGTTGGAAGTCGCCGCGGATGTCCCGAGCGGCCACTCCAAGAAACCGACCCGTGATCGGATTCACCGCAGTCACAACCAGACGAGCCCGGTTCAGATCCAGGACGTAGACCGCTTCGACGGTCTCCTGCTCATCCCACGGAGCAGTGGCCACAATCGCGTTGTCCGTGCGGTCGGTACTGAGCGCCAGCCCCGGCTCCTCACGGAAAAACCACATGACCGAGACACCGAGGGCAAAGCCCACGACGAGCCAGCTCGCCGGGTGCTTGCCAGATCTGGTATTCATGATCGACCTCCTGAGCATTCGACCTGAAGCCAGCCAAGCCGACGGTGCCACGCAGCACCGTCCATAGCTGCCGGTCCCCAGCACTACCCCCCCGGGCGTACGTCGCCAGATCCAGCGCTACCAGCCGTGCACCCCTAGTATAGCCAAAAGGCACGGGACTCCGGAATAGCACCCCAGAGCCCCGCGCGCGTCGGAAAGATGGGTGTGTTTCCTAGACTTCGGGAACTTCCTCCCACTGACGCGTCTGCGCTGCTTTGGAAATCGCTTCCAGCACCGCCTGGTTCTTGACACCATCATCGAAGGATGGACACGGCATCTGGTCCTTCCCGATCGCATCGAGAAGGTCCGCCACCTGGTGGATGTGCGTATGCTCCCAACCGATGATGTGCCCCTCTGGCCACCAGTGCCCAACATAGGGATGCGCCTGGCCATTGGTCACCAGGATGGTTCGGTACCCCTGTGTCCCAGGCTCATCCTCGCGCGAAAAGAACTCCAGCTCGTTCATACGCTCCAGATTGAAGACGATCGATCCCTTCGAGCCGTTGATCTCGAACCGGTTATGGTTCTTGCGCCCATTCGCAAACCGGGTGGCCTCGAACGTACCCAGTGCACCGTTTTTGAACACCGCACACGCGACGAAGGCGTCGTCAACGGTGACCGGAGCCTTCTTCACCGCCGCCTCGGCCGCGGCCGAAAGCCCCGCCGCCTCCTGAGCCACGGGGCGCTCCTTGATGAAGGTTGCGGTAGCGGCACACACGGCTTTGATCTCGCCCACTAGGTAGTAAGCAAGATCCAGAATGTGGGCACCGAGATCACCCAGCGCGCCCGAGCCGGCCGTGCTTGCATCGAGCCGCCAAACCACCGGGAAAGTGGGATCGAGGATCCAATCCTGCAGATAGACCGCCCGCATGTGATAGATCTCGCCCAGCTTCCCGCTGTCAATCAGTTGCTTCGCGTAGGCCACCGCAGGCACACGGCGATAGTTGAACGCGATCATGTGTTTGACGCCGTTCTCCCGCGCCGCATCCCGCATCTCGATCGCCTGCGACAGGGTAAGCGCCATGGGCTTCTCGCAGAAAACATGCTTCTTGTTCTCTGCTGCTGCAATGGAGATCTCCGCATGGGTGTTGTTCGGCGTGCTCACGTCAACCAGATCGACGTCCTCGGCCGCAACCACCTTCTTCCAATCGGTCTCGTACCGGTTCCATCCGTACTGAGCGGCCGCCTGGCGGACTTTCTCCTCGTTGCGGCCGCAAATCACCTGCATCACGGGTCGAGCGGCAATCTCCGGGAAGAAGACCGGCGCCTTGATGTAGGCGTTGCTGTGCGCCTTGCCCATGAACGCGTAGCCAATCAGACCGACACGAATCTCTTTTGCCATGCGTTATCCCCCGTTACTAGCCACGAATACCGGCACTCGCCAGCCTACCAAGCATGCGATCAGATCGCCTCTTGGACTCAAGTATTACCAGATGCGCGCGACAAACTCAACCGTCTCCGTCCGCTCGCCTCCCCGCCACCTGCGCAAGAACACTCCGCTCAGCAAAGCGGCCGAGAGAGACACCGGTCCTTGCCCCGGACCATCCAAGGAGATTCCTCCGTTTCCGCCCCGTCGCGGCAGAACGATCCCGCGTACCGCCCCCCCTGGAAATGCAATCGGGGCAGTAGGTGACCTACTGCCCCTCGTGCCGCACTGTGCCCATAAGACCGCTTACTGGTCCTGCCCGCCTTCCTCGGGCTTCTCCTCTTTTTTCTCTTCTTTTGACTCGGGAGCTGCTTCCCCCTCAGCCTTGGGTTGCTCACCGCCCTCAGCCTTGGGCTGCTCGCCACCTTCGGCCTTGGGTTGTTCGCCACCTTCGGCCTTGGGTTGTTCGCCACCTTCGGCCTTGGGTTGTTCGCCGCCTTCGGTAGCTGCGGCGGGCTGTGCTTCCGATTGACCTCCGGCCTGTTCAGCAGCCGGTTGCTGCTCCTGCTGCCCAGCCGACTCGCCTTCAGCCGCCTGAGGCTGCTGCTCTGTCGCGGGGGTCTGTTCGCCGGCCGGCCCGGTCGTAGTCCCGGTCTCGGTTCCACCGCCACACCCCAGACCCAAGAGGGCCAGACTGAGTCCGGCTAGTCCTGCAATAAGAAATCGCTTCATCGCTCGACCTCCACCAACGTTGAGCCTCCACCGACGAGCTCTGCCACTGCGGCGAGCTCTTTCTCAATCCAAGTAGATGCACGGGGCGGTCCGCTTATTCCCGGAACCCGGACCGATCGGTGGAACGGGTTCTGAGTGCCCACGCCAGATACAGGAGCTTGGGTGCGGTGCAAGATGAGGCCGGGGGCGGAGTCGCGTACGCGGCCCGTTCGGTAGCGGTGCTCGCCGCCGCTCCCTCTGCGACTACCGCAGGCCAAAACGGTCGAGCAGACTGTACAGCTTGGCCCGGGTGATCCGCAACCGACGGGCCGCTTCGGACTTGTTGCCACCGGTCGCCGCCAACGTCGTCTCGATCTGGTGGCGCTGCAGCTCTTCGTGGCTGAGCAAACTGAGCGGCACGGCCCGCCCCATGGTCTTCCCAAGAAGCCGGAGGTCAGCGGCTTCGATGGTTGCACCTCGACACCGCAGGACTGCAGCTTCGATCATGGCCCGCAATTCCCGCACGTTTCCAGGCCAGTGGTAGGCAAGGAGCTTAGCCATAGCTGCAGCGGAGAAGGTGAGGTCCGGTTTGCCGTAGCGCTGACCGATCTCCTGAGCGAACCGGCGGGCAAGCAAGGCGATATCATCACCCCGCTCCCGCAATGGAGGTAGCTCCACCGTGAGAACACTCAGCCGAAAAAACAGGTCCTCTCGGAACCGCTGGCGGCGGACCTGAGCGACCAGATTGCGGTTCGTCGCTGCCAGGATGCGTGCGTCTGTGTGCAGCAGTTCCTCGCCCCCCACTCGCGTGAACGTGCCGGTTTCGAGCACGCGGAGAAGTCGACACTGGGCGGCCGGAGACATTTCAGCGATCTCGTCCAGGAACAGGGTACCGGCCCTGCTCCGCTCGAAAACTCCACGATGCGTCGCAATGGCTCCCGTAAATGCCCCCTTCTCATGTCCGAACAACTCACTCTCCAGGAGCGATTCACTCAACGCGCCGCAGTTCACCGAAACGAACGGGTTCGCGGACCGCGGGCTTAGCTCGTGAATCGCCTGGGCCACCAGCTCCTTGCCCGTGCCCGTTTCCCCCGTGATGAGCACCGGACACAGGGACTGGGCGGCGAGCCGTATAAACTGGCGGACGGGATCGAGAGCAGCACCGCCGATGAGCTTCGCCAACGGGTCTTCGGCCCCCTGTCTGAACAACCGGGTGCTCGCCAGAAGCTTGTCGATCCGGTTAGCGACAGCGCGGAGCCGGTTGGTTACCGCCTGACTCATCGCTCTTCGACCACGTCGTTCGATGTACAGAAGGATCGCACTGCGCGGCCGTTTGACCACGGTAACGGACCGCTCTTCCCCGGTCGGAAGGACAATCCGCCCCCTGGCCAAACCGCTGCGGCTGTCTGTCACAGCCCGTAGGATCCCCAGGGCCTGCTCTCCAGGTCGCCAGTTCGGATCCGGAAACGCCACCACAACGCTCGGATCCCCCCTATGGCCAGCGCCGCCGAGGACAACGGCAGCACAATCGAGCTCCAATTCGTACGTGAGCTGCGCGAGGTACTCGATGAGATCCGTGTCCCTAATCTGGCTCTGGCCAACGCCGTCGGCTGCACTCCCGATCGCACGGTGGGCGGTCAGGCGCCAGGTAGTGGCGGTGCTGTCCAGCCGACAGTTTCGCCCCCCTCTACCGTCGGATAACGCCACCAGCTCCACCTCTCCAACCCGAAAGCTTGTACCGATGCGGATGACGGTCTCCTCCACCCGCACTCCCCCACACCAGGTACCGTTGGAACTGTTCAGATCACGAACACGTACCCGACGCGGGGCGAAAAGTTCGATTTCACAGTGCTGGCGCGACACGGATGGATGGCAAAGGACGATGTCCGCCTGAGAGGACCGGCCGATGATCTGGGGCACCCGGAGCTCAAGATCTGCGAGGGGGCGTCTACCCGTAAGAGTTGAATACAACGCGACCCGACCGCTCATGACGGCCTCCTCGTTGCGTACGACCGACATCGCGTCGGGTCTGCATTATTTTCTACCCCTGTTGATCGAGCAGGTCAATCCTTGCATCCAAGCACCTGCGCGCCCAAGGAAACCGTTTCCCCTTGATGAAGCCGCGTGGGCTCCTTCGGTTCGTTTTTTCGCGTTCCCCCCAAGCCCCCATACGGTCGAAGCGCCAGGACGGGTGACAACAGCGCTGTATTTCCGGCGCCAAGTTCCCCGCCGCACCATCGCCGGCAAGGAAGCCAAGGACACATAAGCCATTGAAAGAAAGCCAGTTGCGCGGAACACTGTCGCGCCGTCGGCTTCTGGCACGGAATGTGCTTGTATCGCCAGGCGAGCACGGCTGGAGGGGATGGGCAAAGCCAGATGGACGTTGGAAGCACTCGCCTCGGTGAAGCCCATCCCCTTTTCTGGAAAAGACGCGTAAGGGGATCCTCCGGTTCTTGTGACCACCGAGGGGGATGCAGCGGATCCGCCCCACAGAAAGGAACGGCAGCCGGGGGCGTAAGCGATGTCTCCGTTCGTGCGCGGGAGCGATCGCACCGGCTGCCGTTCTTTCTCAGTATAGCGGAAGCCGGCTGCGGGGTTCAGGGATGCCCTAAGCTACACGACGCCGGTGCGCATTGCCGCCATACGGCGGAATAACCGCTTTTTACCGCCGCGATGGGCCAGTGTCGAGCTACCGCGTTGCTTCGGGTGACGGCGAGGAACTTTCCTGGGAGGGCCGGACAATCGGAGGGTGTCTCCTGTGGCATTTGAGCCCCCTCATTCCCCCATTGCCCTCGAACCACCCCTGCAAGCGGTCGGCAGCGGCTGGGGCACTCACCGGGACGCCACCTCCAGGGGCGGTCAGGCCGGTACGGAATCGGACGAACCGTGGCCGATTGCGAAGTGCTCTCCGGCAAGGCCCCCCGCCGGCATGCCAAGGGGGCTGGTACCGCTTCGAACCGGCTCAACAGCGCGGCGGTGGTTCGTATCGTCTGTCCGCCGCGGAACAGGCAGACTCAGACTTCCCGGCCTGGCGGCTGCAACCCGAGCCGTACCGGCAAGATCGTTGCAGTATCCCACGCGTAAGAAAGGCGCCGGACCGGCCGTACCGCTAGAATAGGGAACGGTGAAGCCGTGCCACAGCACTACTCGGAGAGAAACGGGCCGATGGACGCGCCGCAAGCCGTAAGGGCTCGGCAACAGGAGCGGTACCTGGAGATCGATTGGGGGGAGGGACACGTTTCGGTCTATCCCTACGGGTACCTTCGAGAACACTGCGAATGTGCTGTGTGTCGCGACGAGTGGACCGGCGAGCGACGGGGTAGCGGGGCCGTTACAGGCCAGGATCTGACCATCACAAGCGTGGAACTCGTGGGCAACTACGCTATCCGCATCCGATGGAGCGATGGGCATGACACCGGCCTGTACACGTGGGAGCACCTGCGTTCCCTGTGCCGGTGCACTCGGTGCGCGCCTATCGGGAAGTCGGATGAGACCGAATGAGGTTCCGGAGCGAAACCTCGAACTAACGGAAGCAAGACGAAGAACAGAAGAATCCGAGAAGTAGGGAATACTCGACGAGGGCGGTGCATCCGTACTACGGGGGGTGGAGGTGCCTCGTTCGGGCAAGTTCATCGAGCAGCTTGTAGACCGGCACTATGAGGCCGTGTATCGGTTTGCATACCGGCTGACGGGGAACGTGCAGGATGCGGCGGAGCTGACGCAAGAGGCGTTTTGTGTGGCCCAGGAACGGCTGCGGCAGCTTCGCGACCCGAGCAGGGCCCGCGCATGGCTGTACAAGATCGCAAGGAATCTCTATCTCCAGAACCAACGCCGCCTGCAGCAGATCCCCATGGGTGACGGGGACCTCCAACTCGCTGCTCCGCCACCACAGCACATAAGTGCGGAAGAGGTGGATGAAGAGCAGTTGCAGCGTGCGTTGAACCAATTGCCTGAAGAGTTCCGGACGCCGCTGGTTCTCTACTACTTCGGCGAACACTCGTACCGCGAGATCGCCGATATCCTCGGCATTCCGATTGGGACGGTAATGAGCCGCATCGCTCGGGCAAAGGAGAAACTGCGGGTTCTCCTCGGCCTTGGGGTCGACTCCCTCAGTGGCCCCTCGGCAACATGAAGCAGCAGTGGTGGAACACTGAGCCAGACCATTAAAAACGAACGGTCAGGAGTGCTCCTGGATGTTGTGTGAAGAAGTACGACGCTATCTCGAGGTCATGGACGGTGACGGTGCGTCGGCTTTCTTGAGCGAAGACGATCGGCGGGCGGTTGTTCAGCACCTGGCCGGCTGCGTGAATTGTCAACACTTCGCCGAATGGTTGCGAAGCCAGGATCAGGCAATCGGCCGGGCCATCCGCAACGTAAGCGTCCCTGCCGGGTTGCGCGAAAGAATCCTGGACCACCTCGGCCGCATGGAACCGGCTCGGTCCCTTAGCCGCCGTGTACGGCGTCTGGCGGTCGTTGCTGCCGCTGCCGCCGTTCTGGTGGGGGGCGCTTTGCTGTTGCTGTGGCTGGGGCGGCAGGGCCACCCGGAGGTCACCCACCTCGACGACAACCATCTGGTGCGGCTCGCCATTGCCTGGGAATTCGAGCCCCTCACCCCTCCCGCCGAAACGCGTCGGGACTGGCGTTCGTTGCAGGCGTGGTACCGACGTGAGACGAAGATCGAGTTGTTCTGGCCCAATGGGGTGCGAAGAGCTGCCATTCGCGGGGTGGGACGTGTTCGGGTGCAGGGAACGTATGTTGCTGCGTTGGAACTCGTCCCCTCTCACGCGCCCCGGTCTTCCTTCCTCGTCGCCATCTTGCCTCGCTCCCGCTTCGAACTTGATGGCTCGCCCACCGGTAGCGTGCGTGTGTTGCGGGACTCCCATAGCGTCTCCGTGGGAACCTGGTCCTATGGTGACGCACATTTTGTTGTCGTCTACCGGGGTCCGTTCGACGACATCCGGCCGTGCTTCCGGGGGCTGGGGACGGCAACGGCAAGTTTAACACCGCGCAGGCGGGCTCTGGAGGGCTGAGGGTCCTGCTGGCTTGGGCCGGTTAACTGGCCTGGCTGGCCGTCGATGCGGGTCCGCGGATTGAACCCGATCGGCGCGAGGAACGCACCGGCTGCTGCCACCGGGCAGGGCGGCTTCGCCCCGCACATGTTCCAATCGGTCGGGCCACCGTGGGAGACACTCCGTCGGGTTGGGATTAGTCCCCCCTTGGGTCCATCGTCATGAACGCCATCCTCCGCGCGGCCTACCGCTCTGTAGAGCGCTGCAACCGTTGCAGGACACGTCGCGAGCGGCAGAGAAGTCGATCGAAAGCAGGCGAGCGGAGGACGGCATAACGTCCGTCCTGTTCCGCCACGACCTGTGCGGCAAGATCGTGTTTCCTGGCGAAAGCGAGCGCATCCTGGGGACCAAACACGGATAGGGCAGTCGCCAGGGCATCGGCAGTCATCGCCCGGGAATGGACGACGGAAACCTGGCGTGGCCCCTTGACCGCGATCCCTGTACGCGGATCGACGATGTGGGAGTAGCGAACACCGTTCAGCACAACGAACCGCTCTGCGTCGCCGGAGGTAGCAACTGCAGTATGCGCAAGGACGAGGTAGGTCGGCTCTGTGCTCGCAGGCATCGGCACGGCGATGATCCAACCAGCCCGCCCAGGGGGCGGAGCGGAAACGGCGATGTCGCCGCCGCCGTCGACCAGAGCCGATTCAATGCCCCGGTTCTTCAGCACCTCGATCGCCTGATCCAGAGCATATCCCTTCCCGATCCCGCCCAGGTCGATCTGCATGCCGGGCTGTCTCAGTTGCACCGCCCGTTTTTCGGGATAGAGAACGATCTTGTCGTACCCGACCAGCTTACGTGCTGCCCGCAACCGGTTGGGATCGGGGAACCGCTTTTGCCGCCGAGCTCGCCGCCATAATCGGACCACAGGCCGTACCGTGACGTCGAACGCCCCGCCGCTGATCCGAGCCACGCGCACGCTCTCTTCCAGCACGCGATAGAGATGCTCACTCACGACAACCGGTCCGCGGCCCGCCTGAGCACACAGACGGTTCAGCTCGCTGTCGGGGTTGTAGTCGCTGAGGATGCGGTCCAGTTCGGCCACCCGTGCAAACGCGGCCCGGAATGCGGATCGAGCGGCCTCCTCACTCGGTGCATATAGAATGATGGTGAAGTATGTTCCCATGTGGGATTCTGTCTGCTGGTAGCGCTTCAGCGGTCTTACCGCTCGGCCACGCTCAACCGCTTCAGCTAGTCCGCCACCGAGCGCAACGAGCAGGCAGATCCCCAGCAAGGCCCACCGGACAGTGCATAACCTCGACCGTTCCAAGAGAGGGCTCATGACCGTGTCTGTTCGAAACTTCTGTCGTGTTGTCCTGCCTGGTCTTGCGGTGCTTGCGGGCTGGGGCTTCGTCTTCGTTCCCCTGCTCGCACAAGTGCAGTATACGGTCGACGAGAAACGAGGCGTGGTCGTTGTGCCTGACGCCGAAGCTCGGACCGAAGCCGAAATGAAGCCCTACACCGAAGTCATCACCGGCACGGATGTCACGTTCGATATGGTCCCCATTCCGGGGGGAACCTTTACGATGGGTAGCCCGCCCGACGAATGGGGGCGGAATGAGGACGAAGGGCCCCAACATCTGGTCACCGTGGAACCGTTCTGGATGGGCAAGTACGAGGTGACGTGGGACGAGTATGAGATCTGGATGTTCAGCCTCGACATCGCTCGCCGCAAACTCACCGGGCAACCCCCAACGCCGCTGGACAAATTAGCGGATGCGGTGACGCGGCCGACCAAGCCTTACACGGACATGACCTTTGGCATGGGCAAGAAGCGCTGCCCGGCGATCTGTATGACCCAGTTGGCTGCCAAGGTGTACTGCCAGTGGTTGAGCGCCAAGACGGGCCGCTACTATCGGCTGCCCACCGAGGCGGAGTGGGAATACGCGTGCCGTGCCGGCACGAAGACCGCGTACTACTTTGGGGACGATCCGGAAGTGCTGGACGAGTACGCCTGGTACTTCGACAACAGCGACGACCGCTACCATCCCGTGGGTCAGAAGAAGCCGAACCCGTGGGGGCTGTATGACATGCACGGCAACGTCGCCGAATGGTGCCTGGACCAGTACATACCCGACTTCTACAAGCGGTTCGACCCGAAGGTTCCGGTGAAGAACCCCTATGCCAAACCGACCAAGCTCTATCCACGCGTGGTTCGAGGTGGCTCGTGGGACGATGACCCCGAAATGTGCCGCAGCGCCGCACGTCGGGGGTCGGATCCGGAGTGGAAAATCCAGGATCCGCAACTTCCCCAAAGCATGTGGTACCACACGGATGCCATCTTCGTTGGTTTCCGTGTGGTTCGGCCCCTTCGCGAACCGACCGAACAAGAGAAGAAGCTCTATGGACCCGACCCATACCAGGTCTGGGAGGATAGCCGCCAGAACTAGATGCGTCGACCTGCTGCCGTTCGAAGGCCAAGCCCCCCTCGTGGGGGCTCTTTTTGATCGACCGTGGCGGTTCGGAACCAAAGGGAGCTAAGCTATCGGCCCAGGAACAGTGCCCCCCTGACTGGCTAGCTGTTGGACCTTACCGACCGCCCTGCCCCCCAGAAAGAAGGTCGAGCGAGCAATGAACCGGTTCCGCTTCGTTCGTCACTGGCCCTTGTGACATGATGCGAGTTGTGCCACAATAGAGGTCTGGTGAGTTTGGCCGCACGCCTAGTCCGAGCAGCTTTTGGAGGTTCAGCATGAGCGAGCAGAAGGAGAAGAGACGCGGTACGTCGCGGCGCGAATTCCTCAAGAAGGGATCGGTAGCGGCCACAGCAGCCGCAACTCTCGCAGGGCTTTCCATCGAACGAGCTGCCCACGCGGCTGGTAGCGACGTGATCAAGATCGGTCTGATCGGTTGCGGTGGGCGCGGCACCGGAGCGGTCCGCGATGCAATCAACAGCGGGCATCCGGTGAAGCTGGTCGCCATGGCAGATGCGTTCGACTTCCAGCTCCAGAAGAGCCTGGAACGCCTGATGGGGGACGAGAAGCTCCGCAAGCACATCGATGTGCCCCCCGATCGCCAGTTCGCCGGCCTCGATGCCTACAAGCATGTCTGCCAATCGGACGTCGATGTTGTGATCCTCGCCACTCCTCCCGGCTTCCGGCCGGTTCAGTTTGCCGAGGCGATCAAGAACGGCAAGCACGTGTTTGCGGAAAAGCCGATCGCCACAGACGCTCCTGGAGTCCGCCTGTTCCTGGCGGCAAACGAAGAAGCCAAGAAGAAGGGGCTCGCCGTGGGTATCGGCCTGCAACGCCACCATCAGGCGGTCTACATCGAGACCATGAAGAGGCTCAAGGACGGGGCGATCGGCGACATCAACTTTATGCGCGCCTACTGGAACGGTGCCGGTGTTTGGGTACGCGACCGTTTGCCCGGCATGAACGAGATGCAGTACCAGGTGTGGAACTGGTACTACTTCGTTTGGACGTGTGGGGACCACATTGTGGAACAGCACATCCACAACATCGACGTGATTAACTGGTTGAAGGGAACCCATCCGATCAAAGCCCAGGGTCAGGGTGGCCGACAGGTACGGGTCGGCAAGAAGTACGGCCAGATCTACGACCACCACTTCGTTGAGTTCACGTACCCGGACGGATCGGTCATGCTCAGCCAGTGCCGCCATATCCCCGGCTGCTGGAACAGCGTCTCCGAGCACGCACACGGCAGCAACGGCTATTGCCACATTGGGCGAGGCATCATCTACGACAAGAAAGGGAACGTTGTCTGGCGCTACCGCGGCCGGGCACGGAGCCCGTACGTGCAGGAGCACTACGACCTCTACAGTGCCATCCTGGCTGGGGAACCCTACAACGAGGGGGACTACGGTGCGTACAGCACCATGACCGCCATCATGGGGCGCATGGCCACCTACTCCGGCAAAGAAGTCACCTGGGAAACCGCGATTAACTCGAACTTGAGCCTGCAACCGACCGAGTACAGTTGGGATGCTGAACCGCCCGTCAAACCGGACAAAGACGGCTACTATCCGGTAGCAAAGCCGGGTGTCACGATTCCCTGGTAGGTGCAAGTTCCCGGATTCCTGTGCGTACAGGGGGATGGGTAACCATCCCCCTTGCGATTGTTTTGCCCGCCCGTCTTCCGGTGGTTCGCAGTGCGGATCTCGGCTCTGGCCCGGGGAAGCTGCGCGCCCAGTGGTGCCCCTGGAGGGCGCGCCCCACGGAAGACCTCGTCCGAACGTGAGGACGAAGTCCACCGGTGGCTCTGGATCGCGACCGTGCGGTTCCGAGCTGTTCGCGAGAATGCACGGGAAGAAACGGAATTAGCGTTAGGTTGGAGAGTGCTGATGGTGAACTGGGCGTTCGCTCATCCAGTTGCTGGCCTGATCCTCGTGCTTCTCCTGACCAGCCCCGGTGCTTCCCAGAGCTCTCAACCGCTGCGTCTGCATCCCGATAACCCCCATTACTTCCTGTGGCGCGGCCGAACGACAGTGCTGGTTACTTCAGGCGAACACTACGGGGCGCTGCTCAACCTCGACTTCGACTACCGCCGCTACTTCGCCGAGCTCTCCAGGCACGGACTGAACCACACGCGGCTTTTCTCCGGGGTCTATCGTGAAGTGCCAAGTTCGTTCGGTATCACCGACAACACGCTTGCACCTCGACCAGGCCGCTACCTCTGCCCATGGGCGAGAAGCGACCGGCCCGGCTATTACGACGGGGGCAACAAGTTCGACCTGACTCGGTACGACCCGGCCTACTTCCGTCGGCTGCACGATCTCATGTCTGAGGCATCCCGCCACGGAATCGTGGTGGAGTTCAACCTGTTCTGCCCCCTGTACCATGAAAACCTCTGGAAAGCGTCGCCCATGAACGCCGCGAATAACGTGAACGGCATCGGCGATTGTCCCCGTACCGAGGTCTATACCCTGAAGCACCCAGAACTTCTCCGCGTGCAACTTGATTTCGTACGCAAGGTCGTGCGTGAACTTGCGCCGTACGACAACCTGTACTATGAGGTTTGCAACGAGCCCTATTTCGGAGGGGTCACGCAGGAGTGGCAGGAGAAGGTGATCGAGACCATCGTCGAAACCGAACGCTCTCTCCCAACGCGGCACTTGATCTCGCTGAACATCGCCAATGGCAGGAAGAAGGTGGAGAACGTCCATCCGAACGTCTCGATCCTCAACTTCCATTACTGCGTGCCACCGGACACGGTGGAGTTGAACTACGCGCTCAATCGCGTGATCGGCGAGAATGAAACCGGTTTCCGGGGCCGTGACGACATCCTGTACCGGACCGAAGGCTGGGACTTCATCCTGGCCGGCGGTGCACTGTATAGCAACCTCGACTACAGCTTCACGCCGAAACATCCTGACGGGAGCTTTCGAGAGTACCGGTCGCCAGGAGGCGGCAGCCCGGAGTTGCGCGCCCAGCTCGGCGTTCTCAAGCGTTTCATCGAGTCGTTTGATTTAGTCCACATGAGGCCATGTCGAGAAATCATCCGAGAATTGTCCCCCTCACTGACGGCCTACGCCCTTGGCAACCCGGGCCGTGAGTACGCGATCTACATGCACGTCCCCTTACCCTGGAAGCCAAAGCGGCTGGCCGACCATTTGCGCACGGACATCGAGGTCAACCTAGCGCTAGCCATACCGGATGGCAGATACGTCGCCGAGTGGATAAGTCCCATCACGGGCGAACCCCTCGCGAAGCAGACCGTACGCAGCAACAACGGCATCCTGCACCTTCGCTCGCCCAGGTTCGATAACGACGTGGCCCTGGCAGTCCGCGCAGCGAAATAACACTGCGTGGCGCACGTTCTCCGCCCCCAGCGGCCGGTCATTAGTCCGGCGTCGTCCCGTGTTCGCTCAGCCTGCCCTTACCCACCCGGGGCGTCGCACGAAAGTGCCTGTGCTCTGACCCCGCGTTGACAGCGGTTCCAACCCGGGATCGAGATTGAGCCCCCCGCCGCGTGTACGGAGCGGTTCTTTCCGCGTTCCGCGCTCGTTGGCCGGCTCAGTAGCGCATGCAACCTCTACCACCGGCATTCGGGTGCAGCATCTTCTGGCGGCTTGTCTGGTGCAGGTTCGCTCGAAGCTGTCGCCCCACGCTCGGCCCGCAAGCGTTCGACTTCTCGCCAGCCGGCATCCGTTAGCTCCCAACGGCCCCGCGGGGAATCGTCACGGAGTAGACCTTCGCGGACCAGGGTAACGCGGCACCATGCAACGGTGTTCCTCCACCTCGGGTTGTTCGGCATCGAGCCCACGGGGAGCAGATCGTACTCATTCAGCTCGTCCCGCATGCGTTCCCCGACACGATCCGTCACTTCTTTCGCGGTACCGCTGCCCCCAAGCTCGGCCAGAACCTCCAGCAAGGGGCCACGAAACCTCTCCTCGGGCGTCCTCAAACCGCGTTTCAATCGTGTGGGACGGCCCTCGCGCCACAGGTACGGAGCCAAAACCGTCTTACGCAGTTCCTCCCACTCCGCCTGCATCTGGCGCAACCGTTGGCGAAAGTCAGCGAGCCTTTCGCCGGTTGCCATGACCAGCCGCGCGGTATCGTACTCGCCCTGCTTCAGGGCATCTGCCCCCTTTTCGTTGATCGCATCAATGATATCTTCGACTTCTTCCAGCAGCGACTCAAACGCGACACGAACGTCAAATTCTTCTTGACGCAGCTCGCTCATAGGTCTCTCCCCCCACGGGTTCCAGGAACCAGCTCGCACCAAACACTATTTTGCCCGATCCGGCACCCGCCGACCAGACCCGGGCAATCTGCTCTCAGCCTCTGGCGCCTGACCACCCGACCAACCCGCCGCAAGAGAACGGGGAACAGTCGCGACCCGGTCTTCGCGCAGAGCCCCCCGGAGTCGTTAGAACGACGCAGCAGGGTTCAAGCGTACGGGCTAGGCCGGCCTTGCTCGGAGCCTGGCACAACCTGCCCGCTGTTTTCCCCTTAGGAATAGACCCGTACGTAAGGGAGTGCCCCCTGGATGCCGTCAGTCGGTACGATGGGTACTGGTCCGGTTGCCTGGTGCTGGCTTGCGTAGCGGAACGTCAGATTCTTGTCCGCCAAACGTAGTGCTAATGAAGACCGAAAGACCGGGAGGTGGTCACGACGGAGAGTGAGGCTATGTCCGAGAGGAACCATTATCTGCTTACGGCGCTGGGCACGAAGCTCACCCCGACTGAGTACGAGCTAGGTTCGCAACGTGTCCAGTCGCCCGCTGCACCGCTTGCGCTACTGCAGCTCTTGACCGGGTCCGCCCGTCCGAATCGGGTCGTGGTCGTCCTTACCCCCGGAGCAAAGGCCAAAACGTGGGATCAGTTCCGGAACGAGTTCGCGCAGCGTCTCGAAGGCAGCGACATCGTGCTGGAGCCTCCGGTGGAGGTACCCGACGGTCGATCGACAGAAGAGATTCGCGAGATTCTCCAGAAAGTGGCAGATCGTTTTCGAACTCCCTGTAGGCTTACCATCGACGTAACCCATGGGTTCCGCCACTTCCCCTTCATCGTCTATCCGCTCATGCTCTACCTCAGTTCCCTTCGTAACGTGACCATTGAAGGTGCTTACTACGGCATGATCGGTTCACCGGCCGAGGCTGGTCCATGGCCAATCATCAGTCTTGAACCACTGGTCCGCCTGCCCGAGTGGTTCTACGGCGTGCGGACTTTCCGTGAATATGGTGTGACCGATGGACTGGGCACCCGGCTAAGCGAGTTGTTTGACGAGCGCCGCGCCGAGCTCCAGCGGCAAGGTCAGGGAGACCGTATCAGCGAAGAAGCTGCTCCTCTGAGGGAGGCTGCGGGCGCGCTCGGCTACTTCGGGTCTTTCTATGGCCTGGGGCTCCCACTGGAGCTAGGTCGCGCCGTGCGGCGTGTGCAACTCCGTTCGGAGCAGATCAGGAATTGTCTCGGCGATCACGTTCCGCTGGGCGAAGAACTGTTCGAGTTGATCGCAGATTCGCTC
The DNA here is from genome assembly GCA_026981825.1 of Planctomycetota bacterium. GTDB lineage: Bacteria > Planctomycetota > Planctomycetia > JALXBF01 > JALXBF01 > JALSID01. The sequence continues at coordinate 44,351 of JALSID010000227.1, forward strand.
ACACGGTTTGCGTTCGACCAGGCTCGCGTGCCCAGCTTTAGTGGGGAGTGGAAGAGAACGGTGCCGCTGGACGGGGAAGAGCTCGAGAGGCAGGCCCGGCTTATCGAGCAGTATCTGAACCGCAGGCAGTTCGCCCAGGGCTTGGCGCTGTTGCGCGAATGGGTTATTTCCTGGGTGATTTGGCAACGGAGCGAGGAAGCCCACTGGCTGGAGCGAGAGGTTCGGCAGCAAGCGGAACGGTACCTTGGGGCTGCCGACCGACTGGTGAGGAATGGCGACTCATCTCTTCCCGAAGACTTGCGCGTCCTGGGTGACTTCTGGAACCAACTCACCCAGCTTCGTAACCAGGTGGCACACAACGGAATGGGACCTGCTGCGGTTGAGATCGATGAGGAGACCATTGCCCCTATAACCGAGCGCTGGAACGAACTGCGGCGAGCGGGCCGGATCGAGCTGCCCGCGGTCGGTGGCGGCGGCGGCACGGTACTGGTGACGCCGCAAGGCCAGCGGAAGGGGGTTGTGTTCTCCGCGCTAAGAACCGCCGACAAACTGGGCCGTGAGGTGAGTCGATGCCTTGTCGTGTGTTCCGAACAGTCGAAGAGCACGCTGAATGAAGCCGCCGAGGCCGCAGGGTTCACCGGCGAGATCATCCCCCTTGTCCTCTCCGACCCATTCGCTGGTTTCGACGAACTGGCGCGGATCAGCAAAGAAACGGAGGAGATCGTTCGCGCCGCCGACGAGCTTCTCGCCAACCTAACCGGGGGCACGACATTGATGGGCATTGCCATCCAAAGGATCGTCGAACAGGCGCAGAGGTGGGCGCGGCCCACCCTACGATTCGCCCTCGTGGACCGTAGGCCCGTGGACGAACAATCAGCAGCCCCCTTTGTCGAGAGTGAGTACTACCTTCTCGACGAACAAACGGACGCCACGGAGACGTCGTGATCGCGGCAGTCCACAGAGGCGGTCGAAGCACCGGATGTTCTGGCGTAGGGACCGGCCGCCGTTGACGGCTCTCCCACAGGCCCCGGAAGCGCCCGCCTACACGCAGCCAAACCAAAGGCCAGCAGCTCAGCGACGTGCTGCAGGGGTGGCGAGGACAACACGGCGCACATGAAAAGGGGCTGGTTTCCAAACCAGCCCCTACGGTCCGACAGTTGACTCGGCGAAGGATGAACGGAGGGCCTAGCCACGGGCCCGCCGCACAATGTCCCGTTCCACTGCACGCGAGTCCTTCAGGATCCTGTTCAATGTATCGTCGAGGATCAGGTTGTCGATGGCGAGGTCCACGTAGAGGATGTCTCGGCCCTTGCCGTCCTGGATCGTGTCCCGACCGGCACCACCGGTGATGATGTCCTTGGCTACACCACCGGAGATCAGGTCGTTACCGGCGCCGCCCGACAGCTCGTCCTTGCCGCCTTCGCCATAGATCTCGTCGTTACCGCCCTGTCCGGCGACGATGTCGTTACCGCGTCCTGCGAAGATCACGTCGTCGCCGGGGCCACCCAGGATGCGGTCGTGGCCGAAGCCGGTGGGCAACAATTCGTGATCGCCGTAGATCAGGTCATCACCGCCCTGACCGCGGAGGCGGTCGTCGCCGTTGTTCCCGATCAGGGTATCGTTGCCGCTCCCGGCGTTGATCGTGTCGTTCCCCTCACCACCGACCAGGTAGTCTTTCCCTGCCGCTCCGACCAGGACGTCGTTCCCGTCGCGGCCATCGACGTAGTCATCCCCCTGCTCACCGCGGAGGATATCGCGACCGGCGCCGCCAAGCAGGCGGTCGTTACCGTAGCCGCCGAAGCTCACCACCCGCTGCGGAACGGCTTCACCGGCTTCGAGCTCGTCGTCACCGTCACCGCCGAAGATCATTACTCGCGTCAGCGGTCCCGAACCAAGCACCGCGTCGACCAGCTCGGCGGTGTACGGTGTATCGATGTCCAACCCGCCGCCGCGGATCAGGATGTCCCGCGGATCGCCGGTGTCAACGCCCGTGCGGATCAGATCGTCGAGGTCGGTGCCGGTGATTTCGAGCCGGCTATTGACACGGTTGACCATCTGGGTGATAGCGAGGTCGTAGAGTCCGATGTCGTCCGTACCGCTGGCCGCCGTCACGTGGATCAGGAACTCCTCGCCTTGAGCGGCGAAGAAATCGACGCGGTCCGGAGGACAGGCAGCGATCGGACAAGGCAACGGAGTAGTCAGATCGGAGGCACGGAAGACCTCCACGTCCAGGTCGCCGCTGATGGTCGGATCGGTGGTGAGCTGGACGGTGACGATCCCGTTCGTGGGGGCAACAAACCGGTACCAGTCGTCGTCGCCGAAGGTTCGGGTCATGAGTTCCACGGCGCCGCGCACCGACCGCCGGTTGCGGATGACGTAGACGGGCAGAGTCGGTGTCGCAGCCGTGGCCGGAGTATCGTCGCGGGTCGGAGTGCTGTCGAACACATCGTGGTTGGTGATGCGGAGGCTGTAGGGGCTGGGCCCGGTGAGCGTGGTAATCCGTGCGAAGAACTGTTCGCCGGCGGCATTCACCGGCACAGTAACGCTCCGCACGCTGCCGCCCCCGGAGGCGGACCCGATAACGACTCCCGAGCTGTTCAGCACCTCAAGCTGCAGATCGGCACGCGCCGGATTCGCCACAGTTATGGTGAACTGGAACGTTCCCGGTGCTGCCGCGGTGACGCGGAACACGTCCACGTCCACCTGCGGACGGGTCGGGATCGTCAAATCGTCCAAGATCACGTCCACAACCCGGCCGTGATCGGTGGCGGTGTCCAGGGTGTCGTTGGGTTCAAACCGATCGGGCACGACCACGTCAAAGACGGCGACGAAGTCGCCACCCGGCACACCGTCACCACTCGGGAACACTCCGGAGAACTCACCGTCAATCCGGTTGTCCGCAAGATCCTCCAGGCTGGTGTCACCCTCGATCGTGAACGTATAGCTGTCGTTCGGCAGCGGTGACACAAGCGGGATGACCAGGGTGTTGCCGCTCAAGTTCGACGGGTCGATGATCATCAGGTTCGAGACGTCGCCGCTCAACGCCCCGACCAGGCTGAAGTTGGCCGGGATGATAGTCGCCGGGTCGATGTCGTCCGAATCGAAGGTGACAACGATCTGCGTCGGGTTGACGTTCACCTCGGGGTACGGATCGAGGTTCGTGACCCGCGGACCGGTAACGTCGACGGTGAACTCCAGCGGGCTAGAGATCGCCACGTTGCCGGCCTTGTCGGTAACCCGCACGCGAGCCACATAGTCCCCCTCGGGCAGGGTCGTGTTCACGGTAACCAGGAACGCGCCGTTGGCGTCGGTGAGCACCGTTCCTTCGGTGAAGTCGCCGCCTACCCCCTCGATGTCCAGCTCCACCGTTAGACCGGTCACGTCCGCCAGGGAATCGAACGGAGCGATATCGCGGACGAGACCGATGAACGTGGGGGTCGTGTCGTTAGTTCGCCGCACCGGCCGCGGCGTTCCGTCATCTTCGGCCAACTGCAGCGTGACCGTTGGTGCGCTGGTATCCACCTCGATGGTCAGCGCCGGAGGCGGCGCGAACGCTTCGTTGCCGGCCAGATCCACAACACGGACCTGGACGTCGTAAATGCCGTCCGCCAGCGGCGGATCGACCAGCACGCTCGCAAAACCGCTGGCGTCCGTGGCGCCGAAACCGTCGTCGAATAGGCCATCGCCGTCCAGTTCGAGGTAGACCAGGTTACCGGCAAGCTGACCCGGGAAGTTGTCGTTCACAGTCACGTTTATGTGGGGCTGATCCAGGTTCGTGCGATTGTCGCCGAAGACGCCCGTGTCATCGGTGGGTTCGAGCTCGACGCTGAGGATCGTGGGCGGCTCTGCCTCGTACACGAACGGCCGCACAAAGTTGCCACCGGGCACTCCGTCACCGCTCGGCAGCGGATTGGCTAGACCGCCCGGCCCCGGGAACTCACCATCCAGCGCCAGGAAGACCGTGTCCTGCAGCCCGGCACCGCCATAGGGGGACGCGCCGGCGTAGACCGTGAGCTGATACAGGTCGAACACGGTCAGGGTATCGAACTGGAGTTCGACCTGGCTGCGTGGCTCGAGGCCTCCGCTTGCCGGCAAGATCGTGTGGGTGATGCCGGTAAGCGGAATGATCACATCGTCGGCGGTGTTCAGCAGGTGGTCCGCACCTGCCCGGCGCAACTCGTAGTTGGCCAGGTTCGTGACCGAGTGGTCCGGATCGTCGGTCCGCATGATCTCGTCGAACGTGATCACGATGCTCGAGGGGGCCACATTCGTCCCCGAGCCGGGCACCATGTCGATGATGTGCGGCGGCGTCGTGTCCACCACGACCGTCAACGGTGGGAAGCGGTCCGGATCAAGCCTCGAGTCGGTCACATTGCCGGCCCGGTCGATGAGCTGCCCGTGGATCACATGCGTGCCATCCGGCAGACTGACGGTGGCCGTCACGGACCAGGTCCCGATGCCGTCGCCGTCTGGATCGGTCACGACCGCGGTGCCGTCGTCATACTCACCGTCGCCGTCCACGTCGAGCATGATCTTCGGCAGCGGCTCGGGAACGTCGCCCGGCAGAGCGTTGACGTCCTCCTGAACAGAGGGGTTGCCTGGGAACGGATCGATTACCGTGCCGGAGAACTGCAGTACGGTTTCGCTTGTGCGGTTGTCCCCCGGCACGCCGGTGTCGTTGTCGAGCACGAAGCTGGTAACCTGAGCCGGCGACGTATCCACGTCGATGAAGATCGTCTTTTCTGTCCGGTTGCCGGTGGGATCCTGCAACCGCACCGTGATCGGGATAACTTTGCCGTCCTCAATGGTGACCGAGGGGTCGACCGCGATGGTGAACGACCCGTCAGGCTGGACGAACACACCCGGCACACCATCGAGGAAGTCTCCGTCACCATCGACTTCCAGGCTCACCGAGATGCCAGCCAGCGATTCCGGCAGGGGCTCGAGCAACTGCCCAATGAAGGTGGGCCGATTGTTCTTGGTCCGCTCAACTCCCCCTTCCAGAGCCGAGGGCTCGTCGATCCCGGTGTCGTCCGCCGGATCAAGGCGGAACTCGAGGTTCATGGGCACTGTGAAGCTACCGGGGCCACCCGTGATCACGGGATTGTCGAACACGAAATCCTGATCATCGAGTTCACCATCGCCGGTGGGGAACCCAAACTGTGCCGGATACGGACCCGGACCGGGGAAGTCTCCATCCAGCAGGTTACCCGCCTCGTCCTGCAAGGCCCCAGGCGTCGGGCTGGTGGTCGCATCGATCGAGAACGTGTAGACCTCGGGCTGAATCAGAGCCGTGTTCAGGTCGATCAGGATCCGCCCGCCGGGTTGATTCGGGCCGGGAACCGTATCGTACGCAATGCGGCCAAGGACGATGGCAGACAGATCTCCACGAACGTTACCCGTCAAGGAATACAGATCGCGGTTGAACACACTGCCCACGTAGAACTCGTTCACCGCGGCCACGTCCGTCCGGCCGTCCCCGTCCCAATCGCCAAGGACGATCGCATCGCCAGGTGAACCGAACGGGCGTACCGGATCGTCATCCTGGCGGTTGTTGTTTTCGTCGAGGATGAACTCACCGAACGCCGGCGAGTAGACCCCCACGTCGTCTCCGGCGATCGGGTTGAACCGTCCCACGATCGGCAGGTCGGCCGCCTTACCGAAGGGGAACTGTGTTTCACCGGTGGTCGAATGGTCACCGTTGGTGTCCAGCAACCAGAGCAGCTCGTCTGCGGCCGGGTCCGGCGTGGCGATGCCTACCTCCGTGATCCCGTCGTTATTCCAGTCCCCGACCACAGGCATGTTGTTCGGATCGCCGGGTCCGAAGGTGAACACGAGCGGTGCAACGTCAAGGAAGCCGTCGCCGTCGAGGTCCTCCACGGGGTCGAGCACACCGTCGCCGTCGAGGTCCTCGTCGGGCGTCTCATCCCCGTCACCATCGACATCCAGGCGGAAGGTCGAGGTCGTCGGGTCATAGCTCCCGATAAGCGTTCGGCCCAGGCCAACCCAATCGCCCACAATCGGGATCTCGCCCACGTTGCCGAACGTGCGGATCACGGGGGACACGTCGAGGACGCCGTCCAGGTCCAGATCCTCACCGAAGTCGAGGACGCCGTTTCCGTTCGCGTCCTCACTGGGCGTCAGGTCGTGATCGCCATCCTGGTCAAGCAACCAGAGGATCTTGCCGCTGCCGACGTCGAACCGAACCACGCCCAGTTCGGCCAGGCCATCGCCGTTGAAATCGCCGAGCAACGGCAGGTCGGTCGGCTGCGGATCGAGCCCTTCCCCTGGATCCACCACGCCGTTGCCGTTGGCGTCGGCGAAGAAACCGAACTGGAACGTCTCGCCCACGTCGCGACTCAGATCGCCATTGAAGTCGACCGTCCACCGCGACCGTTCCGCGTCAAAGGACACGATCACGTCCTGGCCGGTCCCTGTGAAATCGCCGGCAAGACCGAGCGACATCGCCCGCCCGAGGTAGTCGGGCACGCCGTCACCGTCCGAATCGGTCTTCGGCCAGGCCCCCGGGGCTCCATAGAAGATGTCCCGCTCGCTCGTCTCCACAACAAAGTTGCCATTGAGGTCGATTGTCCAGTTCTTGCCGCGCGAAACGAGCAGCCGCTCACTGGCCCCCACCTCGATCTCGCGCAGCTCATCAAACGTTCCGATGTCGGTAACGCCGTCGCCATCCCAGTCCCCCACAACCGGAGGATCGGCTTCGGCGCCGAAGACGAACGCCGTGTCGTCAAAGGTGCGATTCGCGTTCAGATCGAGCACCCAGAGAGCCAGGAATTGATTGAAGGCCCCCACCTCATCCTTGCCGTCGCCGTTCCAATCGCCTATGACGGGGATCGCCCCCAGCTCTCCGTACCGGAACTTCTCACTGTTCTCGAGCACATGGTTCTCGTTCAGGTCGAGGGCAAAGATCGCGTCGATGAGGCCGTTGCCGTCCACATCCTCGCCCGGATCGAGCAGTCCGTCGCCATCGCGATCCTCGCTGCCAAAGATTCCGATCTCAGCCAGCCCGTCGCCATCCCAGTCGCCGACCACCGGCCGGTCACCGACGCTGCCGAAAGCAAAGGCGCCGTCGTCGGCTACGCGGTTACCGTTTGCGTCGACTACCCACACCAACTGACCCGTGTCAACGTCCGGGTAGGCTATGGCGATCTCGTCACCGGGCGTGGCCGGATCGAAGTCCCCCGCCAGCGGCGTACCACCGGGAGCTCCGAACTCGAACGGCAATTCGTTCGGCATGCGGTCACCGCCCAGATCCAACCGCCACAGGCCGGTGACTCGATCGTAGGTGCCGAGGTCGTCGTCGCCGTCACCATCCCAGTCGCCGATCACCGGGATCAGCCGCTGCCCGGTGCCAAAGGCATAGATCGGATCGTCGGGCTGCAGGTTGCCGTTCTCATCGAGCTGGAACTCACCGGTCTCGGGGTTGAACACGCCGATCTCGGTGGCACCATCGCCGTCCCAGTCGCCGGTGATGCCCATCCAGCCCGCTGCGCCGTAGAAGACCCTCGCATCGCCGGGACGGTCGTCAACCCGATTGCCGTTCGTGTCCAGCACCCATCCACCGGCACGTCGGACGCCAACGGGCGTCGTGGTAGTCAACCGTGGAGCAGCCCGGTCGACGACGATCGTCAGTGTCTGCGTCGACTGATTACCGGCCAGGTCCGTGACTCGCAGTTGGATATCGACCTCGCACGTGGAGAACTCGGGGCACAGGTCGAACAGCGGCTCGATGAAGAACGTGCCGTCGGCTGCCGTCACCACTCCGGCAGTGCCGTCATCGAAGTCGCCGATCGGATCGAGCTGCCCGTCGGCATCCAGGATCGGCAGCAACTCACCCGTACGCAGGTCCTGGATGCGGGTGATGTCGATCTCGACCGCCATGTTCTCGGTCGTGCCCGGGAACACGTCGGTCGCGATGCCGCGCAGCAGCGGCCGCGGCTGGTTCGTCTTGCTGTCGAGCTGCACGCCCGTGTCACTGGACTCGTCCAGCTCGAACGCTCGGATCACAGGGTCGTCCAAATCGACGGCGAAGGTCAGAACCTGCTCGGCCACAGGATTGCCGGCCAGATCGGTCAGGCCCTGGTTCGAGTGGATAATGAGGCGGTAGCGGTCGATGCGCAGCTCACCGCCAGACAGCTCTCCCTGGGTCGGATCGCCAGAGCGCGGGTCGAGCACATTCAACGTCAGATAGCCAGGCTCGATGCCTGCCACGGACACGACGCGGATCCGCACCTCGTTGCCGTCGTTGAAGATGTCGCCGTCCTGGTTCAGGTCTTCGGGCCCACCCGCTGCGATAATCTCGATCGTGGCCGGAAGCTCAGCGTTTTGGAACGATCGGATCGCCTCCTGGCTCAAGTCACGGCCGAAGATGCGGAGCTCGTCAATGTAGCCGTCGAACGTCGGATAGACCCCCTCACGCCCGCCGACGATCAACGGCTCATCGGTATCGGAGAGCCGCAGCGCGAGCTGGCCTTCGCGGTCGAGGTCGCCGTTGATGTAGATCCGCCAGGTACCGGGTTCATCCGTGGGCAATGGCTGGCGATCGGGGTTGAAGGTGATCGTCAGTTGATACCACTCGTTTTGACTCAATGGCGTAGCGGACCGGATCTTCTGCGTGTCCTCACCCCCACTCAGGGCATGCGGCCGCATCTCGGTGACGGCTCCCGAGCCGTTCTGGCCCGGCGCCAGTTCGGCACGCACCAGGGTCGAGGCCACTGGATGCGAGTTCACGAGGTCGCGCACCTCCAGGGCAGTGGTCTCACCCGGATTGCGGAGCGTGATGGAGATCAACGCCTCACCACCTGTCAGAGGCTGAAGCGGCATGGGACGGACGCGACCAAAGCCGGTGGGGTTCTCGGGCGCCAGAGCCGCGGTGATGATGCCGTTGGCCGGGCTCGTGGGGGCATTCCAGGCAGCGATCACCTGGGCGGCCGTGCTGATCGGCCGACCGGTCTCGTCGGTCGCCAGGTAGACGGTGAAGTGATCACCGCTGCGCACGATCCGCAGGGGCGAATTCGTCCCCTCGGCCACAAACTGGATCCTGTAGTTGTTCCCTTCGATACCGGGCGTCACTGCGGTGAAGCGGATGTCGTTGTCGTCACCCGGGAAGGCGGTGGTCAACTGAGCCGCCTCCGTCGTCACGCTGAGCGACGGCGTTGGGTTGGGCGTGGTGGGAACAACGTACTGGATCCGGATCGAATTACCCGCGGCACCACGCTGCTGGGCGGTGAAGACCAGATCGTTGTCCTGACCTTCGAGGTTCGTCTGCAACGTGGCGGCCCGGTGCCGGCCCACCGGGAAGACCTCGAACACCACGAAGTCACGATTGCCCCCTAACCGATCCGGATGACGCGGATCGTTCTCCAGATACAGCACCCAGCCACCGTCGAAGGTGCCGTCCTTGTGCTTGGCAAGGATGGGACGAATGTTGGGGTCGGGCCGCTGAGGCCGTGTGCCGAAGTCGCGCGGGTTGATCGTAACCTGGAGCGTGAACGATCCATCCAGCCGCTGCAGGTGGGTGGCGCCCAGCGGCACGACAGCCCCGGTACCATCGTTGCCCGGAGCAAGCTCGGCAGTCACGACCGTGCCCGCCACGGCGTTGATCGCATCACGCACCGCCGCAGCCGTGTTCTGCGCCGGATCCAGGTTACCGTCCGCGTCGGTGGCCAGAAGCACCGTTACGCTGCTGCCATCCACCTGCACGCTGAGGGGGTTGTTCGGCGTACCAGGATCGCGGTACTCAATCGTGACATCGGCCCCCGCAGGACCGGGATCCACCGCGGTGAAGAGCAGATCGTTGTTTTCGCCGGGGATCCGCGCCCACAGTCTGGCCGGACCTGCCGCCAGATCCAGACTGCCGGTCGGGTCGTCTTCCACGGTGATGTATGCCTTGCCGCCGTCCAGGAATACGGGCGGCATCGGCCGCACCGGGTCAGAACCGTCCTCTCCCGGAGGCAAGGAGACCTCGATAAGTGCCGACGCGGCAGGATCGGCCTGCAGGGCGGCGAGCACGTCCGCAGCCGTGGACAGCACCTGGCCGTTCGCGTCTGTTTCCAGGGTGACAACGATTGCCGAGCCGTTCACCGCAACGCTCAGCGGTGCCGGATGCGTATCGGAGAGTCGGTACTCCACGGAGATCTGGTTCCCCGCAGGCCCCGGTTCGACGGCGCGGAAGACCAGGTCGTCGTTGGCCAAGGGCAGGTCCGTAACGGCCGAGGCTTCCTGTTCGACCCGATTGTCGAACGGGCCGCGGATGAAGACGCTCTCCAGCGATTCGGCCACCGGGTTCCCGGCCAGCCGGACGCCGCTGTTCAGGACCCGGAACGCATCGCCGACGGCCGAGGCATCGTTGCCGTAGAGCGAGAGGTCCGGCACGTCGATCGGCGGGAAATCACCCGGCTGGAACCGCAGCGGGAAGTCACCCGGCTCGAGGTCGAACTGCAGGTACGCTCGCAGGTCGTTCTCGAGCAGCAGCATCGTCTCGGGCTGGCCCGTCGTGTCCGTGTTCGGAATGTTGACCAGGAACACGGCGCTGTCGGCAAAGGTCTCCAGATCATTGCCCACAGCTTGAGTCCAAGCTAGGTGGGCCACGCCGTTGTACGCAGCCAGACCGATGTATTCGAGGTACTGGTTGAGACCGTTCACACCGGAAGTCGGAGCGACGGACAGATCGTCCGAGATCTGAACCTCCGGCTCCCACGTTGTCCCCCCGTCCACGCTGAAGCTCATGAACACGTTCACGCCGGTGTTGGACGGGTCATTGCGGGTATCGTACCAGATCGCCACCACGGCCCCCGTCGCCTGGTCAACGTCCAGGGTGCCGTTGAACTGGCTGGCATCGTTCGGATCCTGGCTGTGGACCTGCACCGGTTCCGACCAGGTGAGGCCACCGTCATCTGAGTACTGGACGAACACGTCCGTGTCCGTGGCCCGGTTGGCCCCCACGTTGTGCCAGAGCATGTAGAGGCGCCCGGTGTTCGGGCCGCCGCTGCGGTCCACATCGATGGTGATCATCGGCGCCACGTCACGGACGCTCTGCGCCGGCAGGTCCTGGTTGAAGGACATCTGCGTCACGGCCGCAAGTCGGTCGACGCCGAAGTTCAGCCCGCCGGCCAGGCCGTTTGGATCCACGTCCACGTAGATCGGCTTGTCGCGGAAGTCGGTAGAGGCGGCCGAGGTCGCCTGGATCCAGGTCACGTACAGCTCGCCGTTCGGGCCCACGGCCACGTCGGAAAGCTGAACCACGCCGTTCGACAGCGGGAATGGCGAGACGTCTTGCACCGGCACCGGTGGCACGAAGTTCATGGGCAGAGGACCGTTCTCGTCGGCCACCGGGCTACCGCTGACAACGATGTCCGCCACATCGTCCACGCCATCCTCATTCGTGTCGGCGAACCGTGTCCACGAGATGTACAGGTTGTCCTGCAGCGGATTCTCGGCATCGGGCCCGATGTCAATGAACCACTTGTCGTGGAAAACGCCTGAGGTTGGCGCGTCAAACACCACAGGTTCGATTTCGAACGTCTGGCCCCCGTCCGTGCTCCGGCCCACCACGACCACGCTGCCGCCGAGCGAGGTCTCGATCCCGTAAGCGATGTACACGTTGCCGTAGCGGTCGAACTCGACAGCGGGATCGAACCGGGTGTTGGCCGTGATGCCATCGACGTTAATGTCGATCGGGGTCCGGCCCCAGGTCAGACCTCCATCGAAGCTGTAGAACACATCCATGGTGCTGGTGCCAAGCCGGTGCGTGAACGCAACCAGGTTCTGGGGGTTGGTGGGATTAACCGCGACCTGCACTTCGCTCTGACCGAAGCTCGGATCGTTGCTGACGTTCACGTCCGGACCGCCGACCGGGGTAACCGGTCCCGTAACGTCAGGCGCCTGGCCGGACACGAACGGGATCCGGATCTGCCGGAGGTTGTCCGGGATCTCGACCCGTCCCGCCTCGGGCGGAGCACTATCGATGCTGATGGTGGTCACCGCGGGCAGCGAGAGATTACCGCTGCGATCCTGGACGCGAACGCGGATCTGGCGGCTATCGGTGTCGGTGAGCGGGAACCGCGCCTGAACCAGGGCCTCCGCCAGGATCAGGTTCGTGCCGGGTAGCAGCACGGGGTTACCATCCACGTCGCGCAGGATTCGCGTGAAACCAACGCCGTCATCGAAGAGGCCGTCCCCGTCCGTGTCCAACTCCACCCGCAGCCCTTCAACATCGTTGGAATCGTCGGTCACCAGTACGCGGAACAGCGGACGCCCGTGCCTGGTCAGGATGGGCTCAAAGGCATCCTGTTCGCCGGTGTCGCTTGAGGGGGCAACGGTGAACCGCTGGACGAGCGGCGGCAGAATGTCCTGCAAGTCGTAGGCACCGATGTCGAAGAACGGGTCGGTACCAACACCGAGGTTGGGCGTATTCGGATCGTCGATGCGGTCCAAGCCATCGTGATCGATGGTGGAGAAGTCACCCGGCCGCGGATCATGGGTGACGACCCGTTCGGCCGCAAAGGTCGGCTCGGGCACCGTGCGCTCTGGATTGCGGAAAGCTGAGACCAGCAACACCGCACCACCCGTGGAACGGTCGATCGCCTGGCGCTCGGTCTCGAGCCGGTCCGCGGCGTTCGACAGAGCACGATCGATCGCCGCCGATCCCCTCATGATTCGGAGATCGCTTGTGGGGTCGACGAACCGCGGATCGCCATAGACCGGGTTGTTGTTTTGACCGGGCGGCAGGTTCGTGTCCACGGTGTTGTTCCAGAACAGGTTGAAACCGGCCACAGTGAGGGGGGCCGAAGAGGAATCGCCCTGGAGCCCGATGATGGTCGAGTTCGCGATGATGTTGTTCATCACCGTCGGGCCCGCACCGTCGGTGAGGCGGATCGCGATGTCATTGATTGAGAAGCTGTTGTTCACCACTCGGTGGTAGGGGATCGCCGGCGAGGGGGCAGCCAGGGCCTGATTGCCGATCAGATCGACGGCAACCGAATTCTGCAGGAAGACGTTGTTCCAGATGTCCACGCCCGGAACCAGAGCATCCATCGCGTTCGGATCGAAGCGGAACGGATCCGGAATCGAGACCGTGGCATTGACGCCACCTGCGCCGCGGATGCCCACGGGCTGCACCCGGACGCCGATCTCGTTGCTCAGGAACTTCGTGTTCTTGATCTGGAGCTCGCCCTGGAGGCGTGTCTTGTCGGGCAGAGTGAGGTCGTCCTCTGAGTTCGCCGTGGCGACATCGAGCATGTCCGTGCGGAGGAACTCGCCCCGACTGCCAAAGACCGGACCGATCAACCCGTCGTTGTTGTCGTCGTTCAAATGACCGGCAGCAATGGCGCGCGGTCCGGCCGTCTGCTGGCGGCGCCCCACTGCGAAGGGAGCCGAACCGTTCTTCACGAACCGCGATGAGGTCACGACGATGTCATCGACGTACCACCCCTCAAGCTCCACCGACGCGTTCGACTTGAACCGGAACCGGAAGCGAACGCTCTGTCCCGCCCATGGCGAGATGTCAAACACTTCGGATACGAAGGTCGGGTTCGCCTCGGAGGGGAAGTTGCCCGTCAGCGTTGCACCCGGCGTCTGGGGATCGGTGTCCGCCAGGATCCCCTGTGGGTTCCCAGGTACACCCAGCGGGAGCAGGGTGTT
>JALSID010000228.1 GCA_026981825.1 Planctomycetota bacterium
CTTTCCGCTGGGGCTGGGAATCCCCCACTGGGTTTTATGGGGGGTAGTTGTTCCCTGGATCGTTTGCAATGCCGTGACCGTAGTGATGTGCTTCTGGGGGATTGAAGATATCCCCCTGGATTCCGAGGCCGACCGCTCCGACGTTTCCGGAACCGATGCCTGAAGGTTCAGCCTCGCGGTAGCAAGCCTACCGGTCGTCTCCGTCCGATCCTAGGCCTGTCGGGTACACACCCGAGACGCCACACCAGAGGAATCCCTACGGTGGGACATCCGATGGCTTCAAAAGATCTTTGGGTACTCGTATCGTTCACTGCCTACATGGCCGGCGTTTTCGTGCTCGCCATCTTCTCGCACCGCTTGCTCCGCCGCAAGGAGTTCTTGGGGGAGTACTTCCTGGGGAGCCGTGCCTTGGGCGTGTGGGCGTTCGCCTTCACATTTGCTGCTACCAGTGCCTCTGGCGGAAGCTTCATGGGGTTTCCATCGCTGATTTACAGCAAGGGCTGGGTTCTGGCCGTCTGGATTGCAAGCTATATGGTCGTGCCACTGTGCACGATTGGCATGATGGGCAAGCGGATCAATCAAGTGGGAAGACGGCTGGGTGCGATAACGATTCCCGATCTGCTCCGTGAGCGGTACCAGAGCCCCGGCCTGGGGGTTCTGGGAGCGATCGTCATTTTGTTGTTCGTTGCCGCTAATTTGGTCGCCCAGTTCAAGGCCGGTGGGCTCGTGTTGAAGACGCTGTTAGAGCCGATTCCGGGATACAGCGAGTTCGCTGAGGACCTACTGGGAGGGGTGCGCAGGTTGGTTCCCCATCACGATCCGGGGCTTGGTCCCGCTTACTGGGCGGGACTGGTCGTGTTTGCGGCACTCGTTGTTGGTTACACCACTTACGGGGGGTTTCGCGCCGTTGTGTGGACCGACGTGCTGCAGGGAATTGTTATGGGGGCCGGCGTGCTCGTCCTGTTGCCGCTGGCGATTATCGCGGTCGGCGGGCTGAGTAAGGCGACCAGTAGCCTAGCCGCCCAGGATCCCGACCTCGTCAGTTTGCCTGGTCCGGAGAATTTCCTGGCCTTGCCGGTGGCGGTTTCCTACTGGGCGATGTGGGCGATTAGCGGAGCAGGGCAGCCCGGCAACATGGTGCGGCTCATGGCCTTTCACGACACACGTACTATGCGGCTAGGGATCTTCACCGTGATGGTCTATTACAGTTTCATCTATTTCCCACTCGTGGTGATCTTCGTCTGTGCCCGGGCGCTTATCCCATACGGGAGCGTACCTCAGGATCAGATCATGCCCGTAATGGCTCGCACCGTGGCCCCGGGCTGGCTGGCGGGGATACTGATCGCGGCTCCCTTCGCAGCGGTCATGAGCACCGTGGACAGCTTTCTACTGCTGACCAGTTCGGCGATTGTCCGCGACATCGTACAGCGAGTTATCGATCCTTCGGTTTCGCCGCGCATTGTGAAGGTGCTGAGCTACGCTACGACAGGGGCCATTGGAGTGGCCGCGATGATCCTTGCGGCCGATCCTCCCACATTCCTGCAGGACATCATCGTCTTCACCGGCGCAGGTTTGGCTTCGTGTTTCCTGATGCCGGTGATGCTTGGTCTGTACTGGCGGCGAGCTACGGCGGCAGGAGCGATAACGGCCATGCTCGTCGGTTGCGCGGTCCACCTGTCCATGTACCTGCCAGCCTGGGTCGATCGCTACCTCCATGGCACTCAAGGGGCGATTGTGCCAATTCGGCCTTTCGGACTTGACCCAATTGTCTGGGGGCTGACGAGTTCGCTTACTGCGGGAATCGTGGTCAGCCTGTGCACTCGCCCGCCCGAGGAGTGGCTCCTGGACCGCCTGTTCGGTCGGCCGCCTCAGAGGTAGTGGGGCGGCGGCCTTTTCGGAGCAGGCCGGTCCATCGACGTGGTGTTCACTCGGCCGCTTTCAGGGCTGGATTGGTGAGCCGGATCGGGTTTTCCGGCAGGGCGGCAGACGAGCTCCCGCGACTTCGTCGCACACGATGTCTCGTACTGAGGTGGCGTCACGCTTTGCCTTTGTTTCGGGCCTTCGGTGCCCCCGGCATAGCCACGGAAGATCGGAAACGGTCCGGGGACTAGTCCAGAAGGTGGCGATTGGGTACTCTTGTACAGTAGTGAGGACATACGGCGTTAGGGGACCTCTTATGGCGGTTGCAGCCCAATTCCTGCCCGACCAGCGTCCGCCGCTGACGGTTAGCCAGCTAACCGAGCGGATCTCTGACGTGATCGATTACCACTTCGACAGTGTGCGCGTCATCGGGCAGATCAGCAACTTCAAGATCTACACCTCCGGCCATGCCTACTTCACGCTCAAGGACGAACAGGCAGAAATCGCCTGCGTGATGTGGAAAACGAACGTGCGAGGACTGCAGTTTGAGCCTGAGGATGGGCTGGAGGTGGTTGCCGACGGCAGCGTTCGCGTCTACGCGAAGCGCGGCCGTTACCAGCTCTATGTCGAGCAGCTCAGTCCCGTCGGTATTGGTCCCCAGGAGCTGAAGTTCCGCCAGCTCTTCAAGAAACTGGAACGGCAGGGGCTGTTTGATCCCCGCCACAAGAAAGCGTTGCCAAAGTTCCCCGAGCAGGTGTGCGTGATCACGAGTCCGAAAGGGGCGGCAATTCGAGACATCATCCGTGTTTGTACGCAGCGCTGGCCGGCCGTGCGGATCGTCCTGGTGCCGGTGACGGTTCAGGGCGATGGGGCTGCGGAGGAGATCGCAGCGGCTCTGGACCTCAGTAACCGGTTGGAGCTGGGTGATGTGATCATCGTCGGGCGCGGGGGGGGAAGTAAAGAGGACCTTGAGGCTTTCAACGAGGAGCGGGTGGCACGCGCGATCTTCCGCTCGCAGATTCCGGTCATCAGCGCGGTGGGGCACGAGATCGACACGACCATCGCCGATCTCGTTGCGGACAAGCGTGCGGCGACGCCGAGCAACGCGGCCGAGCTGGCAGTGCCGAATCGGGTGGAGGTGGCGCGGCACGTGGAACAACTGGCCCGGCGGCTGGCGGGAGCGGTGCGGGCCCGGCTGGAAGCATCGGCCAATCGGCTCGAGGGGCTGGCGAGTCGCCCGGTGTTGGCGAGGCCCCTCGATGAGCTGGTCTATAAGCGTCAGGAGACGGTGGACCGGTTGTTCGACGACCTGCGCCGGGCCGTGGAACGGGCTCTGGAAAACGCTATCCTGCGTTTAGACCTGGCCCGGTCGCGCCTTATGCAGCTCAATCCTGCCGCTTATCTCGACCAGCAGGAGCGGCGTTGCGCCGACTTGCTGTTGCGCCTCACGCGAGCCATGCAACATCGGATCCAGGTGGCGTTGCAGCGGCTCGAGTACGTCCATGCTGGGTTGGAGAAGGCGTCGCCGGCGCGGTTGATCGAGCGGAATAGGGAGCGATGCGAACAATTGGCGCTACGTCTGCTACAGGCAGGACGTGTCGCTTTGGACCGGGGCAAACACCGCCTGGGCGAGCTGTGTGGCAAGCTCGATACGCTCAGCCCCCTGCGCGTGTTGCAGCGGGGCTACAGCCTGACGTTCAAGGCCGATGGTCGGACAATCGTCCGCACCGCTGCGGATGTGGAGCTGGGCGAGGAGATTGTCACACGGCTGGGGAAAGGGCAGATCCGATCCACCGTCACGTGGCGGGAGGGTCCGCTGGATGATGGGGCAACCTAGGTGATGGCGACGCGTTGCCCAGCTTTGGAAGGCGGTACCCGGTGCTACGTGGTGTTCGGAACTGCTAGAAGGCTGTGTGGAGGTTCTTTTTCGGAGGTAGGGAAGGGGGAGTCATGAGTGACGCTGTGGACGCACGGTCGGTGAACCTGGAAGAACTCAATTTTGAGCAGGCGTTGGAGCAACTGGAAAGAATTGTTGGCGAGCTCGAGTCGGGCAAGATCGGGCTTGACCAGGCGCTGGCTTCCTACGAAGTGGGCGTCAAGCTCGTGTTGCGGTGCCGGAAGATCTTGCACGAGGCGGAGAAGCGGGTCCAGATGCTGGTGATGGACGAAAACGGCGAGCTACGTCTGGAGGAGTTTGGCGGGGAGGCCGTCGGCGGGGAGAGCGATTCAGGAGAGGCTCCGGTCAAGCGGAAGTCTCGAACCCGGCGAGTTAAGGGGGGCTCATCCACTGGAGAGGACCACCGCCGGTTAATCGGCGACGAGGATGAGTGAAGCCCGAGAAGAGAGCACCGGCAGGATAGCGTCCTGGGTGCCGTTGCTAATGGGGCTCGTGGCAGCTCGAGGCGGCTTCCCGTTATGGCGCCTGGGGTGGGGTCGGTGCGAACGGGGCGGATTGCGTAGGATGAGACGAGGCACCCTGTGGCGGGTGCACGGGGCATGGGCAATGGAGTGTACGGTTGGGCGAAGCGAGCAGGCGGAGCCTGAGCCCGCCGTGGTTGGGAGCTGAGGACCGTGTCTGAAATCGAAGAGTTCTTGGCGTATTCTCGGGAAGCCAAGCTGGTGCTGGACCGTGAGCTTCAGCGGTGGTTGCCCGGGCCGCCGCGGGTTCCTCCCCGGCTTGCGGAGGCGATGCGGTACGCGGTCTTTCCCGGCGGCAAGCGGCTTCGTCCGGTGCTGGTGTTGCTGAGTTGCGAGGCCTCGGGGGGCGAGCTTTCGGTGGCAATCCCCGGGGCATGCGCCATCGAGTTGGTCCATTGCTACTCGCTGGTCCACGATGATCTGCCTGCTATGGACAATGCGGACACTCGGCGCGGGCGGCCGACGGTTCATCGTGCCTTTGATGAGGCAACCGCTGTACTGGTTGGCGATGGGCTGCTGACCTATGCCTTCGAAGTGTTGACCCGGGGGATTGCCGATCCGCAGGTGGCAGCCGAAAGCGTGTTGGAGTTGGCTCAGGCGGCCGGCCCGGCGGGGATGGTCGGGGGGCAGATGGAGGATTTACTTGGGCTTGCGGACGGCGAACCGCAGGAGCGTTTGCATCGCATACACGAGTTGAAGACCGGAGCGCTGTTGCGCTGTGCGGTCCGTCTCGGTGCCATCGCGGCCCGGGCCACACCGCTCCAGCGGAACCGCTTGGACCGCTACGCGAACTGTGTTGGGCTGGCGTTTCAGATCGTGGATGATTTGCTGGACATCGTCGGTGACAGCACCAAACTGGGTAAGCCGGTCCATCAGGACGAAAACAAGCTCACGTTTCCGGCCGTACTCGGGGTGGAAGAATCGCGTATCCGGGCGCAGCGCCTGGTGAGCGAAGCGTGCGAAGTGGCTCGGGAAATGGGCAAGCTGGCGCCCGTCTTTGCCGGCCTGGCTCGCTATGTGCTAGAGAGAGACCGATGAAGAGGAAGCTGCTCGCCGAACTCAATCTGCCTCAGGATTTGAAGAAGCTGTCCTTAGCGGAGCTGGAGGAGCTTGCTGCGGAGATCCGTGAGGAGCTTCAGCAGATCGTCAGTCGGCGTCCGGCCCATTTCGCGTCCAACCTGGGCGTCGTCGAGCTCTGCCTTGCCCTGCACCGGGTGTTCGATTTCCCTAGAGATCATCTGATCTGGGATACAGGCCATCAGATCTACCCCCACAAGATGATCACCGGGCGTTACCCCCTCATGCACACGATCCGTACCAAAGGGGGGTTGATGGGATACCCGAATCCAAAGGAAAGCCCGTACGATCTGTTCATGACCGGCCATGCTGGTTGTAGCATCTCGTGCGCGCTAGGGCTCCGCGTGGGTGATGATCTGCTCCAGCGGCGCAGTCGCACGATCGCCGTGATTGGCGACGGCGCTCTTCCCAGCGGCATTGTGTTCGAGGCGTTGAATAACGCGGGTGAGCTGCAAAAGGATCTGCTCGTGATCCTGAACGACAACCGGATGGCCATATGCCCCCGCGTCGGTGCCCTGGCTCGCTATCTCGACCGTGCCCGCATGCACCCGATTTACGGCGACATCAAGAGTCACATCCAGCGTGCGCTGGCGCGCGTGCCTGTGGTGGGTTCGCAGCTCGAGCGGGCGTTTGTGCAGGCCAAAGAGGGGATGAAGGCGTTTCTTCATGGTGGGATGTTGTTTGAGGAGTTGGGCTGGCGGTATGTGGGACCGGTGGACGGCCACGACCTGGCCAGTCTGATCGAGTATCTGGAACTGCTCCGCGATGTGAAAGGTCCGCTCATCCTGCACGTTTTCACCGAAAAAGGGCGCGGTTTTCCCCCCGCTGAGCGGGATCCCGTTCGGTTTCACACTCCGGCGCCGTTCGTCTGGGAGAAGGGCGAGGTTATCCCGATCAAGCGGGGTAAGGCCGAGACCTACACCGACGTGATGAGTCGGTCGATCTATCGGGCGATGGAGCAGGATCCGCGCGTGGTGGCCATAACGGCCGCCATGTGCGAAGGGAACAAGCTGCAGAAGGTACGTCAGGACTTTCCCGATCGGTTCTTTGACACGGGCATCACGGAGTCGCATGCTGTAGCGTTTGCCGCAGGCCTGGCCAAATCGGGGATCCGGCCGATTGCCGCGATCTACTCCACGTTCCTGCAGCGGGCGTACGATCAGCTCTTTCAGGAAGTTGCCTTGCAGAACATGCCTGTCGTGTTCTGCCTCGACCGCGCCGGCTTGACCGGTCCGGATGGGCCGACGCATCACGGCGCGTTTGACATTGCCTATCTTCGCGCGCTGCCCAATTTTGTCCTCATGGCGCCTGGAGACGCCCAGGACGTACCGCTCATGTTGCAGTTCGCGTTGCAGCGAAAGGGGCCCACGGCGATCCGGTACCCAAAGGACAAGGCGGCGGTCCTCAGTCGCCAGGTCGCACCGGTGGAGGAAGGCAAGGCGGAGCTGATCTACGACGGGGTTCATGGTGCCCTGTTGGTGTACGGCAACCTCCTGGTGCAGGCCGTTGGCGCTCGTGAGCTTTTGCTTGAACGGGGACTGGACGTGGCGGTGGTGAACGCTCGCTTTGCTCGCCCCCTGGACGAAGAGCTCATTCTGCGGCTGGCGCGCGAGATGCCCTTCCTGATCACGATTGAAGAGGGCACGTTGTGTGGCGGTTTCGGCAGCGCCGTTCTGGAGCTGTTGAACCAGCACGGGATGGGCGCCGCCCATGTGCGGCGGCTTGGTCTGCCCGACCGCTTCATCGAACACGGCGAGCGGAGCGAGCTGCTGGCAGACCTGGGGCTGGACGCCGAGGGGATTGCGGCGGCTGCGATGGAGATGGCCGCTGCCGCGGGCCTGGGGCGCTCTGAACAGGTCGGGCGCCGCGTTGGCTGACATGACCGCGGCCACGTGGTGACCATATGCCTGGCCCCCTTGGCTGAACGGATCGAATCCCCCGAATGTTGCACCGAGCCCGGAACGCCTCGTTCCAAACCGGAGCAGGAGCGCAGCTCATCCATTCGATCTGACACTGGGAAACATGGGGATGGGGCGGGAGCCCACCAGAGCTGGGCTGCTAACCCAGGGAGATGGGCGTACTGTGCAGGTTGTGATCCTCGGGAATGTGCACAAGAGCCGGGTGCAGCCGGCGGCGGAACATGTTCGCCGTGTGGTGCAGCGGTACGCCGAACTGGTGGCGTACGATCTCAAACAGGAGATGGATCTGTCCACCGTTCGGGCCGACCTGGTGATTGTCCTCGGCGGAGACGGGGCTATCTTGCGCGCTGCCCATCAGATGGGCACGAACCAGATGCCGGTTATGGGGGTGAACCTGGGCAAGCTCGGTTTCCTTGCAGAAGTCGCGCCTGAGGAATTCGAAACCGTTTTCCGCACCGTCCTCGATGGAAACTATCAGGTACTCGACCACCTCATGCTTCTCTGCCGCCTCCGCACCGCCGAGACCGCCTGTCGCGCCGAACTGTTGAGCCTGAACGAAGTCGTTGTACAGGCCGGACCACCGTTTCGCATGGTCGAGGTGGAGTTATCCATCGACGGTGAGCAGGTGGCAAGCTTTGCCGGCGACGGGCTCATTCTGGCCACTCCCGTGGGCTCGACGGCCCACAGCCTCGCTGCTGGCGGGCCGATCTTGCGTCAGGACATCGCCGCTGTCGTGATCACTCCCCTTTGCCCCCACACGCTGACTGCCCGACCTTTGGTCGATGCCGCCGAGCGTCTCTATACGCTCACCGTACGCCCGTCTGTGCTGCCAAGCTCAGCCTTCCTGGTCGTCGATGGCATTCAGGTCGCGCAAGTCGGCCCCGGCGACGTGATCGAAGTGCGCGCTGCTCCGGTCCGTTTCCGCTTGATTCAGCTCCGCGGCCGCAGCTACTATCGCCGCCTCCGCGAAAAACTGGGCTGGGGTGGTGATCCACGCCGATGAGGCTTGAGCCGTTCGCCCCTTGTCCAGGGAGTCGGCCCGGAGCTGCCGCAAAGCTGTCAGTCAGTGGAAAGAGGGAAACGGGGCCTCAGAGGGCCGCCGCTTCCCCCACCACATTGGAGCCGGTGTTTAGATATCGCTGTACAGGAAGAACTCGTACGGGTGAGGCCGCAGCCGCACCTCGTCGGCTTCCCGCGTGCGCTTGTACCAGATCCAGGTGCTGATGACGTCCGGCGTGAAGACGTCTCCTCGGAGCAAGAACTCATGATCTTTTTCGAGGGCGTCCAGAGCTTCGTCCAGTGAACCGGGTGCCTTGGGTACCCGTTCCAGTTCTTCGGGGGTCAGGTCATAGAGGTCCTTGTCCATCGGCTCACCGGGGTCAATACGGTTCTGGATGCCGTCAATCGCCGCCATCAGCATTGCGGAGAACGCCAGGTAGGGGTTGCAGGAGCTGTCCGGACAGCGGAACTCGATCCGCTTCTGCTTGGGGCTGGGGGAGTAGACGGGAATCCGGACCGCAGCGGACCGATTCCGCTGGCTGTAGGCCAGGTTCACGGGGGCCTCGAAGCCCGGCACCAACCGCTTGTAGCTGTTCGTGGTCGGCGCACAGAAGGCCAGCAACGCGCCGGCGTGCTTCAGGATCCCGCCGATCGCGTACAGAGCCTCGTCGCTCAGCCCCGCGTAGCCAGAGCCAGCGAATAGCGGACGGCCTTCCTTCCAGATCGAAAAGTGCGTGTGCATGCCCGAACCGTTATCGCCGTAGAGGGGCTTGGGCATGAAGCACGCAACCTTGCCGTGTTTACGCGCCACGTTCTTAACGATGTACTTGTACTTCAACACGGCGTCGGCCATCTGGACGAGCGGCTTGTACTTCATATCGATTTCGCACTGGCCGCCCGTGGCCACCTCGTGGTGGTGGCATTCGACGTCGACACCAGCTTCAATCAGGTGCAGCATCATCTCGTTGCGAATGTTCAGGAGCGTATCCGAAGGGGGCACAGGGAAATAGCCTTCTTTGTGGCGGAGCTTGTAGCCCAGGTTCGGGTTCTCTTCCCGACCGGTGTTCCATTGGCCTTCGACCGAATCCACCACGTAGAACGCGGCATTCGACGTGATGTCATAGCGGATGTCGTCAAAGACGAAGAACTCCAGCTCAGGTCCGAAGAACGCCACGTCGCCGATGCCCGTGCTCTGCAGGTAGGCAACGGCCTTCCGCGCAACGTTACGCGGGTCCCTCGTGTAGTCCTCCTTGGTGATCGGGTCCTGGATGTTGCAGATCATCACCAGAGTCGGAACATCCGTGAACGGATCGATGAACGCGGTGTCGGGTTCAGGAATGACCAGCATGTCGCTTTCGTTGATCGCCTGCCAGCCACGGATACTCGATCCATCGAACCCGACGCCCTCTTCGAAGACCTCCTCGGTGAGCGCTTCAATCGGAATGGTGAAGTGCTGCCACAAGCCGGGGAAGTCCATGAAACGCAGGTCGACGGCTTTGACACCTCGCTCACGGCAAAGCGCCAGTACTTCTCTCGGGGTCACCGGCCTCCTCCTATGTGGTGTTTGGCTACCTGCTTGGGACACACCAACTACCTACCTTTGCACCGCACGCTCTGGAGACGCCAGACCGCGCTCCACACTCCCGGGAGTTTGCCCTGGGCTAAGCAAGTGCCGTGCCATAGCCACCGGTGCGCGCATCCTTCTCCCAGACAAGTAGATACGGATCTCCGTGGCCAGGACACGGTCGCCCCTTCGGGCTGCTCTGCGCCATTGCTGTGCACCGCATTCGCAGAAAATGCGCAGCTCGGCCCGATCTTTAGGGCTGCACCACGGCCGGGAGGTTGCCGAGACGATGTGCGGGCCGCGAGGTGGTGGTGGTCGGCGGCTGGAGCGAAATGGGGTTTCTACACTAATTGAGGGAGCTGCCGGGCCGGTATTGGGCTGCGGTGAGGAGGCGGTGGGGGTAAAGCGCGGGCTAGAGACCGTAGAGGATGCAAGCGTGGCCAGGTTCGTACTGCTCGAACACCATTGGGAAGGGGTCCACTGGGACTTGATGCTCGAGCAGGAAGGCGTCCTGAAGACGTGGCGGCTGCCGAAGAATCCGCTGGAGTCCCCCACCATGGTCGTTCAGCGGCTCCCGGACCACCGGCTCGCCTATCTGGACTATGAGGGACCGGTGTCGAAGAACCGCGGTTATGTTCGGCGAATCGACCGGGGGGCTTATCGGGGCCAGATCTCGCCGGAGAGTGTGGTTGTTGCTCTTGAGGGGGAACGGTTGCGCGGGACGGTTTACCTGACGAAGACAGGTGAGGAGGAGTGGGCGTTTGAGTTCCGGTCCGAGAGTGCACGGGAGTGAGCCGCCTCGGGGGGCTGCTCTTTTGCCGTGCGGGCGGCGGAGAGGTACAGGCGCCCCTGGTAGATGCGCAGGTCGAGCAGCCGCACGCCATCATGTTCCGTTTCCGGGAGGGTGATGAGCAGCGTAGGGTCGCCTTGGTGTTCGCGCAGTTCTGCCGCAACACCGGAGGCTTCGAGCGCGTGTCGGACCATGCTTGCTACCAGGCGGCGTGGTGCGGGTACCTTGCCGATGGAACATCCTTGCAACTGGATGGCCAGGAGGTTGGGCGACGGCAGCCACGCTTTGCCCTTGACCGTTACGACGCATTCGGTGCCCGCTATCGTGGTGGTGAAGCCAAGTTGAAAGCTGTCCTCGCTCAGGGCGATTCGCGGGTCGCGTAGGGAAACGGGCAAGACTTCGCGGAGGCGGTGTTGCACGTCACGCTGGATCCAGGCGTTGATCTCTTCTCCGGGTAGCTCGATGGCGACCGGCTCTTGGCGACTCTGCATCATGTTGGCCATGCTCGACCAACGGCGGAGAAACTCGTCGGCTTGCTGGTTCAGTGTAGCGGGGTCTGCGATTTGGGCCGCCACATAGAACTCAGGGGGCCGTGTGGCGCTCCAGAGTACGAGCCCCATCAGAGCGACGAGGATGCCCAGCGCGACGGTCGCGATGTAGGCAAACCGAACGAGTCTCTTGCGGCTCATGGCGACAAACCGTTGCGTGCTCGTGGCAGCGGTCAACTACTCGCACTTCTACCGCAATAGCACAGGTAGCGTCAACCCCGGCCGCGGGGATGGCTCGACAGGCCCGTTGAGTGATGGCGTTCGTGGTCGGGTGGCGGAGGGGGGCCGTGTGCATGGGGAGAGGCCGGCGTCTGATTGGATAGTCCGGAGGGCAGCCATGATTGTTTGGTAGCCAGCCACGGGGACGGTTCCGTAGCTGGCGACTCCTGTGGGTAGAGCCGGCTGCCGAGCTGTTGCCGATCGCCTTACAAACGGGGCGCCTCCTTGTGTATCATAGGCAGACTGTAGGCAGCGGCGTATGCCGCCTGGGCTGTGGCGAGGTCGTGTGTGGATGCGGGCACGGTCGTGTTGTCCACGGGCTCAGGTGGGCTGCTGGCTAGAGCAGTGGTGGTGCAGACGCAACTGCCGCTCGTGAGTGGCACAGGCGGATAGGCGCGGTTTGCAACGGGAGGATTGCATGAGTGGATCGGTAGGCGACCGCATTGCCTCGCTGCTGCAGGAGAAGCGGGTCTTCACGCCGCCTGCGTCGTTTTCAGCGCAGGCTCGCATTAAGTCCATGGACGAGTACCGGCGGCTTTATCGCGAGTCGATCGAGGATCCGGACAGTTTCTGGTCCCGGCACGCGGAGGAGCTGCACTGGTTCAAGAAATGGGACAAAGTGCTTGAGTGGGAGGAGCCGTATGCCAAGTGGTTTGTAGGGGGCGAGACGAACATCTGTTACAACTGTCTGGACCGTCACCTGTCCACCTGGCGGCGCAACAAGGCCGCGATCATTTGGGAGGGGGAGCCGGGTGAGTCGCGCACGTTGCGGTATCTGGATCTGCACCGTGAGGTATGTCGGTTCGCGAATGTGCTGAAAAGCCTGGGCATTCAGAAGGGTGACCGGGTCTCGATCTTCATGGGTATGGTGCCTGAGCTAGTGGTGGCGGTGTTGGCGTGTGCGCGGATCGGAGCGGTGCACTCGGTGGTTTTCGGTGGGTTTTCGGCCGAGGCGCTCGCGGACCGGAACAACGACGCCGGCGCGAAGTTACTTATCACTCAGGACGGGGGGTGGCGGCGGGGCAAGATCATCCCTCTCAAAGAAACCGCCGATGCTGCTCTGGAGAAGTCCCCCACCGTGGAGAAATGCGTTGTGCTCCGCCGCACTGGTCACGAGGTGCCCATGCGGGAGGGGCGGGACTTCTGGTGGCACGAACTGATGGAGGGGGCATCGGACAAGTGCGAGGCTGAAGTGGTGGACAGTGAGCACATGCTCTACCTGCTGTACACCTCCGGGACCACCGGCAAGCCCAAAGGGGTCATTCACACCACCGGGGGTTACATGGTGGGCACGTATGTGACCACGAAGTATGTTTTCGACGTCAGGGACGAGGACACCTACTGGTGTACCGCGGACATCGGGTGGGTGACGGGTCACAGCTACATTGTGTACGGGCCTCTTGCCAATGGTGCCACGGTGGTGATGTATGAAGGGGCGCCGAACTGGCCGGATCCCGGCCGGTTTTGGCAGATCGTCGAGAAGTACCGGGTTTCGATCTTCTACACCGCTCCCACTGCCATCCGGGCGTTCATCAAATGGGGGGATGAGTGGGTCACGAAGTATGACCTCTCCAGCCTGCGCTTGCTGGGTACCGTGGGGGAACCGATCAACCCGGAGGCCTGGATGTGGTACCACACCGTGGTGGGCAAGGAACGGTGCCCGATCGTGGACACATGGTGGCAGACGGAGACGGGGGCGATCATGATCACACCGCTTCCCGGAGCTACCCCCACGAAGCCTGGTTCCGCCACCTTGCCTTTCTTTGGAGTCGTACCTGACATCGTGGATCGGGAGGGGAACTCGTTGGGCCCGAATGAGGGCGGCTATCTGGTGATCCGGCGGCCCTGGCCCTCCATGCTCCGTGGCATCTACGGGGATCCGGAGCGATACGAGAAGCAGTACTGGGGGCAGGTGCCCCACTGCTATTTCACCGGTGACGGTGCTCGCCGGGATGAGGATGGCTACTACTGGATCATGGGTCGGGTAGACGACGTGCTGAACGTCTCCGGTCATCGTCTTTCCACGATGGAGATCGAAAGTGCCCTGGTGGCTCACCCGGCCGTGGCCGAGGCTGCCGTGGTGGGTCGACCGGACGAGATCAAGGGGGAGGCAGTGGTGGCGTTCGTTACGCTGAAGGGGGAGTACCAGCCCTCTTCCGAGCTGGCCGACGAGATCCGCAAATTCGTCCGGCAGCAGATCGGCGCCCATGCGCAACCCGACGACGTGCGGTTTGCCGAAGCGTTACCCAAGACGCGATCGGGTAAGATCATGCGTCGGTTGCTGCGCGACCTTGCTGCTGGCCGGCCACCGGGAGACATGACGACGCTGGAAGACTTCAGCGTCCTCGAACGGCTTCGCCAATCGGAGGAGTAGCGGCAAGCTGGCTGGATCGATGTCGAGAGAACTGACGCACACGGGGGAGATCTGCGCGCGGCAGACGAGTGTCCTGTTGGTGATTGACGTGCAGGAGAAGTTACTGCGCGCCGTTCGGGCGCCGCAGGCGTTGGAGGCGAACCTGCTCCGCCTTCTGCGTGCCGCCCGGCTCCTTGGTGTACCGTCCCTGGCAACGACCCAATACGTGGCCGGCCTCGGCCCGATCGTCCCGAGGCTCCGTCCCTTCCTCCCGGACGCACCGGACAAGTTGTGCTTTAGCTGCTACGGCAGTCCCGAGGTGCGTGCTCAGCTCCGTAGCTTCGGGCGTCGGCAGGTTGTTCTCGCGGGGCTGGAGACGCACATCTGTGTTACCCAGACGGCCCTTGGGCTGCTTCAGGCCGATTACGGGGTGTTTGTGGTAGAGGACGCCGTCAGCAGTCGCAGGGAGCGGGACCACCAGGTGGCGATCACTCGCCTCCGCGCCGCCGGCGTTGTCATCACGACCACGGAGGCTGTGCTGTTCGAGTGGCTCGAACAAGCGGGTACTCCAGAGTTTCGCGAGATCAGCCGACTTGTCCGCTTGGGCGATGACGAGCTGCTGCAAGAAGCGTCCGGAACGTCCTCCTAGTGCAGCTCGGCGGTGTAGCTCCTTCCCCGCCCAACACCGCGGCCCGTGCTAGGTGAGCTTTCCGTCCAGGCGATGCCAACAATTAGGGTGCAGGCCACGGAACCCCGTGGCCGGTGCGCGAGGGCGCAGCGTCTGTGGACGCGTGTTTTTCTGCCAGAGGACGTTGTCATGCACAGAGCTCTTGCCGAGCGAGGTGGGTTTCCGACGGTCCGCCTGCGGCGGCTTCGTCAGCACCCCAGGCTGCGCGATCTGGTTCGCGAGACCCGGTTGAGCGTCGACGACTTGGTCATGCCGTTCTTTGTGCGACCGGGGCGACGGGTCCGAAATCCCATCGCTCCCATGCCTGGGCAGTACCAGCTATCGATCGATGCGTTGATTCCGTACGTGCGCAAAGCGCGGCAGCTTGGGATTCCCGCGGTTATCCTGTTCGGCATCCCGGAACACAAGGATGAGGTCGGGTCGGAAAGTTACTCGGACAGCGGGATCGTTCAGCAGGCGGTGCGGGCAATCAAGGATGCCGTGGGGGATGACGTTGTCGTGATCACGGATGTTTGCTTCTGCGAGTACACGTCGCATGGGCACTGTGGGGTATTGGGGCAGGATCGCGGACGGACCGATGTGGACAACGACCGGACGCTTGATCTGCTCGCCAGGCAGGCCGTCAGCCATGCGAGGGCGGGTGCGGACGTGGTGGCTCCGAGTGGCATGATGGACGGGATGGTGCGGGCAATCCGCACGGCTCTGGATGAGGCGGGATTCGAGCAGGTGGCGATCCTGAGTTATGCGGCGAAATACGTTTCGGCGTTCTATGGGCCATTTCGAGAGGCGGCGGAGTCGGCGCCTCAGTTTGGCGATCGTCGCAGCTACCAGATGGATCCCGCCAATGGGGACGAGGCGATACGCGAGGTTGCCCTTGACCTGGAGGAAGGCGCCGACATCGTGATGGTTAAGCCCGCTCTGGCCTACCTGGACATCATCTGGCGGGTGAAACGAGAGTTTGGTGTACCGGTGGCGGCGTACAACGTTTCGGGGGAGTATGCGATGGTGCATGCGGCAGCGCAAGCTGGTTGGCTGGACGGCTGGCGCATGACCCTGGAGATCCTGACGAGCATCAAGCGGGCGGGAGCCGACCTGATCCTCACCTATCATGCGCTCGATGTGGCCCAGCACCTGAACGGCTAGGTGCAATCCGTTGGGAAGTGCCTCACGGTCGGGCGTCGCACCGCGGCGGATGGTGCCGGCTGGCCCGTCGGAGGATTGCGGAGCCGGACTAGAATTGAGACCGCCCCAAGGGGAGTCGTATCGGGTTGACGGAGATGCGTCTTATGCACCGGCCAGTGACCGTTTTTCTTGCGGCAGTGACTGTTGCCTGGAATGCTTCGGAACTGGTGGCTCAAGAGCAGGCTTTGCTACGGCTGGGTGACTGCACGATCTTCGTCAGTCCATCGCGGCGGACGTTCATTGCCCGCAGAGGGCAGGAGTACTTCTACGGCACGCTGGCGGAGGTCGTCCGTGTGCGACCGGCCGAGCAGACCGGTTACGCGGAGGGCGGCGTGCTAGAGCTGGCCTTTGACACGGTGCGCCGAGGTGATGTGGAAGGGATCCTGGTACGGTGCGACCGTGGGCGGATCCTGTACTCCGAGATGGCTGAATCGGCCTGGGATCAGCTTCCAAACGGTCGGGACACGACGGTGCCGATTTATCCGCTAGCCGGCGAGCCCGCGAGCAAGCGGCGGCCCCCGGATCCGTGTGCAGCGGAACTTGGCCAGGCGGCTGGTCAGCCCGAGGCGGTATACCACGACGTGGTTGCCGTTGAAGGGGAGCGAGTGCCGGAGGATGCCGTGCACGTCGTGTTGCAATCGGTGCTTGTAGAAGCGGGGCGTGCTTTCCAGCTCATGAGCCAGGTGCCCCAGAACATCCAGCAGGTGCGGGCAAACATCAATGGCTACATTGCGGGGTATTTCATCGAAGCCGAGAAAGCGGACTCTCGCTGGCGGTTTCGGGGTGCGACGAAAGCGTACCGGACCACGCGTCTGGGAGGGATCAGCGTTTGGCCGCCGATCATCTATCCGGAGTCGCGACGGGAGGCGATCCGCCGCGCGCAGTCGCCGGTCTCGGTTCGGCCTTCCGAACCCTGTGACGAAATGCACAATCTGCGTCTCTACATCTACCCGATCAAAGTGGGCCATGACGGCAAGAAATACGTTACCGAACCGTCGGTGCTGGCGTTTTTCGTCGATCCGCGCACCGGCCGACGGATGACCCTGTTCTTTTTCCGCGGCAAGCTCTACGGTGCGGTCAGTCCTACCCCCCTGCGGGTGGTGTCCAAGATCTATGTGCAAGACGTCTTACGCAAGCCTGCTGGCCCCCTAGGAATCGGAACCGCTTACGTGCCGATCATCTTCTACAGCAAGGAAGTCGACGTGATGCATGAGCCTTTCACCCAGGATAACCCGTTGTATGAGCTGATTGCTCAGGTTCTTTCCGCGCAAGGGCGCACGGTGGAGGTGTCCGTGTTTCGCTCGATCGCACGTGAGATGAGTCGCT
>JALSID010000229.1 GCA_026981825.1 Planctomycetota bacterium
GTCATCCCCTTGTGACGATCGCTACCTGAATCGCCCACTTGCTCCGGCTTATCCTCAGCAAGTCCGAATTATAAAGCAGGCGGTGACACGCCTTCGAGCGACGGACACGACGCTTCCCTACCGCGCAGTCCAAGGCCACACGACTCCATGCGTGCACGCACCGAGACGAAACCACTCCGGTCCGCAGCAGCGCCGCCGGCCACGAGTAAGCCGCGGCCGATTCCCGGATTACAATAAGTTAAGGTAGGCAATTCGGCCAGCAAGCTGGGGAGGCTTTGACATGACCGTCACGCTGACGGTGATGGGCGGCAAGCACAACGGGCGGCAAATTCCGATCCATGTCCCGGAGTTCCGAATCGGCCGCGACCAGCGGTGTCACCTACGCCCGAACAGTCCGGAGGTGAGCCGCTTCCACTGCGCTATCCTGCAGAAACCGAACGGGGTGTTTGTCAAGGACTACGGCAGCAAGAACGGCACCCTCGTGAACCATCGGCTGCTCCAGGGCGGCGAACTCCAGCTTCAGGACGGCGATATCGTGGAAGTGGGACCGTTGGCGTTTATCGTCAGCATCGTAGGAACAAGAACCCCCACGCCCGAGCCGGCGCCCGCCGAGGAAACAGAGTCCCAGGTGATCGAGATCGGAACCACCCAGGGCGAACCCAGCCCCAATGACACGGTAGCCATCCGCGTCGACGTGGGAACGGCAGCAGGGGCTGACCGCCCGCCAGACGCCGGACCGATCTGGGCGTACGAATAGCCCAGCGTTTGGGCCGCCTACCGCCGCAGAACCCTTACAACCACGGAATCCCACCCGTCGCCCAACACCTGTACCGACGCCGCTGCGTACCTCTACCCGAATGGCCCCCTTTGGAAAAAGGCCGAACGACACGCGGTCAGAGGACGTATCGGTGCAGCCCTGAAACACAAATGCGCAGGCGCTACCCATCCTCCAGGGACGATCGCCCGGCAGGCTCGCGAACGATGGGTAGCGTGGGTACGAAGGTCTCCGAGGGGAACCGCCATCCAGGAAAACGGGCCGGCCTGCGTGCGAAAACCCTCTTGGTCGGCGGACACCGCTGGAAACGATGGGAAGGCGGACCGATGTACAGGAGCTGAACGGCACACGGCGCTGCGGGCGGCTTTGACCGAACGGGATTGGGCACTTACCCAGAGGGGCCTGCCGTCACCGAAATCGATCGGTCGGCCGCAGGCGCAAGACCACATAGGCACAACAGAGGACACAGAGTTTCGTTCTCGTCTCTCTGCGGTTTTCCTCCTGCACCCGACCTGTGGGCTTCCGCGGTGGAAGGGCCGTCTCGATCCGCTAATCCGCGTCCGTCAAAATCGGTACGGCCATCTCTCATTCGCCTCCGTGCACGGATCTACCCCAGCATCCTCTCCGCCACCGTCCAACTTGTCGACCAGGTGTCGGACACAGCCAAACGAGTTTTCGTCGACCCGGCGCAGCCAATGCGGCCGGCCACGGTAGCCCCGGGGGCAACGCGCAGCTTGCCGTGTCTTGCGGGTAACCGAGGCCCCACGCCGCGGGTGCATGTTCCCGGCACAATCGCACGGCCGGTGAAAGCCGGTTTCGGAAGACCGCGCGGCATGTCCGGACTTTCCCAAACTGGCCCCTCAGAACCCCCCGGCGAGGTCAACTCTTCCCTGTAACCTCGGTGACTCGGCTCCGGCGCTCTTTGGGGGCCGACCGCCTGCTCTTCCGGGGGGCCACCTCGCACGCGCCTTCGCTGCCCTCGTCGGCGAGCTTCGCTGATAGCGTCTGCGCGATCGGGCCAGTCGCCGCTCGTGCAGCCTGGAAAGCAAACTGTCCCCGACCGGGCAGGCCCTTAAGGCTACACACGAGGGTTGACAGAGAGAGAGAGAGAGAGAGGCTACAATGGCGTCGGCTTGCACGAAAGAAACGCCACGTTCTCGGAGGGTTGGCCGTGCCGTGGCGGCGGTGGCTGCTTGTTCTTGCACTCACCGTGGCAGGCTGCGGTCCGAAGAGCGAGGGGCCGCATCTTGAGTTCGACAGCGACTGCGCCCTGATCGCGCGCGGGTTGCCTGGGCAGACGGTGACCCTGCGCGTGCCGTTCTGGAACACCGGCTCGCAGCCGTTGGTTATCCGTCGAGTGCAGAGTACCTGCGGATGCTCTGTGGTCGGTTTGGACCGCGACGTGGTCGAGCCCGATGGCCAGGCGGTGTTGACGGTCAAGCTCCACATCGGCTCGTCCGCCCGTGGTGGCCAGGTGATCCTCGAAACGAATGACGCAAGTCGGCCGGTCGTGCAGCTACCGTTCCACTCGCAGCCCGTGGTTCCGCTCGAATGCAGCGACCAGCATGTGGTGATCACGGTGGAACCGGGGCGTGAGGGACCAGCCTGCGCCGAGGTTCGGATCAAAGAGCGGCCAGACCTGGCGGAGGCCTATCGGGTGAAGCGTGTTGGCGTTGCCGAGGTGGCGGGCGACGGGTGGCGAGCGGAAGTGAAACGGCGGTCCTCGGAATGGGTTCTAACCGTTTGCTACACCGGTAGGCTCCCCGCCGTATCCACGAGAGGCCTGCTACGGTTGGAAGCGCAGACTTCC
>JALSID010000230.1 GCA_026981825.1 Planctomycetota bacterium
CTCGTCGCAGGACAACGGGTCACCGTAGAAATCCCGATCGTTCTGCGAGGCGTCCCGAAAGGCACGGAGCAGGGGGGAGTACTGCAGCAGTCGCTGTACAATCTGGAGGTCGAGTGCTTAGCGACGGCGATCCCCGACGAGATCCGTGTGGACGTCAGCGATCTGGACCTTGACGATGTGCTGTACGTCTCCCAGATCGCGGTTCCCGAAGGAGTCACCGTACTGACGGAGCCCGACGTGGTCGTGGCTCAGGTGGTCCCGCCGGAGGCTGAGGAGGCGGAGGAGGTGGTTCCGGAGGCGGCTGCAGAACCCGAGGTGATCCCGAAGGGTAAGGGGGAGGAGGCCGAGGGTGAGCAGTGAGCTGCCTGCGACCCGACGCGCGGTGGGGTGGAGTTTGAAGAATGGCGAGCGACTCGATGGTGTAGGCCCCCATGAAACTCGTCGTGGGGTTGGGTAACCCCGGGCGTCAGTACCAGGGTACGCGACACAACCTGGGGTTCGATGTTCTGGAGCTCCTGGGGGCTCGTTGGGGGGCGCCCCACCGACGCAACCGGTTCCACGGCGAATTGGCCGAACTGGTTCTTCCCAGCGGAGTGAAACTCTGCCTCCTCTGGCCGCACACCTACATGAACCGGTCCGGATCAAGCGTTGCCGAGGCGGTCTCGTGGTACGGTATTGACCCGGAGACCGATCTGCTTGTGGTCTGCGACGATTTGAACCTTCCCCTGGGTACCTTGCGACTGCGAGCAGCGGGCTCCGACGGCGGTCAGAAGGGGTTGCGGGATGTTATTCGCGCCTTAGGCACCGAACGCGTCCCACGCCTGCGGCTGGGCATCGGTCCTCTCCCACCGGGTGTCGACGCGAGCACGTTCGTGCTCAGTCGATTCCTACCCGAGGAGCGCCCGGTCGTGGAAGAGATGGTCCAGCGGGCGGCCGATTGTGTGGAAACTTGGTGGCGGTACGGGATTAACCGGGCGATGACGACGTACAATGTGCGGCCAAGCGGTGAACTGCCGCCGGGGCGAGATCAGCCCGGCTAATGGAGCACTGGAGAGATGGTGGGAGGCATGCGGTGAGTGAGACCGTTTACGAAGGCATGTTTCTGTTGAGCAGCCAGAAACTGCATAGCAACTGGGATCGGGCTGCCGAGATCGTCCACAGCATTCTCGATCGGTTCGGATGCGAGATCGTTTTGAGTCGGCCATGGGAGGAGCGGCGGCTCGCCTACCCGATCAAGAAGCAGCGCCGTGGAATGTACTACCTCGTCTACTTCAAGGCGCCGCCTGAGGCCATCAGCAAGATCGAGCACGAGTGCAACATCAACGATGCAATCCTTCGTCAGTTGATCCTCAAGCTGCATCCGAAGCTGGTCGAGGGCATCATGGCCCAGGCACAGGCCTACATCGGGGGCGATGAGTATCGATTTGAGGGCGTTGAGGAAGCCGAGAGCGAAGAGGAGGCGGCAGAAGTAGCAGAGGAGGAAACACCCGAGGGGGAGACGGTCGAGGAAGAGGCGTGATCCGGAGGCTGGTTGACTGTGGGACAAACCGAGATAATGGATTGATCGCACCGCGCACGTTCGGGAGCAGCGTTGAAGGGAGGTCGTCATGTATAACCGGATCATTTTGGTCGGCCGGTTGACTCGCGATCCTGAGCTTCGGTACACGCCGAACGGTAGCGCGGTGGCCAGCTTTCGACTCGCCGTGAACGACCGTTGGCGGGACAAGGAGGGGCAACAGCGCGAGGAAACCCTCTACATCGACGTCACGGTGTGGGGAAACCAAGGGGAAGTGGCAAGCCGCTACCTTTCCAGAGGAAGACCGGTACTGGTCGACGGCCGTCTCCGTATGGAAACCTGGCAGGATCGCGACGGAAACAAACGGATCACCTACCGGGTCGTTGCCAACCGCGTCGTCTTCCTCGGGGTTCCGGCAACCCAGGGGGAGCCGACATCGAGCGAAACGCCAGAAGTCGCGGAACCCTCCGGGAGCTTCGACGTGCCGCCTCCGGTTCCGGACCTCGATGCGGAGGAGCCTCCGTTCTAGACGAATGCGGGATCCCTTAATCGACACGGCCAGGCAACGGTAGACGAACAGGGGTAAACGATGCCCAGAAGACAGAAGACCGTTTTCATGAAAAAGGAAGGGGGTGTCGAGGTCCTGCTTGCAAAGGACGTCCCCAACCTCGGGCGCGCCGGTGATCTCGTCACCGTTCGGCCCGGTTATGCACGCAATTACCTGATCCCGTACGGCTTCGCTGTGGCTGCGACGCCGGCGAACGTGAAACGGGTGGAGAAATACCGTGAGCGTCTCGCTCAGCTAGAGGCTGAGCGACGCCGCGCGCTCGAAAAACTTGCTGACCAGATCGCCGGAATGGAGATCCACGTTGAAGCGGCAGCGAACGAGCTCGGTCACCTGTATGGCTCGGTCGGCCCAAACGATATCGTCGAAGCACTCCGTACTCACGGGATTGCCATCGAGCCCGACATGGTTCGCCTGGAGGGCGTTATCAAACAGACCGGATTGTACACCGTGAAGGTACAACTGGCTCCCGACATCGACGCGGAGCTATCGTTGTGGGTTGTTCCCCTCGGGGATGTCGAATAGCGTGGCTCCTGGGCTTGCCCCCACCGGGGTTTCCGGTCGGTTGGGCGTCCGTTGGGTCGGATGGCTTGGGGTTGCCGTCGCGTCCTGGTCTGTGTAGTCGGGATGGCGCGCGGCCAACGATGGGGGGCGTCCATGCCTCGACCCGCGGCGACCGGGTACCCGAACCAGGGCAACGATGCCCGAAGCCCGGTCCTGCCTCCTGCTGGCGCGGTCGTTCGAGATATCGCTATGCCGGTGGGCAGCGGCCGGGAGAGTCCGCGATTGCCGAGGGAATGGGCGTGAACCGGTTACGGTGGCACCGGAGCCTGGGCAAGAGCCGGGTTCGACCGGTCGCGTGCGGGGAAAGGAACGGTTGGCTGACCGGACAGCTACATGGGGGCGACCTGGGTGAGCCGAGCTTGTGTGGGGGGCTACACCGGGGGCGACAGGCGTACGGTGCGGATCGGCGGTCGGCTAGGTCGTGCCTTGCCGCGGCACGGTGAGCAGTGCTTCTGGGCAATCGAAGCGGAAGGGGTGGCACGGTGGCGCAGGGTGAACGGAATCCGCTTCACAGGCTTCCGCCGCAGAACATCGAGGCGGAGCAGTGCGTGCTGGGCAGCCTTCTTCTCTACGATGAATGCCTCCATGAGGTCCTCCAACTGCTTACGCCCGACTGTTTTGTGCGGGATGCACATCGGAAGATTTTCACGGTTATCGTCGAGCTCTACAACGCGGGGAAGCGTGTCGATCCGGTGATCCTGCACGAAGAACTGCTGCGTCGCGGGTTTCTCGATCAGGACGGCCAAGGGGAGCTCACGGCGGACTACATCGCAGAGCTGATCAACAAGGTTCCCACGGCGGCCCATGCGGTGCACTATGCCACGATCGTTCGCGAAAAGGCAATCGCTCGCCGCCTGATCTCCGCAGGTACCGAGATCGTAGCCGCCGCCTACGACCCGTCCCGCGATCCGGACGAGCTGCTCCAGGAGGCCGAGCGGAAGATCTTCGACATCGCGCAACATCGCATTGTGGGGGAAACGTTACGACTTTCCGATGTCCTTGCGCAGGCGTTCGATCGGATCGACGACCGTGCGAGTCGCGGCGGACACGTTATCAGCGGCCTACCGACCGGCTTCTTCGACCTCGACGACCTCACCAGCGGACTGCAGCCCTCGGAGTTGGTGATCATTGCTGCTCGTCCTAGTGTGGGGAAGACTGCGCTGGCGATGAACATCGTCGAGCATCTCACGGTCGACCAGGGGCTTGCCGTCTTGTTTGTCAGTCTCGAACAGTCGAAGCTCGAATTGGCCGAGCGTCTGTTATGTTCGCGAGCTCGCATCGACAGCCATCGGTTGCGCAGCGGTCGGATCGGTAGTGCAGAGATCGTTCGCCTGCAGCAAGCGGCCGATGAGATGCGGGCCGCTCCGCTGTTCATTGACGACACCCCGGGTCGCAACATGTTGCAGATCACCGCAGAAGCTCGTCG
This sequence comes from Planctomycetota bacterium, assembly GCA_026981825.1. Taxonomy (GTDB): domain Bacteria; phylum Planctomycetota; class Planctomycetia; order JALXBF01; family JALXBF01; genus JALSID01. The sequence continues at coordinate 4,072 of JALSID010000230.1, forward strand.
GTTGAAGCGCCAGTACGACCTGCAGTTGGTCGTAGTGGACTACCTGCAGTTGATCGAGCCGGACAACCTGCGGGACAGCCGTCAGGAGCAGATCGCGCGAATCAGCCGGCGGCTCAAGATGCTGGCCCGCGATCTGCAGGTGCCCGTAGTCGCGCTCAGTCAGCTCAACCGGTCGCTTGAAATGCGCGAGGGGCATCGCCCACGTCTGGCAGACCTGCGCGAAAGCGGTTCGATCGAACAGGATGCCGACGTGGTCATGTTGCTCCATCGTCCGGAGCTCTACGACGACGATGCCGAACCCGGGCTTGCCGAAGTGATCGTGGCCAAACAGAGGAACGGTCCAACCGGAACCGTGCGGCTTAGCTTCCTACGCCAGTACACTCGGTTTGAGAATTACCACCCGGTTCCGGTCGACGCGCCGGATGCGCCCGCATCGGAAACGATGGATCTTCCTCCTTTCTAACCTGATTCGTCCCGCATTTGCTCGGACGTGCCCCTGATTCGGACGGCAAACCGACCGGGTTGATGGATGGTGCGCCGGGGGGCTTTTCGCTTCGATGCAGTGTCGGGATTACCTTACGGGTTGTGCTGGTCTCACGCGTTCTTCCCGTCCAGGCGCAGCCGACCCTGTCGGCCTTTGCCGGAGCCGTGGGGCAGTACACGGTTCCGGTGTCGTTGCCACCGTCCTGTGGTTTGATGCAGATCAGAGTCAAGGGGCTTTGCACGGACCGGAGGCGTGCTGCTCGGCCTTCTGTTTGAGCAGCTATTCAGGAACTTCAGACTTGGTCCAGTCGTTGGGTGTCCTTGGCGATTTATCCGATCCTACGGCCGCTCACGTACGTGCGTCGGCTCGAAGCTCCGAAGCCGGCGGGTGTATCCGCACGTGCGCCGAGCAATCGCTGCGGCTGGCCGGACTTGTCCGCAAGGAGGGGATCGTTTATGCCATGCCCCAGACGACCCTGTCCCGTGGTTCCCCTCTCCGTTCAGGGGGGCGGAACCGAGGAAAGCGGTGGCGACTGGAAGAGCGGAAGAACGTGAGATTCACCCGATGTCCAGAGCTGGTTCGCTGTTTGCACGCGGCCTTCGGTCCCTGGCCACGTGGTTGCTTGCCCTGGTGTTGGGCGTCCTCAATTCGCCGGTCCTGGTGGCTCAGGAGGCTGGCGACGGTGAGCTCATCGCGGAGGTGCGTGTTGTTGGGAACCGCCACGTTTCGACCGAGCAGGTTCTTGCCAAGATCCGGACTCGCGCCGGCAGCCCTCTGGACCTGAACCTCCTTCGTGAGGACCAACGAAAGTTGGTCAAGACCGAGTGGTTCCAGGACGTGGGGGTGGAGCTGAAGCGAGAGCCTCACGGGTTGGTGGTGGTTTTCCGGGTGCTGGAAGGTGAGGTCACGGACGGGATCTCGTTCGAGGGGAACACGGTCTACACGGACGAAGAGCTCAAGCAGGTGGCGGGCCTGGACGGAACAGGGCCATTTGATGGTGCGTTCCTGGCGGAGGCGGCGCGCAAAATCGAAGAGCACTACAGGTCGAAAGGGTTCCCCTTTGCGCGGGCCTCGGTGGTCTCGGGCACCGGTCCGGGCGAATCGCGGGCGGTGATCCGGATTGCCGAGGGACCGATGACGCGGGTGCGACGGGTCGACTTCGTCGGCAACGAAAGCTTCTCCGACACCTATCTGCGCACGAAAATCATGACCAGTCGGAGTTTCACCGGAATCCTCCGCGGGCGTCTCGATCTGGAGCAGATCGAAGAGGATGTTCGTAGACTCTCCAGGTACTACCAGTCGCTCGGTTACTTCGATGTCCAGGTGAGCCGCCAGATTCGGTACAACGAGGATCGGACGGCCGCTTACGTCACGTTTTACATCATGGAAGGCCCGCGCTATGTGATACGGTCCGTGCGCGTGGTGGGTAACGACAGCATTCCGCTGTCGGAGCTGCTTCCCGAACCGAAGACCGTCGCCGGCGAGCCGTACAACGAACGGGCGGTGAAGGCAGACGCCAAAGCCATCCGAGACGCCTATGGGAGAAGGGGGTACATTGAAGCTCGGGTTGAGCCCGATCTGAGGTTCAGTGCCGAGCCTGGAGTGGTGGATGTGGTGTTTCGGGTGCATGAGGGGGAATCCTACCGCGTCGGTCGGATAGAGGTCGTAGGCAACACGATTACTCGGGATCGTGTGATTCGTCGCCAGCTCCGGCTCTACCCGGGCGAGGTTCTCAACGCAGAGTTGCTCAAGGAAAGTGAGCGGCGGTTGCGGAACACGCAGCTCTTCCAGGTGAACCCGGCAACGGGTACAGGGCCAACGATCAGTGTGGCCGGAGAGGGGCCGAACCTGCGTGACCTCATTGTTCAGGTGCAGGAGGGACAGACGGGCCGGATCGTGTTCGGCGTCGGTTATAACACGGATGCTGGGCTGATCGGGAATCTGCTTATCAGCGAGCGTAACTTCGACATCACGCGACCTCCCAGCGATTTCGCCGATATCTTCGGTGGCAAGGCATTTCGTGGGGGGGGCCAGGAGTTCCGCCTCGAACTTGCCCCGGGCACGGAGTTGAGTCGATACCTGGTGAGCTGGCGGGAACCCATGCTGTTTGACCTGCCCTACAGCTTTGGCGTCTCGGGCTACTTCTTCCAGCGAAACTACCGGGAATGGGATGAAGAGCGAGCGGGGGGACGAATCAGTGTGGGACACGAATTCAGCGACACCATTCGGGGCGCCCTCGGCCTGCGCATCGAAAACATCGGCATCACTGACCCCGATATCCCCACCCCTCCCGACCTGATCGCTGTACTGGGGGACAACTTTCTCACCGTGCTCAGTGCTCAAATCGAACACGACACCCGCGACAATATCTTTCTGCCCAGCACCGGGCACCTCTACGAACTGGGCTTTGAGCAAGGGCTCGGAGATTTCACTTACCCCAAGCTCACCCTGGAAGGGCGCCACTACTGGACGTTGTGGGAGCGACCGGACGGAACGGGTAAACAAGTCCTTTCGGTTCGCGGCATTGTGGGCTTTGCGGGTGACGATACCCCCATCTTTGAACGATTCTTCGCGGGTGGATTCCGTAACTTTCGTGGCTTTGAGTTTCGCGGCGTAGGACCGAGGGTCTTCGACGTGCATGTCGGCGGTGATTTCCTCCTGCTCGGCAGCGTCGAGTACCTGTTCCCCCTGACCGCCGACGAAACCCTCCGTGGCGTTGTCTTCTCCGACTTCGGAACACTGGAATCCGATGTGGAAATTACCGAATTCCGGGTGACCGCCGGAGCTGGGGTCCGGGTCGCCCTGCCGTTCCTCGGCCCAATGCCCCTGGCCCTGGACGTGGCGTTCCCGATCAACAAGGCCGATACCGATGAGACGCAGGCGGTCAGTTTCTTCTTCGGATTCTTCCAGTAACCAGGCCGGTCGGCGGAGGGGGCTGAGCCGGCGGTTACCGAACAGCCACCTCCCCTTGCATCGGACTGCCGTAGTGCTCACCGGAGCGGCGCAGCCGTACGTGGAAAAAGGCGGTAGCGGCTGAAGCGGACCACTGCAGCCCCAGGTCGCGGCAAGGAAGCACGCTGGCGGACGGGAGGTCGGCCGGTTCCAAAACCGACCACGGTTTTGCAGGGATGTTGTCGCGTAGTGGGCTTCTAGAGCCTTGCTCCGTTCATGTTTTGCGCCGCGATGGGATGGGCCGCCCCATCTCTCGGAGTAGCAACTTCAGGTCTTGCCAGGCGTCCTTTTTGGCGCTTTCGGTCCGTAACAGATAAGCCGGATGATAGGTTACGATGACCTTGGCTCCCTTGTAGCGGAACACGCGACCACGGAGCCGGCTTAAGGAAGGAGATTTTGCCCCGGTGGTAGGGATGAGTCGTTGAGCGGCTACCGATCCCAGGCAACAGATGAAGGCCGGCTTGATGATCTCCAGTTGTTCGTCCAGGTAATCGGCGCAGTTGCGTACTTCGGTTATGGTCGGCGTCCGGTTTTGGGGAGGGCGGCACTTCAGGACGTTGCAGATGTAGACGTCGGCGCGGTTCATACCCATGGCTTCGATCATTCGAGTGAGTAGTTGCCCGGCGCGGCCCACAAATGGTTCTCCCAGCCGATCTTCATCGGCTCCCGGCGCCTCCCCCACGAAACAGAGCTCCGCGTCGGGATTACCCACTCCGAACACGGTCTGCGTCCGGTTCTTCACAAGTTCCGGGCAGCGAGTGCACTGGCTGACCCGTTGCTCGAGCTCGGCGAGCTTCGCGAGCTTCTCGTTGGTCGTCAACGGCGGAGTGTCCCATCCGTCGGCCACTTGAAGCATGTCCGCTCCTTTCGATTCCTTCGGTCGCCGTTCGCGGCTGGGGGCCGTCGCACCGGTTCCGTTCAGGTGAGGCAGCACGAGGTCGTTGGGTTGGTCGAGCTTCGGCAGGGTGAGCTCGCTGCCTTGGGGGTGGCTCGGTGCGGCGGCCATCGATCGCGCCGATGGCCGTTGTGCACCCGCCGTGGCTGGACGCCGGGCCCGCACATTTCCCAGTTGCGGTGCCCGAACGTACCGTACACCGGCACGCCGCAAGCAGGCGAGTTCGACCATCAGGATCTTCGTGGTAACCCGTACCGGTTCGTCCATAGTCCGTCCGGCTCCCGGCTATGCCGACGTCGACCGTACCTACCGATTGTAGATGTCGTACCTGGCTGTCTGCACGTCTTGCTTGCGAACGAGCAGACGGGGGATGGGCTCTGGCTGCCACGCAGGAAGGCGAAGCAGTCCGGTGCACCCCGGGGGGCCTCCGGGGCCCACCAGACTGGCGTTGCGGGCATAGGAGGTTGTCGATACACTTGCAGTAGACCACCGTGATCGTCACGGAAGCAACTCATCGAGGCTGTACTCGTCGCCGGACTGGGTGCGAGTTTCCTGCCCTTTCGCGGGATCCCGATACGAGAGGTGGTTCAGATGTTCAACCGTGTGGGCCTGTTATTGGTCCTCGCGCTTACCCTGAGCGTTCACCCTGCGCACGCGCAGCAGCGTGTCGTTCTGCCTGAGTCTGCGTTTCGGGCGGCCGGGCTCGAACGAAGGTGGGTTACGGTCTTGCCCGTGGGTGGTCTGCAGGATCGGGTTCGAGCGGCGGCGGTGGTGGAGGATCTGTTCGTCGTGCAGACCAAACAGCGCGCTACCCATGTCGTTGATGTAGAAACGGGGCGCTTGCTCTACTCGGTGGAAGGGCAGGCTACGGTCCAGGGGAAACCGGCCGTGGCGGTCAACGGCGAAGCTGTCTTTACTTTCAAGGGGCCGAATCTGATGCGCTACAACCGAAACACCGGCGTACTGGAATGGCGCATCTACCTCGATCAGTCTCCCTGGTCACCTTTGGTGGCCAATGCCGAATACGTCTACTTCGGCACCGTCCAGGGCCGTCTGTATGCGATTCCGACACAGAGGAACGTTCCCGGAATCCAGAAGTGGTTTGCCCAACTGTACGCCCCGGTCGACGCAGCACCTCTCGCGCATCTGCAATGGGTTGTGGTGGGGTCCACCGATGGGCTGGTGTACGTTTTCCCCACCAGGAGCCGCAACGTCGTGTTTCGGTATCGCGTGAACGACGAAGTGATCGTGCCCGCCGTGGCTTACCAGAATAACCTGTTCGTGGCGTCGAGAGATGGCTACGTCTACTCTGTCGACATCCGTACGGGCGAGACTTTCTGGCGGTATCCCGTGGGCGACGGTGTGTCCGAACCGATGCTCCTTGCCACAAATGGCGCGCAGCAGTACCAGCTCTTCGTCGTATCGGAGAGCAGGATTCTCTACTGTATGGATCCGCTAACGGGTGAGGAGCTATGGAACGTGCCGAACGTGAACCGGCTCGTGGCAGCGTCGAAGACCCGCCTCTACGTGGAGGGGCCGACCAGAGATCTCCGCATCCTCAGTCGTTCTGACGGGTCGGCTGTGGCCTTGCTTCCTACGCATGGCATTGAGTTCGTAGTCTTCAATAGCTACTCGGACCGCATCCTGCTCGTCAGCGCAAGCGGTGTCGCCGTGATGGCGTCCGAGCCGGGTGCGGAGAAACCCACGTACCATCGCCCGCTTAGCAGACCGGAAGCTGTAGGCGAAGCTAATCCGCCATCAGAGCAGTGACCCACGACGCCGGGCGTGGCTGGGCTCGCCGCGGTGAGGCGGTCGGTCTTGGCCGGACCGAGCGAGCTCCTGTAGGCCGGCCTTGGGTTGGTGGGAGCGTCCGGATTGTGGTCTGCTGCGATGGTTCCGGACGATCAGTGCACACCCCACTTAATCTCGCCGTCGCTGAGGTTCACCGTCGCACCGCAACCGCTCTGGGGAAGCGGTCGGGGCGATTTCTTGCGGCTTTGCTTGGGGCGGGCGCATATGGCGTTCCCGGCGCCAGCAGGCGCACCCAGCGGTTCATTTCGCTAGAATGACTGTTTTAATCGTGGTGATGGTGGGCGGGGCTGGTTCGTCGGGAGGGTCCCGTCCGGTTGAGCTGGTGGGTTGGCTTCGCTCGATGTGGAAGGAGGCTTAGCGAGAAGTGGGTCTTGTTCGCGTCACGCGTGCTCTGCTCAGTGTCAGTGACAAGCTTGGGTTGGTGAGCTTCGCGGAGGGGCTCCGCGCGGCCGGGGTGGATCTCATCGCAACCGGCCGTACGCATCGAGTCTTACAGGGGGCAGGCATTCCCGCCGTGGAGGTGGCCGAATTCACGGGTTTTCCCGAGATCCTTGATGGTCGGGTCAAAACGCTTCATCCACGCGTGTTTGCGGCAATTCTGGCACGTCGGGACAATGAGCAGCACATGAAGACACTCGCTGAGCTGGGGATTCCCCCCATCGACATGGTGGTGGTCAACCTGTACCCATTCGAGTGGACAATAGCCCAGGGGGGCGTCTCCCTGCAGGAGGCGGTAGAGCAGATTGACATCGGGGGGCCGAGTCTGGTTCGTGCGGCGGCGAAGAATTTCGAGCACGTCGTGGTCGTGACCGATCCGAGTGACTACGCAGAGGTGCTGGGCGAACTTGAGCAGAAGGGGGGGATCGGTGACGAACTCCGCCGTAGGCTGGCAGTGAAGGCGTTCGCTCGTACCTCGGCCTACGATGAGGTCATTTTTCGCTACCTGGCCCAGGGCACGCAGCGCGAGTGGGCACCGGAGCAGCTTGTGTCCAGGTTACGCCTGCGCAGCGTTCTACGGTACGGAGAAAACGCCCATCAGAAGGGGGCGCTGTACGTGGTGGACGGGTACGAGGGGCCTTCGGTCGCGACCGCTCGGCAACTGCACGGCAAGCAGCTTTCGTACAACAATGTGCTCGATCTCGACGCAGCCCTTCGCCTCGCGTGCGAGTTCGCGGAACCGGCTGCTGTGGTCGTCAAACATCAAAACCCATGTGGGGCCGCTGTGGCCGATAACCTCCCGGATGCCTTTATTCGAGCCTACGAAGCCGATCCCGTCAGCGCCTACGGTTGTGTGCTGGCGCTGAACCAGCCGGTGGATGAAGCAACCGCTGAAGCGATTGTTGCCGAGGGGCGATTTGTGGAAGCGATCGTCGCACCCATGTTCCAGCACGGGGCCGTTGACATTCTCACCACCCGTCCCACCTGGCGGAAGAACGTCCGATTGCTCGAGGTCGGCCCCCTGGCTTATTCCGTGCGTGCGGATCGCCCTTCGGAGTGGGAACTTCGGTCGGTGCGAGGCGGAGCGTTGCTGCAGACGCCTGACGTCGGTACGTCTGACATGTCCCAATGGCGGGTCGTGACGAATCGGGAACCGACCGAGCAGGAGTGGCGCGATCTGGCTTTTGCTTGGGTGGTTGCCAAGCATGTCAAGTCCAATGCGATCGTGGTCGCTCGAGAGCGAACGACCGTGGGGGTGGGAGCTGGCCAGATGAACCGTGCCGACGCGGTGGACATTGCGGTCCGCAAGGCAGGGGATCGCGCCAGGGGGGCTGTGCTCGCGAGCGATGCGTTCTTCCCCTTCCGCGATGGGCCAGATCGGGCAGCTCAAGCCGGTATCACCGCCATCATTCAGCCGGGCGGGTCGAAACGGGATCAGGAATCGATCGATGCCTGCAACGAGCATGGAATTGCGATGGTCTTCACCGGCCGCCGTCATTTTCGCCACTGATTCGCCCGGGGCGAGGTGCGTCGTTCTGGGCTCGGGCGTTTGAGCGATCCGCCAGCCGTGCACTGGCGGCGGCACCGGAGTCTTACGTGGATGCCGGCCGGAGGGTGCGGTGACGCTTGCAGCGTGTCGTCGTGCCGGCTGGGCCATCTGGACGGGTGGCCATAGAATGCAGCGACGTGCATGGGGCGAACCGAGGACCTGCCTGGATGACACGGTCACCCAACGTAGTCCTTGTAACGGGCATATCTGGTTCGGCTGCGCAGCAGTTGGTTGCTCGGCTGGCCCGCCGACACGCGGATCGGGTGCGCACGTACAACGTGGGCGCCGTAATGGACCGGATCGCTCGCGATGCGCACTTGCAGTACGACCACTCGAACATTCTGAACGCACCGCGCGATGCCCTGACATCCCTGCGCGCCGCAGCCCTGGAGCGAATCTTACGTGAGATCGAGCGGGAGGAGGCGGCACGCCAGCTCGATGTCTCGGCGCGGCGTACCCAGGACGGTACAGAACCGCCTGCGCTGACCCACATCGTCTTCTGTCACGCTACCTTTCTGCTTCGCAGCGGGCTCCGCGAAGGGTTAAAGCTCGCCGACCTGCGCCGCCTGTCGCCGCGATTGCTGGTCACCGTAATCGATGCCCCCCAGGATATCCACGACAGACTCACCGAGCATCCCGGCGAATACCTCCATCTGAACCTGGAGTCCATCGTCAAGTGGCAGGAGTTCGAGGTCTACGTGACCAACTTGTTCGCCCAGTTCCTGGATGTGCGCCACTTCGTTGTGCCACAACGAGAGACGGAGACCTTCGAGAGCTTGCTGTTCACCAACCGGCGGCCTGTCTACATTAGCTATCCCATGACCCACTTGCCGACTGAGGATAAGCCGCGGGTGCAGGAGTTCGTTCGCGAGCTGCGCCGCTACTTCACCGTCTTCGATCCGGCTGCGGTCGAGAGTGGCCAGAACCTCAAGCCCTATTACACCCGTGCTGACCTGCAAGCGCTCAATGATCACACCATCGTGCGCGATCTCGATTGGCTGATCGGGATCAACAGTGACTGGGTGATCGCCTACATGCCGCGTATTGTGTTCTCCAGCGGCATGAACGATGAGCTTCGGTACGGCTTCGAGGTTGGTAAAGAGACGTTCATTGTGCTCGACTGTCCGCCGGAGGAGGGGCTGCCGAGTTTGAGTCCGTTCACGATGTACAAAAGCAAGGTGTTCTTCTCGAAGCGGGATTTCCTGTTCTACCTGCAGCTTCCCGAGGAGCTCCAGGACGCCTACCAGTGGATCGACGCCCATATGCAGGAGTGGGTCCGTAGGCAGAGGACAGTAGGCGCGTCAGGCACGTTCGAAGAGTTCTTGCGCGAGTGTGATGAGCTCTGTCGCTATCATTTGTCGTCGGAGCATTACGGCCGGATCAGAGCAGAGATACCGCAGATCTGCAAGCGGGTATTTGAGGGGTGGCTGCCCGCGATGAGTCGCGAGGAGGGTGCAGCGGAGTTAACGGTCAGCGCCGGGGACAGCGAGGAGGACGCGTCTTTCTGATCCTGACGCGGGGGTCGTGTTGGGAACGCTGTCGGGGTTGGCTAGTCGCGCGGGGTGTCACACGCACCGACTCAACCGCAGCTAACTCTGTTAAGATAGGCCGACAAGCGAAGCGGGGTAGTCTAGCCAGAACGGGAGTGACGGCGCGACAATGGCCGAAGCGAGACACGTACCAGGCGATTCTCGCAAGCCCTCACCGTCTCTGATTCGCAGAATGGAACGTCGAGTCCGGAAACGCAGGTTGTCGGACCATGAGCGATCGATCCTTGTCAGTGCGCGACCAGTCGCGCTTCTTATCGATGAAATGTCCGACTGGTCTTATGAGCAGCTCGTGCGGGAGAAGGAGCGAATCGAGGAGGAACGCCGGCTGGGGGGGATACATCCGCTCGATTGGTACCGTTTACAGGCGATCCGCGCCCTGATCCAGCACAAAGAGATGGCGGCTGCGGGTTACACCGGCGACGTTGTTGACGAGGACGAAGAGCCGGACCTGTTGGTGGATGCGCCCGAGCAGCGCCGCCGCAGGCGTTCGAACGCGAGCTAAACCCGTTTTCGTCGATCCGCCGCACGCAGCACTCCGACCGTGCAGCGCGCCGGCCGCGGTCCTTTTCGCATCCGGGGGCTGTGCCGCCGCCTCGGGGACCCCGACCAGCCTACAGCCTGATCGGCCTGATCCATCCGATCGGCCCGATCCGCGGGAGGGCAGCGGTGACCACCGGCCGCTCGGCCCGAGAGCAGAGCCGGGCCGTGGTAGTACCTTTGACGGCGCAGCGGTAGCCCTGCCCGGCGCGGGCAGGGAGGATTGCCCGCCAGCTTCAGCCGGACCGGGCGCGTGGGCAGAAGCGCATTTCTTGCCGGCCGCGGTTTTTCCAGGGGCGAGCGGTAGGCTCGCCGCCGCGGCCAGCCTTGCGGAGCTTTTCGCAGTGGATGTCTCACCCCGCGGGTGCCGCGGCCAGCCCGAAGTCTAGCCGATCGGCGAGGCGTGGCTGGCCGTCGGGGGGGGCGCTGCTGCCCGATGGTGACTGCGGTCATAGGTTGAGGGATATCGCGCCGTGAAGCTGGCCGCGGAGGTGGGAACGGCGCCGGGCGGATATCACCGCCGGGTTCTTGTTGGACGCGTGGCCGTTCTCACGCGCGGCGGTGCGCTAGACTAGCGGGGTTGCAGTGGTGCGTGGCGGTGGGGTAGAATATGCTGTTATTCGGATTCTTGACAAATAGGAGGCTGCTGACGTCGCCTTGGCGAACGTCAGGGCTGTTGTGCTTGCGTGATCGGAGGCAACGTCTGCAGTCTGCGCTTGCAGGACGCCTAGCCCTTAGTGCAGTTTTCCGCGGCCGTTCGGCCGCGGCCCCGTTGATCAGGGGGTCGCTTGCGAGCGTGGAGGTGATGCGCGAATCCCTGGGCACGCTCGCAAATGGCGTTTTTGGCGGTCTAGGGCGATGTAGCGTGCGATTTGCGGAGTGGACCGATGCGGCTTTACCTGGTCGATTTGGTGCCGATTGGGATCACGCTCGCAAAGAGGGTTCTAACGTCCCTTGCTGCAACAACTTGCGATGGAGCGGTTTCCGTGGCCCCCCAGCCACGGCCCCATTGAAGCGTAGGCACCACCTCCTCGACCGGACCTGGAATCCGCTGTGTTTCCGTGGCCCCCCAGCCACGGCCCCATTGAAGCGCTGTGGCGTGCGTGGCCGTGTCGAACGGTGGCTATGGTTTCCGTGGCCCCCCAGCCACGGCCCCATTGAAGCCCTGCCCACGTCGGCCTTACCCCCTAGGGTGTGGGGGGTTTCCGTGGCCCCCCAGCCACGGCCCCATTGAAGCCTGGCGACAAGGAGGTGCCATGTTCGACGCTCGGGACGTTTCCGTGGCCCCCCAGCCACGGCCCCATTGAAGCGTAGACGTTTCCCCCCGTCGCCCCCTCCGCGACGTGGGGTTTCCGTGGCCCCCCAGCCACGGCCCCATTGAAGCTTAAATATGCAAAATCGTCTTATCTGCATTATCTGCCTGTTTCCGTGGCCCCCCAGCCACGGCCCCATTGAAGCTTTCTCAGACGATTGACAAGAATTCTTACTTTTTCTGTTTCCGTGGCCCCCCAGCCACGGCCCCATTGAAGCCTACAGCGTGGGCCATCTCCGCCCCCCCGCGCGCGTGCTGTTTCCGTGGCCCCCCAGCCACGGCCCCATTGAAGCGCGTAACCACGGTCTCCGGTTGTCCCCCAAATCACCGTTTCCGTGGCCCCCCAGCCACGGCCCCATTGAAGCGATCAACACATCCCCCTCCCACCACCGTTCGATCTGCGGGTTTCCGTGGCCCCCCAGCCACGGCCCCATTGAAGCACCGGGGACTACTCTTCTTTCACACTGCATCAGGGAGTTTCCGTGGCCCCCCAGCCACGGCCCCATTGAAGCCTTCATTTCATAGGTAACCCACCTTCGGACTTCCCTGTTTCCGTGGCCCCCCAGCCACGGCCCCATTGAAGCGTTGGTGTGGCAGTCTATGGAAGAATGGCGAAAAGGCGTTTCCGTGGCCCCCCAGCCACGGCCCCATTGAAGCCACACCAAGCCGCTTCCACGGAGCTACGCAGCGCTGGTTTCCGTGGCCCCCCAGCCACGGCCCCATTGAAGCGAGGTCCACGGTGATTCGGCCCACGTCGCGGAGGGGGGGTTTCCGTGGCCCCCCAGCCACGGCCCCATTGAAGCGCCACTATCCCCCGCGTGGGGGCCGGGCCGGTATATAACGTTTCCGTGGCCCCCCAGCCACGGCCCCATTGAAGCGTCTCGTATGTGGAGCGCTTCAGCGCAGCCGTCATTCGTGTTTCCGTGGCCCCCCAGCCACGGCCCCATTGAAGCTTGCGAGGCGACCGGCTGGTCGCTGCGCGACGTCGCGTTTCCGTGGCCCCCCAGCCACGGCCCCATTGAAGCGCCACCATACGGCCTGCGGCGCAGCACGCGCCACTGGTTTCCGTGGCCCCCCAGCCACGGCCCCATTGAAGCCTCCAGGGAGCTCCCGCTCTATCAACCCCTGTATCGTTTCCGTGGCCCCCCAGCCACGGCCCCATTGAAGCCGGCGTATTCCCCTCGCGTAGCACGGCTAAGTTT
>JALSID010000231.1 GCA_026981825.1 Planctomycetota bacterium
TCACCGCCCGGCCCAAGGGGTACTACGTGCGCGAGGCGCTGAAGCGGTACCTGGACGATCTGGAGGACGTGTACCTCGCCGAGAAGCGACTGGAGGACCTGCGCGCGGGCAAGGACGTGATCGTGTCGCACGAGGACTTCTGGGAGGAGCTGGACGATTGAGTACCTGGCGTCCGCCCGAAAGGATGTCAGGGGGCTGGATCCACCCTCCCGCGAACGGGTTCGGAAGTATCTCGAACGCCTATCGACCCTGGACGACCCCCGCTCGCTGGGCGCCCCCCTGAAGGGCAGGCTCCACGATCTGTGGCGGTACCGCGTGGGACCGTACCGGATCGTTGCGAGAATCGAGGATGAAAGGCTCGTCGTACTGGTGATCCGTATCGGTCACCGCAGCGACGTCTACGGCTGAGGGAAGGCAAGCCGGGCTCGGACCCCAAGATCGGGGCCACAGATGGGGATGCTGGGACGGCAGGACGGCAAGGCGGCAAGGCGGCAAGGCGGCTGAGGCGTTGGGACGTTGGGACGTTGGGACGGATGGGGCCGTAAATCGTAAATCGTGAATCGTAAATCGTTGGGGCGGCTGGGCGGCGGGGCGACCGGGCCTCCACGTGGCGTCGCTGCGCCGTGGCGTGAGGCCCACGGGTGTCCATCCGTGCCGATCTGTGTTCATCTGTGGCTCATAGTAGCAACAGATTCGGACGTGCAGAGCTAAAACGCATAGAACGCATTGTGGAGTCGAATCACAGACAGTTTGTGGAGGCGTGGCATGCCTATTTTGGCGAGTGAGATCGAAGCTCCCCGTATCATAGATGTTCGTGTGACGGAAGACACCCTGTCCGTTGATCTGTCTGACGGCAGAACGATCTGCGTGCCTCTCGGATGGTACCCCAGGCTTGAACGCGCGACCCCTGAGGAGAGGGCGAACTGGCGCCTGATCGGAGGAGGGGTGGGTGTCCATTGGGAGAGCATAGACGAGGACCTGAGCGTCGAAGGTCTTCTTGCCGGCAGGCGATCCGGGGAGAGCCAGGCATCGTTCAGGAAGTGGTTGGAAGGCAGGGGGGCAAGGCGGCAAGGCGGCTAGGTAGTGTCCGTCCAGAAACGCGAACCTACGGAAATTTTTAGCTTTTTCAGGCATCTTTGGTATTGGTTTTTGATCGAAAATCAAATACAATACATCTTGCAACCAGTTGATTTCATTTATGAAGTCCAGGGAGCAGGGTGCACGAATGCGGCGAAAACGGGACCCTCAGATGGACATCGGCCATGTCTTGCCTCGCCACCGGGTAGCCCGCGAGTTCGAGGTCATTTCGGAGATCCTGGACCAGTGCCCCGAGGTCCTCGACTGGGTCCATGCGGACCTGGTGAGGCACTGCCGCAGTGATCGCGGCCGGCAAGGGTTGACGGCCGAACAGGTGCTTCGGTCCGGTTTGGTGAAGCAGAGCCAGGGACTGACGTACGAGGAGTTGGAGTTTCACCTGCGAGACTCCCGGACGCTTCGGGCGTTCACCCGGATGCGCACGGGGCAGTCGCCGAGCGCTTCGGCGCTGCACCTGAACATCTGCGCGATCCGGGAGCAGACGTGGGAGAAGATCAACCGCCGGATCCTGGAGGTGGCCCGGGAGGAAGAGGTCGAGACGGGGAGCAGACTGCGCATGGATACCACGGGGGTGGAGACGAACATCCACGCCCCGACGGATTCGTCGCTGTTGTGGGATGGGGTTCGGGTACTGACCCGGTACTTGAACGAGGGAGAGGCCCTTCACCCCGGACCGGGGTATCGGTTCTCGGACCACACGCGGGCTGCGAAGCGGCGGGCGCGGGAGATACAGACAGCCAAAGGCCCCCGGGAGCGCCATCGTGCCTACCGAGAGCTGCTGCGAGTGGTCGGGCTGGTCAGGGGCTACACCCAGGAGGCCATCGGAGTCCTTCGGGGCCCCTGGCAAAAGCAGGCCATGAACGCCAAGGAAGCCCGCAAGGGGCTGGAACTGGCCGAGAAGATGGAACAAATGCTCGGACGAGTCGACAGGGTGGTGGACCAAACACAGCGCCGAGTCATCCAAGGGGAAAAGGTATCGGCCTCGGAGAAGATCGTTTCGCTGTTTGAGCCCCATACGGACATTCTGGCCAAGAAGAACCGCGAGGTGCTCTACGGCCACAAGGTGTGCCTGGCAGCGGGGGGCAGCGGGATGGTGACGGACGTGGTGGTGTGCCGGGGCAACCCGGCGGACTCTGAGCTGTTTGTACCGATGCTGGAGCGCCACATCGAGATCTACGGGCAGGCGCCTGAGCAGACGGCCGCCGATGGGGGCTTTGCGTCGAAGGCGAACCTGGCCGCGGCAAAGGCGAAGGGCGTCGAGGACGTGTGCTTCTCGAAGCGCCGGGGCTTGAAGATTCTGGACATGGTGCGCAACAGCCGGGTGTACCGGGTACTGCGAGGATTTCGGGCGGCGATGGAAGCTGTGATCTCGGTGCTGAAGCGCGGCTACGAGATGGCGCGGTGCGTGTGGGCGGGTTGGGAGGGGTTCGTCCGGTACATCTGGAGTGTGGTGGTCGCGTACAACCGGTGACG
>JALSID010000232.1 GCA_026981825.1 Planctomycetota bacterium
GTTGCATGCCCACCTGCCCCGTGAATCCGACCCGGCGATTAGAGAAACCATAGAAAAGAGGCTCGCGGCGGAACCTCTCGCCATGCGTCCGGGCAGGAACGGCCACAGGATATCGGAGACTGCCGGTGAGACGTGCCCCAAGCGTGCGGGTGAACCCTGAGTCCTGGAGCCCACTCGATTATGTGCGGCGCGGGCCAATAGAGGAGGACAGGGTTGCAGCGCCGTCCATCGCTGCTGTGAACGTGGTAGGGGGAACGTCTCAGCCGGAAGGCACAGAGGTGTGTTCGGCGCGAAGGCGGTGGCACCGGCGCACGAAGACCGGTAGGGGGTTATCCATGGCGATTGAAACCGTGCAAACGGACGCCGTCCGCTTCAGAGTGCTCGTGCATAGCCCAGAGCCGTGGTGGGCGGACCAGTTGGCTGGGCGATTGGGCCGTCTGCCTGTTTGGGTGGCGTGGACGAGGGACCGCGAGGCGTTCCTCTCGACCGTTGGGGCGCTCCCGTATCTTCGCGTCGCTGTTCTTGATCTGGCACGAGCTGGATCGGCGGAAAAGTGCCTGGAATTGGTGGCCGAGACACGTCGGCGACGCGACACGGTCCGCATTCTGGCGTTATTGCCCTACGGCCGGAACTGGCTCGCCCCCTATCTTTACTGTGCCGGTGTAGACCGTGTCTTCGTTAGTCCTGTTCCCCCGGAAGTGGCCGAGCTGGTCCGAAGCTGTTGTTTGGCACACGGCTGCCGAGGTGATCGGCTGGCCGAACAGGTTCCACGGCTGCAGGAACCCCGGATTGTGGCGAGGTGATGCCGGGGCTGCTGATCAGGCAGGATCGTGTGGCGGTCACGCTGCTCCGTAATGCAGACGCCAAGCACGGCGCCGCGCAAGGCTGTGGCCGCAGCGATGACCGCCCTGCTTGGCCTACACGAGGCCGGTGCGTAGTCGACGATGGGCAGATGGGATAGGCGAGCCGAGCATGAGTGAGAACGAGACGATCGATCTGGAAGAGCGGTTGAGGCTGCTGCCGATCTTGCGCGCTCACCGTTGCATCACGTGCGGGTGGTGCGTTCTTGTCTGCCCCACGGATTGTCTTGCCCAGTCGAACGGTCTTCCCGAGATCGTACGTCCGGCCGATTGCACGTTTTGCGCGGTCTGCGCGGTGGTCTGCCCCACCCAAGCGCTCGAAATGCCAGAACCATCCGGTGCCGGTGAGCAACCTTCTCGACCCCCGGCTACCTCGCCGTCCTAGCGTTGCCCAGGAGCGGTTGTGAGCGTGTCTTTTTTGCTTACCTATATGAAACGCGTTGGCGTGCGACGGTTTCGACGACGTCGGAACGGGTGGTGACCCAAATGGCCGTTGCGCCGCTTGGTCGACTGGAGGTTTACCGGTTGCAGCAATGAGCGGAATGCAGGTGGCCAAGATGGTGGTGGGGCGGCTGCTGGGCTGGCGGGGGCGCGGCCGTGGCTGACTGCCGCTGCCGAACAGTACCCAGGTTGGCCGGTGGCGGCGACGGGGAAACGGACACGTCCGGCAGTATGGGGTTGGCGCGGCGAGACTGCCGGCTAGGAAACGGATTTCGAGAACGGACGCGCAGGGTGGCCACGAGCGTAGAATGCGGCAAAGAACCGGGGGCGACTCACGCGAAGCGAGAGGAAACGATGGCTGCGACGATCACGCGAGAACAGATCCTGGAGGCGTTGCGCGGGGTCAAGGACCCAGAGCTTGGCCGCGACCTGCTCGAGCTGGGCATGATCAAAGGCGTCGAAATCAACGGTTCCGACGTGGTGTTGCACGTTGAGCTTACGACGCCGGCATGTCCGCTGAAGGGCCAGATCGAACGGGACATCACGGCGGCGTTGAAGACACGCGTGCCTGAGGTGAACGGCATCCAGATTCACTTCACCGCCCAGGTGCGGAGCGGCATGGCCGGGCGGCAAGGAGAGATCCCGGGCGTCAAGAACGCGATCGCGGTGGGCAGCGGCAAAGGGGGTGTGGGCAAGTCCACGGTCGCGGCCGCACTGGCGTTGGCGTTAAAGGAGCACGGAGCGGCGGTGGGCTTGCTGGATGCGGACATCTACGGTCCGAGCATCCCGGTCATGCTTGGCGTCTCGGGCCAACCGGCGGTCACCGAGGACCAGATGATCCAGCCCCTGGAGGCGGGCGGCATCCGTGTCATGTCGATGGGGTTTCTCTTGCCGAAGAACGAGGCCGTGATTTGGCGGGGGCCGATGCTTCATGGGGCGATCCAGCAATTCCTGCACCGGGTTCGATGGGGGGAGCTGGACTACCTGGTGATTGACCTTCCGCCCACCACAGGCGATGTGCCGTTGAGCCTGGCCCAACTCATCCCCCTGACCGGTGCGGTGGTGGTCTGCACGCCCCAGGATGTTGCTCTTGCCGATGCCATTCGGGCCATCACGGCGTTCCGCAAGCTGCGCATCCCTGTTCTGGGGCTGGTGGAGAACATGAGCTACTTCAAGTGCCCCCATTGTGGTGAGAGGACGGAGATCTTTGGCACGGGGGGAGCCCGTCTTCTTGCCGAGCAGCAAGGTATTCCGTTCCTTGGAGGGATTCCGATCGACGTAAGCTTGCGTGAGTTGAGCGACCAGGGACGGATTGCGGAGGTCTTCTCTTCGGACCATCCGGCACGCGAGCCGTTGCTGGAGATCAGTCGGCAGTTGGCGGCCCAGATTTCGGTGGAAGCGGCCAAGCACGCGCGGCTTCCCAAGCTGGAGATCATCCAGTAGGACGTTCCGCTGGCCGATCGGTTGGCTTGCTAATCTGTGCGCTTCGAGCCGGTTCCGAACTCGCGATAGGATGCTCCCCTGGTGGGCTGAGCGAACCGCCGCCGATGGTGCCGGCGGGCGGGTCCGTGGGCTTGGTATGGGGGGCTCGGACCGGCTCGCGTGGCGTTGGTGCGGGGGCTGTTGCCGCGGGGGCTGAGTGCTGAATCCTGCCTGGTGTGATCGGCGGCGCGTCGGGGGCTGTAGACGATCCAGGGGCTAGCGGCGGCCGAACCGCTGGTCCAGTTCTTCGCGGGTGAGGATGAGAGCGGTGGGTCTGCCGTGGGGGCAATGGTGATGATCGCGGGCCAGTTCGCGACGGCGAAGGAGTTCGGCGATCTCATCCTGGGTTAGTTTCTGACCCGCCTTGATCGCCGCCTTGCATGCGATCATATGGAGCAGGTCGTCGATCACGTGTTCTTCTTCCACGTCGCCCCCGTAGCCACTGAGCTTTTCGAGCAGGTCGATGACCAGTTGGGCCGCGGGCAGATTCGCCAGGGCTGCCGGATAGGACCGGACCAGCAACGTACGTGGTCCGAACGGTTCCAGTTCCAGCCCCAGGCGGCGCAGTACGTCGGCCCGCTCGTGGACGAGTTCCATCTCGGCCGCGCCCACTTCGACCGGTTCCGGGACAAGTAAGCGCTGGGATTCGAGGTACCCGTTGCGGACCCGATCGCGGAGTTGCTCGTAGAGGATACGCTCATGCAGGGCATGCTGATCGATGACCATGAGGCCTTCGTCGGATTCCACGACGAGGTAGGAGTTGTGGATTTGCAGGGCACGCAGCTCCTCGCCGCCGCGTGCGGTTGACTCGGTGTCACCGGTTCCCAGGTCTGCCTTCTGTGCCAGGGGGGAACGGTTCTGGCTTGTACCGACCGGCGCGGGGAGGTCGAGTCGGCGCTGGGGGCGGGGGCCGCGGGTGAGCCTGAGGTCGGGGCGATCCGCGGGGGCGCCTCGCTGCCGCCGGTAAAACGCTTCCAGCCCGCGCTTTACCGACTCCGCGTGTGGTGGGGCGGAGCCAAGCTCGATTGGCGACGGTGGTGCGGGCACTCGCTCCACCTCTGCCTCGGCGGTGCTTGCGGGCCCGACCCGCAGGTGGGTGGTGAGATCGGTTCGGAGGAAGCGGTCGCGGAGCGTGCCGAGCACGAGGCTGTACACCCGATGGGTGTCACGGAAACGAACTTCCACCTTGGTCGGATGGACGTTCACGTCCACGTCCTCCACGGGCATCTCGATGAACAGGAAAGCGATGGGTTGGCGACCGGACATCACCAGCCCCCGGTACGCCTCGGCGAGCGCGTGGCTCAGCGAGCGATCCCGCACGTAACGGCGGTTCACGAAGAAAAACTGGCCCTTGGTCGTGGGCCGCGTTTGACTGGGATGGGCAACGTAACCGGACAGCCGATAGCCTTCGAACTCCGCCTCAACCCAGATCAGATGCTCAGCGAGTTCGCGGCCGAAGAAGAGGGCGAGCCGTTCCAGGAGCCTGCCCCCTCCGGGGAGGTCGTACAGGACGCGATCGTTGTGCTTCAGAACGGCTGCCAGCTCAGGGTAGGCCAAAGCCACCCGGGTGAACGCGTCCACGCAATGAGCTAGCTCGGTCTGGACCGTCTTCAGAAACTTACGCCGGACCGGCGTGTTGAAGAACAGGTTGCGCACCTCGACCATCGTGCCTGGCGGGCATCCACAGGCCATAACTTCGGAAAGCTGCCCCCCGTTGCTTTCGATGGCGTACCCTGAGTCAGCCGAGGGAAGCCGTGATTCGATCCGCACCCGACTCACCGACGCAATCGATGCGAGTGCCTCTCCGCGAAATCCCATCGTCCCAATGCGGTAAAGGTCCTCGGGCGTCGTAAGCTTACTGGTGGCGTGGGGAGCAAGCGCGAGCGGAAGGTCCTCGGGGCTGATGCCGCGGCCGTTGTCGATGACCCGGATCAGATCCTGGCCGCCCCGTTCGAGATGGACTTCCACGCGGCTGGCACCGGCGTCGATCGCGTTCTCGAGCAGCTCCTTAACGACGCTTCCGGGTCGCTCAACGACTTCCCCCGCCGCTATCTGATTGACGACTTCCGGCGGCAGTTGCTTGATTACGCCCATTGTTGCTCCTACCCAGCCCGAACCGCTTGATCTTGCGGTACAACGTGCGCTCGCCGATCTTCAGCAGCCGGGCGGCCTCCTCGCGGTTTCCGTTGGTCAGCTCCAGCGCCTTCTGAATGTACCAGCGTTCCACCTCCACAAGGGGCTTGCCAATCAGAGAGGACTCGTCCAGCTCCACGCCACCCTTCGGTAACTGGAAACCGGCTTGGTCCAGGTCGTCTTCGCCCAGGATGCCGTCGGCGTCGACAACGATCATGGTCTCGATCACGTTGCGGAGCTCCCGGACGTTCCCCGGCCAGTTGTACCGCATGAAAGCGCGGCGAACCGCCGGTTGGACCGCTTTTACCGTTCGCCCGTGCTTGGCACTGAGCTCCCGGACGAAATGGTCCACCAACAGGGGGATGTCTTCCAGCCGCTCGCGGAGCGGAGGCAGACGGACCGTGGCAACCTTCAGGCGATAGTACAGGTCCTGGCGAAACTTGCCCTGGCGCACGAGCTCCTCAAGGTTCTGATTCGTGGCGGAGATGATTCGGACGTTCACCGGGATCGGTTCGTTGCTGCCCAGCCGTACGATCTCGCCATGTTCGAGCACGCGAAGCAGCTTGACCTGGGTGGAAATCGGCATGTCCCCGATTTCGTCCAGGAAGAGTGTCCCTCCGTTGGCGTACTCGAACTTGCCGATGCGCACGTGATCGGCTCCCGTAAATGCACCCTTCTCGTGGCCGAACAGCTCGCTTTCGATCAGCGACTCGGCAAACGCGGCGCAGTTGACGGCCACGAACCGTTTGTTCTTGCGTGGGCTGTTGTTATGGATGGCGCGAGCGACCAGTTCCTTGCCGGTTCCGGTCTCACCCTCGATGAGGACTGTGGCCGATGTGGGGGCCACCTGCTGAAGGATGCTCACGATCCGGCGCATCTTGGGGCTGTTGCCTACGACCCCCTCGAAACCGAATCTTTCATCGAGCTGACGGCGGAGTTCGACGTTGGAGCGGAGCATCTCAATCCGCTCGGCTGCTCGAGCCACCTTGGCTCGAAGCTCTCGGACGTCCAGAGGTTTCGTAATGTACGTCAGCGCCCCCTGCTCCATCGCTTCGACCGCATGTCTCAATGTGCCGTGCGCCGAAATCAGGATTACCTCAGTCTCCGGTGACGTTTCCTTCACCCTCCGGAGCAACTCAAGGCCGTCCACGCCGTCCATAACAAGATCGGTGACCACGATGTCGAAGCAGTCCGTCTGCAGAAGCTTGGCTGCGTCAGTGCCGGATGTGGCTACGGTGCAGCTATAGCCCACCCGCTCCAGGCACTCTGCCATCGCCTGAGCGTGGCTCTCCTCGTCGTCGACCACGAGGATCCGGATGCTTTCTGCTGTGCTTCGATCCGATGCCATCGGAATGAGTTGCCCCTCGGCACCACCGTGCACCTACCGGGGTGACCGTCACCCCCTTCTCTCGCAGTTCATCAATTCTAGGAAAAGGGTGCGTTTGCGAGACAACACCGCAATCAGCATACCGGCCTCGATCAACCCGTACGACCGCTGCCAGGGTGCTTGAGAAAGTCGGGTGGGACCGCGGGGGAAAGCTTCGCCACGGACGCGGCGGGGAAGGCAACGAGGGGGTGAGGCAATCGATCTCACACCGCCTTTCGGCCTGGCTCCGAACTCGACGTCGGGCCGACCAGGTGCGCTCAGGCGCTGCACGGTTCACTCGCCGATGGCCCCGATAGGCTTGCCAGGGGACCTGTGGGGCCCAGGGGTTACAGCGGGCCGAAAAGGAAGCTCCAGCTCGCAGTCGGGTCGGCCTCGCCCGGGAGCGCAGACGGGCGCCCGCTAAGCGCTCTCTGCTTCCCTCAGGGGCAAACTAATCGTGAACTTTGACCCCCTTCCCGGTTCGCTTTCGAAGGTGACGGTCCCTCCGTGAGCCTCTACGATGCGGCGAACGGTGGGCAGTCCAAGACCCGTGCCATGACGGCGCGTGGAATAGAACGGGCGAAAGATCTTCTCCTGGATCTCGCGTGGGATCCCCTCACCGGTGTCGATCACGTTGATCATACACCAACCGTCCGGCGTGACATGGAGCGTCACGATGATCTCTCCCCCCTCAGGCATGGCATCGCGCGCGTTCAGGATCAGATTGAGCAGGGCTTGCTTGAGTAGGTCCCGATCCACACGGATAAGGGGTAGGTCGGAGCGCGGATACACGTGCAGCTCAATCTTGTGCTGGCTCAGCGTCGGCCCCACGAATTCGGCGATTTCGGCAATGAGGGCATTCAAATCACAGACTTCAAGCTGCGGTTCGGTGGTGCGCGCAAAGATGAGGAACTCCTCGACAATTCCCTCCAACCGCTCGCATTCCCGTTGGACGACCTGCAGTTTCTGTAACACGCGGTTCAGGCGGCGACTTTCTCCGGCGAACTCTGCGTCCGTCAGATCCTCATGGAGCAACGCCAGGTTGAGCCGAATCGTGCTCAACGGATTCTTGATCTCGTGCGCCAGCCCGCCCGCGATCAGGGCCAATTCCGCATATTGGTCCCGAAGGTCCTGTTCTATCCGCTCGCGGGTCGATGTATCCGGGGCAGCCGGTTCAGGCTCCCCCTTTGTCCGCCTGACGCGCTCGATTGGCATCGTAGGTGCCAACACGGCACTGAGGTCATAGATCACCGATTGTGCCGACCGCCACGGTTGCCACCCCGCGACCCATGATGCCCGCGGCGGTGGCCCCCGCCGGAACGTCCCTGATGCCGCCGTCCACCTGATCGGGAATGGTCGCGGCCCGACCTCGCATGGGGCCGCTGTTCGGCGACCACCGATTCACCGAGATCGTCACCGATCATTTGCTCCTCCAGAACCGCCCGGCGCGACACCTTAACCCGGTCGTTCTCGTCAACGGAGATCACCTTCACCTGCATTTCGTCACCAATTTGACAGATATCCGTCACGTCACGCACATAGCCGGTGTCCAGTTCGCTGATGTGGCACAATGCCTCCTTGCCCGGCAAAATCTCGAGGATCGCACCGAAATCGCGGATGTCCACCACCCGACCGGTATAGATCTTTCCCACCTGCACGTCCTCGGTCATCAAACGAATCCGCTCGGCCGCGGCCCGCGCTTTTTCGTCTGTGTCGGCGCTTACCGTAATCGTGCCATCCTCTTCGATCTCGATCGAAGCGTCCGTTTCCTGCTCGAGCAGACGGATCATACGGCCGCCCGGACCAATGACCAGACCAATCTTCTCCGGATTGATCCGCACTTGGACAATATGCGGAGCATGGGGGGCGACACTAGGCCGTGGCCGGTCGATCGTCCGATTCATGATCTCGAGGATTTTCAGCCGCGCTTCGCGAGCGCGCTCTAGTGTCTCCGCGATTAGCTTGTCGGGCAGGCCCTTGATCTTCAGGTCAAGCTGGATACCCGTGATCCCCCGGTCCGTGCCGGCGACCTTAAAGTCCATGTCTCCACAGTGGTCCTCGTCCCCCAGGATGTCGGTCAGCAGTGCATAGCGATCATCCCCCTCATAGACCAGACCGATGGATACCCCCGCTGCTGCCTTCCGAATCGGTACACCTGCGTCCATCAGCGATAAGCTTCCACCGCAGACCGAAGCCATGGAACTGGACCCGTTGGACTCAAGGATGTCGGAGACGACTCGGATCGTGTACGGAAACTCGGTCGGGTCGGGCACCAGCGGTTTGAGCGATCGTTCAGCCAAAGCGCCATGGCCGATCTCTCGCCGACTCGGCCCGCGGATCGGCCGCACCTCCCCCACCGAGAATGGGGGCATGTTGTAGTCCAGGTAGAACTTCTTCGAGTACTCGCCCATGATGCCGTCCACCTTCTGGGCATCCACGGTGGTGCCCAGGGTGGTCGTGACAAGGGCCTGCGTTTCCCCGCGGGTGAACAGGGCAGACCCATGCGTACGGGGCATCACGCCGACCTCACAATAGATCTCGCGCAAATCCGTATGCCCCCGTCCATCAGGGCGGATTCCTTCCAAGATCATCTGACGCACCACCGCTCGTTCGGCGAGCTGGATGGCGTCAAAGAGCTTTAGATCGTCGACAACCTGCTCTCGGGCGGTGCACTCCTCGACCAACTGCTCCCGAATTCGCGTCTTCAATTCGTCCACCGCGGTACGCCGCTGCCGCTTTTCCCGGATCCGGTACGCCTCACGGATGGCAGCGGCATAACGATCCAGAATGGTTTGCAGGTACGGATTCTCCTCTTCCTCCTCCTTGATCTCCGGTACGCTCACCCCGGCGCGCTCCCGCAACTCCTCCTGCATCTCGATCAGCGCCATGTACTGCTCGTGTGCGAACCGAATCGCCGACAGGAAATCCTGTTCCGGCAGCTCACGCCCAAAGCCTTCGATCATAAGTACGGCGTCGCGCGTGCCGCTGACAACAAGGTCCAGGTCACTTTCGCCGAGCTGTTGGTGCAGAGGCATCAGTACGAACTCACCGGCGATCCGTCCCACTCGAAGGCTGCCCACCGGTCCCTCGAACGGGAGCCCAGAAACGGCAAGGGCCGCCGAGGCGGCCACCATCGAGATGACATCGGGATCGTTCTGACCATCGGCCGAGAGGGTAATGATCTGAACCTGCACCTCATGCTTGAAACTCTTCGGAAACAGAGGACGGATCGAACGATCGATCAATCGCGAGGTGAGAATCTCTTTGTTCGTCGGCCGCCCTTCGCGCTTAATGAACCCACCGGGGAACTTGCCGGCGGCATAAAGTTTCTCGCGATAGTCCACCGTGAGCGGGAAGAAGTCGATTCCCTCCGGTAACGGCGCCGCCACCACGGCAGCAAGCACCACGGTATCGCCATAGCGAGCCACCACGGCGCCATCGGCCTGCCGCGCAAGCTTACCCGTGGACAACGAAAACGTCCGATCGCCAATCATGCGTTCTACTACAATCTCGCTGACTGACATGGGCGCACTCACTCCCTAGAGGTTCCCGTATGGCACCACGTGCAGGTGTGCGGTGAGGGGCAAGCCACGCGTGGCGTCAGTCCGTTCGCCGCCGGACGCTCGCTAGCGGATGCCGAGCTGCTGCTTCAGTTCGACATAGCGCTGGAAGTTCTTGCGGCGCAGGTAATCCAGGAGCTTCTTCCGCCGGCTCACCATCTTCACCAGTCCGAGACGGCTGTGGACATCCTTCTTGTGCCGCCTCAAATGCTCACTCAGCTCCTGGATCCGCGCCGTCAGGATCGCTATTTGTACTTCGGGCGATCCCGTGTCCGTTTCGTCCCGCTGAAACTTGCGGATGATCTCTTGTTTCCTTTCCCTGGTGACTGCCATTTCAGCGAACCAGTCCTCAGAACATCATCAAGACGACCTTCACCTCAACACCCGTTTTCCTCGCGGCTTCACTTACCATTATCGCGTTTCGTCAACAGCCGAGCAACACAGCTCGCTCGACAGTGGGCCACGAGCCCTAGGGCGATACCGGGCCTGGTTTCTGGCCCCGAAGGTACCGCCCCACCGCTCCAACCCGAACCGGCCGGGCAGCCCCAGGCCGAGTCCGCGGCTTGACGAACCCGGGCCGCGTCATGCGCTCACGGCCAGGTGCGCCAAACGCCCCTTCTGGTGCCGTCGATGCGCCATTCCCTCCTTGCGAGCCGTCCACGGGGTGCAAACAGCAGGCCACGGACGGACCAGCACCGGGGGGCGACAGAGCCGACCAGCCGCGGGAACGCCGCGTTATCCGCCGGAACAGATCGGTTTGCCTCACTCCGCCCGCGGTGCCTCCACCCGCAGACGGTTGATCACGTAGCGTACCCCAGGAACCTGGCGTGCCTGCTGTTCAGCGACCATGCGCGCCAGGTAGCTCTTCACCGTGCCGCTCAACGTGACCACGTTGTCCTTACACTCAACCTGGATATGCGAGCCGATCAGGAGTAACCGCCTGGGGTTGAAAAAGCTGTGCAGCTCCCGTTCAACCGCCCTCTGTACCACGTCGTCCGGAGGCGGATTCTCGAGCTGCACATCTACGGCGATGAAGTAGGGACCAATCCCCTCGACCTGCCGGATCGCTTCGTCCAACCGATCCCGCAACGCCGCGCTGGGCAGGGTTCCATAAACCACCCCAAAGTGATCCTCGCAGTAGTAGCCCAGTTCACCGGCTAGGTCCGGGCCAAGCACACCCGCGGCAGCCCGCTTCATCCTCCGCACGATCTCCTCGTCAGGAACGTCAGGTGGGTCAAACCTCACTCCCAGGTAAGACAGATCACGGACGTCGCGCTCCATGCTGGCCAGGACGACGGCGCGCTGCAGTGCGATCGGCGATTCGACGATTCCGCCGAGCGTGACGAGACCATCTTTTGCGGAGGTTTGAACTTGCTTGACCCCCGGGATGCCCGCTCGCTGAATCCGCTGGCGTACTCGTTCTGCCAGAGCGCTGTCGGCCGGCGAAGGACGCTCGCAAACCGCACAGCAGCCCCCCGCCATCAGGGCCAACAGCGGTAGGAGAACGAGCCGGACAAGCCGGAGAGGACCCTGAGCAGAAGGCGATCGCATCGTTTCGACTTCCCTGTCAGATTCCTTCCACCACTCGCTGCGGTTCGGGGGGACAGCAACCGCCGTGGGCTCGGCCACGCGGTGGCGTGCGGCGAGAATGGACTCTGCAGTTTGGGGGGCCTAATGCCGCGCTGTCCAGTCGGGACGGACGCGGACGATCGAGCCGGTTCGGCCCGGTGCTCATCAGTTAGAATCGACTAGAACCGACCGCAGACTTCACGCCAACAACGAAGTGCGGCACTGCGTGCTGCTGCCATCATCAGGGAGGACGTCTCCATGCGCCTCGAAGGCAGAGTGGCGATCGTTACCGGAGCGGGCCGCGGCATCGGTCGGCAAATCGCGAGTCGTTTCGGCCAGGAAGGCGCCAGTATCGTGGTGAACGACGTCGAGGACGGCCCGGGCAAGGAGACCGTCGATCTGCTCACGGCCCGGGGCATCCAGGCAATCTTCGTCCGCGGCGACGTGGGGAACCGAACCGACGCCCGGCGGATCGTGCGCGCCGCCCTGGACCGGTTCGGTACGGTGGACATTCTGGTCAACAACGCCATGTGCAGCGTCCGAGCGATTCTGCGCAATGAATGGGAACCGGTCATGTCGGTGGGGTTGATGGGGCCGTGGCTGCTCACACAGGAAGTCCTCCCCACCATGCGCAAACACCGCCGCGGTGTCATCATTAACATCTCGTCCGTAAACGCCCTGGCCGGCTTCGGAACCGAACACGTCTACAGCGCCGCCAAGGCCGGTCTGATCGGACTCAGCCGGTCCCTCGCCGTCCAGGAAGGCAGACATGGAATCCGGATCAATTGCATCTGCCCGGGAACGATCGTCACACCCGCTTGGCGGCAGATTGAAGAACAAAGCCCGGGTGTGCTCGATCGGATCAAGACCCTCTACCCGATCGGACGACTGGGCAAACCGGAAGACGTAGCTGCGGCAGCCGCGTTCCTCGCGTCGGATGAGGCTTCGTTCATAACCGGAGCAGTCCTCGTTGTCGACGGGGGGCTGACCGCGGGCAACCTCGCGTTCGGTACCGGCGCCCCAGAAGAAGAGGCTTCTGGGGGCTAAAATCCAGGAGAGCGTTGCGCAACGCCGATTTTTCGAGCGTCGGGCCTTTGCGGGCCGGCGGGCCGCCGCTGAGAGCAGACCAGCCACGGAGAAGACTATGCCCCGCCTCCTGCGTTCCATCGCCGCTGCCGTTGTAACGATCCTGTCAGCCACGGCTGCCCATGGCGGCTGGTCCGAACAGCTCTTCGACCACCAGCACCACGATTTCGGCTACGTCGCGCGCGGCGTCGTGCTCAAGCACCGCTTTCGCATCGTGAACAAGCTGCACGAACGGGTCCATATCGCAAGCGTCCGCCCCTCGTGCCCGATTTGCTCGGTAGCCATGCCGGAAAAGGAGTGGCTCGAGCCGGGGGAGAGCACCGAGATCGTCGCGACGATTCAAACCTATGGGTTTACGGGGGAGCGCACGGTGGCCGTGACCGTAACGTTCGACTACCCCTCCTACGATCAGACTCGCCTTACCTTGCGCTGCTTCAGCCGACCAGACATTTTGCTGCAGCCCGGCATCCTGGACTTCGGGCCCGTCCGACGGGGCACTTCCGTGGTGAGGAAGCTTACGCTGGATTACGCCGGCAGGCACGACTGGGCCATCACGACGGCCAAGGCAACCAGTCCGTACCTGCGTGTGACCCCCCACCGCACCCACCGATCAGCCGACCGACAGACCTACGTGATCGATGTCCAACTCGTGGCACCGAACACCATCGGACGCTTCAACGCCATGGTGCAACTGGTGACCAACGATAAGCTCCGCTCGCTCATTGAGGTGCCCGTCCGCGCCAACATCGTGGGGACGGCCGTGCTGGCACGGAGCCGACTGTACCTGGGCTTGGCCTACCCGGGCGATTCCCTGAGGAAACGCACACTGCTGCGCGCCTCCGAACCCGTTGAAATCGTCAAGGTGGAAACGGGCAAAGGGCCATTCACACTCCAGATCCCACCAGGAGCAAAGCCCCTGCACACCCTCACCGTGCAGTTCAAGGCACCCGATAAGCCAGGCATCCACACCCAACTTTTCCTGATCCATGTCCGCACGAAGGACGGCAGCGAGGAGATCCTTCGGTTCGAGGCGACGGCAACTGTGCTGCCCGCACCTGGAAAGCGGGCGCCGACCGAATGAACGTTGGGCACGCCCCCAGCAGCTAGATCCCGTTCAGTTCGCCCGCCCAAGACATCTCATCACGCCCAGCCGCTACCTGTCTCCCCCACGGCCGTGGGATGGGCCGCAGCATGTGCGCAAACGTGACCCCCCTTGATCCACCCTGCGCACACTCCCTCAACCCACACCAACGAACTTGAGCCGAGATGGGGAACTGCTGCTGCAGTCTGGCACGGCTTATCGCTTCATCTCAAAGTACGTCTCTGCGCCCTGCCACAGGATCAGTGCGCAGGCGATCAGGACGGCAATGTCAAGCACCAGCGCCGCCCTCTGAAACGGTACACCGAGCGCGAGGTCAGCGGCAAAAACCACAGCCAGCAAGCCGGCAACCACAATCGAGACGATCGTGAGAATCTTGTTGAGCGACACGGGCCACTCCGCGTGATGCGCTTAAACTGACCGGAAACAGATCGCTTGCTTACGCATTCCCGCTCCAATTCCCATCGTACGCGCACCAGCCTAGCCGTGCCAGATCAACGCACCGTGGCCGGCCCGCCCCAAGCGGCAGCCTAGGAAAAAGACGTTCGTTTCCGGGTTCGAGCGGAGAGAACCAATCGAGCTGCGGGGCAGCACCCCCCGAGGCCACCCCGCAGGCACAGTGTGCGAACGTCACGCGTTTCGGGTTGGGCGTAGTCGGCAGGAGCTTACCCGGCCTGGATCTTAATGTGGCGCGCTCCCCCGGCCGTTTTCTTCGGCAGCGTGACAGTCAGGACGCCGTTCTTCATGTTGGCCGTGATCCGGTCGACATCCACCTGGCTCGATAGCGGGATTGCTCGGCTGAACCGGCCGCGCCATCGCTCTCGGGCGTGCCAGGCAACCCGTTCCTCTGGCTCCTGCTCCGCACGTTCGCCGCGTACCACCAGAACCCCCTCGTCAACGGTCAGGTCAATCGCGTTGGGATCAACGCCAGGTAGATCCAGTTTCACGACGATCTGTTGGTCGTCCTCGTACATGTCGACCGAAGGGGCTACGACCGAGCTGCCTCGCCGGCGCTCTCCCGCCTCAGGGAAGCCTCGCAGTGCGTCCTCAAACAGACGGTTGATCTCATGCTGCAAGAGGCTGAACGGATCTGCGTATCCTCTCGGCTGGCGTGCCATTCTCCTTCCCCCATAGTGCCGTGTCACCCAGTTTTCCCTGACAATGCCTCGATCGGACGTTTAGCAAATCGCGTGCCCCTCACTGTCTACACACTCGGCTTGGAGCGACGAGAACCCACGTAACGGCCATCAAATGCAGCGACAACGCCAAAAACAGGGGGGAGGCTCCCTGGCCGAGGGCGAAGAAAGAACGAGGCTGAACCGGTCGTAACTGGCGTCGAAGGGTGTCAGATTGGCCGGTCGGCCAATCGAATCGGGTCGGGAACCGGGGGCTGCGGTCAACGGTGGCCCATGCAGACCACGCGGCCGCAGTCCCGCGGTGGAAGTTCCGGCGCACCGTCGCGACGAGTAGAGCACTTCGAGGACGCCCGGTCAGGCCGAGATTTGCGGTGGCCGGAACTGTCCGGTACGATGAGCTATCCCGTCACACCGCGCTCAGCAGAGCGCCGGGAATGCCGCGCCGGTGCTTGGAGCGAGAGCCGACCGTAAGGGCGAGTGTACGAGATGCCAGTTGCCGTCATTACCGGAAGTTTCGACCCCATAACGCTGGGTCATTTGGACATCATTGAGCGAGCCTATGGCCTGTTTGGGCGTCTTATCGTCGGGATCGGTGTGAACCCGGACAAGCCGTCGCTCTGGCCGCCCGAGGAACGCGAGCAACTTGTGCGACTCTGCCTGGATCCCACCTGGGACGTGGTTGTCGAGTCCTTCGAAGGTTTAACCGTCGATTTCGTCCGCCGCCATGGAGCGCGGATCATTGTGCGCGGAGTACGCAGCGTGGCCGATGTGGACTACGAAATCCTGATGGCACAGGCAAACCGCACCCTGGCGCCCGACGTCGAAACCCTCCTATTACCCGCATCTCCCCAGTTCGAACACGTTTCTGCCACCCTGATCCGGCATATCGCACGGTGGGGAACACCCGAACAGCTTAAGCTCTACGTTCCCGAACCGATCATCCCGTTGCTGATCGAACGGGTTCGTCGTGCGTCAGACCCGGGCGGTGCCGCTTAGGCGCCGGCGCAGGTAGCGATCGCCGCCTTCGGTCCTTGTTCTGCGAGCCGAATGGACATGCCTGGCCGGTTTGACGTTCGGCTACACCCGGCTAGCCGTTATTCGTTTGCCCCCGTCGGGTATCCTTAGCGGCGTCCACGATAGCTTCTACCATGCTCTCGGCTGAAGCAGTGGCCGCTTCAACGATATCCGTCTCGCCCAGCTCGCAGAGGGCGGCGCTGGTTAGGGGGCTGATCGAGATCCATTTCACCCGTGGACGAGCTTCGCCGAGGCTCTCCAGCAGCCGGTGAGCGGAACGGGCGGTCGCCGGACTCATCGCCGTCACCCATACCTGTGCCCGGGACCGCAGCAACTGGGCCAGGTCCGGTGGGATCGTCGCGACATCTTGAGTCCGGTAGCAGACAACGCGGTCGACTCGGAAGCCTGCTTCAGTGAGTCGCCGGGGCAACGTCTCGCGCGACCGTTCTCCGGCCGGGAACAGTACCGCATCGCCGGGCTGGCCCTGAGCGGCAATCACGGCAGCCAGGTGTTCCGCGTCTGAGATTTCGGGTACGGCGTCGGCCACAACTCCCCTGGCGCGCAGTTTCTCCGCTGTCTTCTTGCCCACGGCCGCGATCCGTAGGCCGGCCAGGGCGCGGACGTCCAGCCCTATCGCGAACAGCCGATCAAAGAATGCGTCCACCCCATTCGCACTTGTAAACGCCAGCCATTGGTATTCCCCCAAACGCCGCAGGGCGGCATCGAGCTCGGCGAACGACTCCGGGGGCAGCACTTCGATCGCCGGCATGTAGACCACCTCGGCACCGAGCTCTTCAAGCCGCTGACCCAACTCGATACCCTGCTCCCGAGGCCGTGTCACGACCACGGTGACGCCACACAGCGGTTGCATCCGTTGGACCCCCGTACGTTCCGCAATGCTCACAACATCGCCGATCACGATCGTTGCAGGTGGACATAAGCCGGCCGCGGCTGCCGCCTGCGCGAGCGACTTTAACGGAGCCCGCACCGCTTTTTCCCGC
>JALSID010000233.1 GCA_026981825.1 Planctomycetota bacterium
GAAGGGGGCCGAACCGGACGCCCCCGGAACGTGGGAATTGCGGTTCACAAGATTCTGGAAGTCGCTGTAAGGAAAGGGGAAGCGCTGAAGGGCAAACTTTCCCAGGAAACGATTCAAGCCGTGTTCACGCAGATGCAAATGGACAGCTCGACCGAGGAGGAGGCGGTCGCGCATGCCGAACGGACGCTGGAAAGCGAAGAATTCCGCCAACTGATCCGATCGGCTACTCGATTGCTTTGCGAGGTTCCCCTAGTGGGGAGAGGAGAAGGCGAGGGGGACCTTGTTGAGGGCGTCGCGGACTTGCTAGCACAGACAGAGGACGGCTGGATCGTGGTCGATTACAAGACGGATCGAGTGCAACCGGGAGAGGAACCGCTGCTTGTCCAGAAGTACGGCGAGCAGGTTCGCGCGTACGCAAACGTCCTGCGGCAGGCCCTCGGCCAGAGCGGTCCGGTGCGTGCCCGGATCCTGGCGACCGCAACGGGAAAACTCGTTGATGTGCCGCTCCAGTGACAGTCCACGTTTGGGCCTGCATGCAGCGAGCGGCTGCCTGAAACGGGTGATTCCCCCGCGGACCTCGGAAGTTTTCAGGGGGCTGCACTGGTGGCCAGCGGCGGTTTCGGTGAGTAACAGGAGGCAGCCGGTTTGCACGCACGCCGACCTCGATTGGTCAGGCACCGCGAGGGATTCACGCCCCTTCTACGTTTGGCCGCGCCGGCGAGCATCGCCTGTCAAGCGGACTAACGCGGGCATTTCCTCGACCTAAGTCGTTGCGGTTACATGCTTTTACACTTCTGTGACAAATCCGTGACGGAACTGGTACCGCAGAAATCCGATGCTTGAGTAACATCTCCACGAGCAACCGGGAACGAGCGGTTCGTTCCTGTCTGTTTTTGGCCCAGTTGGAGGCAAGGCGAGTGAGTACGACGACGCTAATTGCGGATCGAAGCGAAAAGCTCGAGACTCGCAGGTCCCAGGTGGCGGCGCCGACCAAACGACGGACCAGACGCTACCAGTGGCTGAGAGCGCTCCCGTTCCTCATGCTGCATGTGGCCGTCGTTACCGTGTTTCTGGTGCCCGTGACGGTGACTGCCGTTGCCCTCTTCTTCGCCACGTTCGTGTTGCGAACGTTCGGGTTGACGGGCGGCTACCACCGTTACTTCTCACATCGTGCGTACAAAACCGGTCGCGTCATGCAGTTCATCCTCGCCTGGATTGGGTGTAGCGCGCTGCAGAAAGGGCCGATCTGGTGGGCGGCGCACCACCGCAAGCACCACAGGGAGTCCGATCAGCCAGACGACGTCCACTCCCCCGTCCAGGACGGATTCTGGTGGTCGCACATCGGATGGATTCTCGATGAAAGCAGCGAACAAGCACCTGTGGAGCTGGTCAAAGACCTCACCAAGTATCCCGAGCTGGTCTGGTTGGATCGGCACTACTGGCTACCTGGCGTGGTGCTGGCCGTGCTCTGCTGGCTCATCGGAGGATGGAGCGGTGTGGTCTGGGGCTTTGTGCTGAGCACCGTCTGCCTGTACCACACGACCTTCATGGTGAATTCGGTTTGTCACCTGTTCGGGAGGCGCCGGTTCGAGACACCGGACCAGAGCCGTAACAACCTGTTCGTTGCTCTTCTCACCATGGGCGAAGGCTGGCACAACAACCACCACTACTACCAGAGCTCGGCGAATCAGGGCTTCTACTGGTGGGAGGTCGACTTCACCTACTACATCCTCAAGGGACTGAGTGCCGTCGGACTGATTTGGAACCTGCGTAAGCCACCGGAGCGGGTTCTGAAGTTGGGGCTTCAGAAGGACCGGGAGCAAAAGAACCGGCTGCAACCAACGGACGTGGCGGCGCAGGATAAACTCGCCGAGGCCACGAACCCCGCGACGTAGCGCAGATTGAACGTCTGAGAGCGCACACAGCGGACGAGCGGCAGCCACGCTGCCGCTCGTTCTTTGCGTGTTTCCGGCCGGTCGTCCCTGGTCCGGGGGGCAGCCCACAGTGGATTCGCCCGGCCACGGCTAGGACGGACGGGGGCACCCCGATCCCCTGGGCGGCGGCCATGGGGAGGGGCAACTCCGTGCGCTCGTCTGCGGATTCGCCGGCCGATGGGCGGTAGTGCTTGCGTGATCTCGGATTGTGCCGACGGGCGTTCACTTGTCCCGATTCGTCGGCTGAGCTGCATTCTTTCGAGTGGAGTCGGCGTTCGCTCGGGTCGTCGTCTTCCGCTTTTGTTCGTAGTAGGCCTTCTTGAGCGCTTCAACGAAGGGGCGATCGACGAGGCCGGTGGGACGGGACGCGCTGTCTGGCGCCACAGGCAGGTTGTGGTCGCGGCGGAATTGATCGACTGCTTCGGCCGTTTCTGCGTCATACAGATCAAGCCCTGGGCCGCGGAGCGCTTCGGGTTCCGGTTGCTGTGGCCGCCAGTAGCCCAGGGCATGCAGCATGCGTTTGAGCTGGACGACGTCGCGACCGCGGTACAGGGTAAGTTGGCGGTAGCCCAGTTCCTGCCGGATGGTCTCGTATTGCCTCTGGAGTTCTCGTACGGGGGTGGGGTGT
>JALSID010000234.1 GCA_026981825.1 Planctomycetota bacterium
CCCAGCGGCAGTACACTCCGACGCAACGCAAGGGAAATAGCCCAAGCAGCGGAACGGGCCGCCGACTTGGCGGAGCAGATCCTCACGTTCAGCAGGGAAACTGGCGGAGAGCAAAGGGCAGTTACCCTTGCCCCGCTCGTGAAGGAAATCATGATGTTCATGCAGTCCGGGCTTCCGTCCTCCATCGCCTGGCGACAGCACTTTGAGATCGCGGACGAACAGATCCATAGCGATCCGTCCAGAATCCATCAGATCGTGATGAACCTCTGTATGAATGCGGCTCAAGCGATGGAGGGGGTAGGGACTCTGGAAATCGGCTTGGTGGCGTTGCCCACTTCGGCTTTGCCCGAGCTTTCCGAGCCGCCCCATCCTGCATCTAGGTACGCTAGACTCTGGGTGCGGGACACCGGCCCTGGGATCCCTCAAGAGCTCGTTCCTCGAATCTTCGAGCCATTTTTCACAACCAAAAAAGACAAAGGCGGCACGGGGATGGGCCTTGCCAACGTCCAAAGGATCGTTCGAGAGTTGGGGGGCGCGGTCAGCGTAACGACGGAAGAAGGCGAAGGCGCCAGATTTGACGTGTACTTGCCTCTACTCGAAAGACATCAACACGTTGGGAAAGCTCAGCTGGGAGGACCCGAATTACGGCTGGGTTCCGAGACAATCCTACTCGTGGATGACGAGCGAACCATCGTGGATTTGCTGACCCGTATACTCAGCGATCTCGGGTACCGAGTTGCATCGGCCGAGACTGGACCCCGGGCGATCGAGATCTTTGAACGGAGGGCTGACGATATCGACGTGCTTCTCGTGGACCTGTTGATGCCCGAGATGAACGGACTGGACGTCATCCACAAAGTCCGTGCCATCCGCGACGACTTGCCGGTGATCCTGTGCTCCGGGCAGCCCATGGCCGACCAGAAACTGCGGCGCCGCGGGGTCCAAGCGCCGGCGGTGGTCCTGCATAAGCCCTTCAGCGTGGCGGCCCTATCCGAGGCGCTCCGCGAGGTGCTCGACGGATGATATCCCGGTCGGCTGGAAACCAACGAGCGCCCGAATCTCGCTCGCCCGGGGCCAAAACGAGCCCCATGGGCGTCGCGCTTCCGGGGTTCCAGCCCGCCCCCGGCCGGACCTGGTTACCGCGCTCCGACGACCATGAACTCCCGAAGGTCCGAGTGCAGAACCCGTTCGAGCTCCCCGACGTTGTCCGCCCGCGTCTCGGTGAACAGGAACCCGAACACCGGGTGGGCACGGTGGTCGAGCCTTCGCAGTTCGAGCGGCCGTTCGAACGTCGCGAGCAACCCCTCGTAGTCGAACGCCGCGATCTCGCCACCGTCCAGACCCGTCGCGTTGTCCAGCACGACCAGCGCGTACATCTTGCCGGTCTTTCCCGCCAGGGCCGTCGGCCAGTGCGGCCGGCGCCCCTCCCAGTAGCACACGTACGGGTTCAGCCCGTAAGCCAGGGCGGTCAGGTCGGCCGTGGTGCACCACCCCCCGAACCGCAGCGGGTTCACCTCGATCGGGACCAGCGCGCCGTCCGGCCCGCGACGCAGTTCCACGTGCACCGGAAGGTCGCGCACCCCGGTCTGGGCGCCAAGCCGCTCCAGGAAACCCGTGAACGGGGCCAGGTTCTCTTCGATGATCTCGGCGGACGTCACGTACACCCGGTCGCTCACGTCCGCGTCCGACGCGAACAGGTGCTTCAGGATGCTCAGGACCACGGGGGCGCCTTCCGCGTCGAAGTACGCGTCCACGGCGAACTCCTCCCCGTCGATGCACTGCTCCACGATGAACGAGCGGCCGTCCAGCACGGGGTCGGGATACAGCCCCCGGGCCCGGTCCAGTTCGCTCCCGACCGCCGCCACGGCCTCGGCCCACGCGCCGGCGTCTTCGACCCGCCGGACCCCGACGCTGAAGAACCCGACGGCAGGTTTGAGCACCAACGGCGCTGGCAGGTCCTCGAACCGGACGTCCGGGAGGTCCCCGGCCGGGATCCCCCTGAAGAAGAGGTCCGGGAACAACGGCCGGGTCAGCTGCCTGAACCGGACCTTGTTCTTGAACCGGTCGATCCGGTCGGGCAGCGGGGTGAACGCCAGGTGCTCGGCGATCCACCCGATCGCGTTCTCGGACGTGGTGTACACCCGTCGGACACCGCCCTCCCGGGCCGCTTGCACCGCTTCGCGTTCCCCGAGCAGACGAGTGCCCGGCAGCAGGCCCGCGCGCCGGGCCGCGGGCGTGTCCACCACCGGGATGCCATGGTCCCGGACCGTGGCCTTGAAAAACGGCGAGACGTAGGGTTCGTCCACGAAGAACATGTGCTTGCGGTTCCTTTCCAGGGGTGGGTTGGAGTCCGAACGCCCGGTGTACGTGGTCGCTGGCAGAGCCGGGCAAGGGGCCCGGACGTACGGACCGGCCTTCGGCCGGGGTCGCCCCCGGGAGGGGGCTCCTACAGGGGCGCTCCCCCACTGGAACCGGGGCAAAAGAGGCCTTCTGGCCTCCCAGCCTGCCAGCATTCCGGCCGGAGCTGGGGGAAAGCCCCTGCAGGCCCCTGCGGGG
>JALSID010000235.1 GCA_026981825.1 Planctomycetota bacterium
GCACCACCTCCGCCACGAGCGCATCGGCCCCCGCGAGGGCGATCTCCCCCATGGACGAGACCCGCGTCCCAAACCGATTTTCACCGCCCGTGCGCAACTGTGCCGAGAACATGCACCCACAGTGCGGGCCCTCGGTCACCCGGAAGACGCGTCGAGCTGCGCGACGCCTCCGAGGGTACTGTGCCTGCCGCGTTGCGCGCTCCGGGTCGACGAAAAGTCGTTTAACCAGCTCGCACAGCGGTTTCT
This sequence comes from Planctomycetota bacterium, assembly GCA_026981825.1. Taxonomy (GTDB): domain Bacteria; phylum Planctomycetota; class Planctomycetia; order JALXBF01; family JALXBF01; genus JALSID01. The sequence continues at coordinate 247 of JALSID010000235.1, forward strand.
TCCACCTGCTTCTCCTGGGGATGGTCGCGATTTGCATGGGGGCTGCCTTTACCGAGCCCGCCCGGGGCGACGAGCCGCTCGACTTCACCACTAAAGTCGCCCCCATTCTGGAGCGGTACTGCCTGCGGTGCCACTCCAGCACAGTCCACCGGGGAGACGTGGTGCTCGAATCGCCCGCCACCTGGACGACCGGCACACGTCCGATCGTGGTGCCGCGCAAGCCCGAGGCCAGCCGGCTCTACCAGGTGATCTCCGGCCCCCAACCGAAAATGCCGGCCGAAGGCCCGCCTCTTCCACCCGATGCCGTCGAAACGATCCGCCGCTGGATCGCCGAGGGGGCAAGAGCTCCGGACGACATCACACTCGTCGACCGCTACGTCCCGGACGCCGACTGGTGGAGCTACAAGCCGCTCAAGCGGCCCCCTGTGCCGCTACCAACCGGTGTAGCCCCAACCCGCATGCGCACTCCCATCGACGCCTTCCTGATCCGCAAACTGCACGAAGCGGGGCTGGACATGTCGCCCGAAGCCGATCGGCGAACTCTGGCCCGGCGGCTGTACTTCGACCTCCTGGGGCTGCCGCCCGCCCCCGAAGAAGTGGACACGTTCCTCCGCGACCGGCACCCGGCCGCGTACGAGCGGCTCGTGGACCGGCTGCTCGCATCGCCCCACTACGGTGAACGGTGGGCTCGGCACTGGCTCGACGTGGCACACTACGCCGATACTCACGGCTTCGACAAGGACAAAGTCCGAGCAAACGCGTGGCCTTACCGTGACTACGTCATCCGCTCTTTCAACGCGGACAAGCCCTACGACCAGTTCGTCCTCGAACAAATCGCCGGGGATGTCCTGCGACCCGACGATCCCGAGGCAATCACCGCAACCGGATTCCTTGTGGCCGGCCCGTTCGATTGGGTTGGCCAGATCGAGGTGAGAAACGGCACGGTCGAAAAGAAGCGCGTGCGCAATCTCGACCGTGACGACATGGTCACGACCGTGTTCAACGCTCTCATGAGCACCACCGTGCAGTGCGCCCGCTGCCACAACCACAAGTTTGACCCGGTCTCCCAGGACGAGTACTACGGGCTCCAGGCGATCTTCGCCGGCATCGACCGAGCCGATCGGCTGGTGGACCGCACCGCTGAGATCGCGAAGCGACGCCGAGCACTGACGCAGCAACTGGCCAAGGTGGAACAGGAGACGGATCGCATCCAGGCAAGGCTGGCGAAAATCAGCTCACCCGAACTGCAGCGAATCGCAGAGCGTCTCCGGGCCGTAGCCGACAACGTCAGCCCCGTTGGGAAGCCGATTGAGTTCGGCTACCACAGCGCCATTGCCCCCTCGCCAACGGAGACCAAATGGGTGCAAGTCGACCTGGGCCAGGTCCGCGCGTTCGAACTGATCGTTCTGTTCCCCTGTCACGACGATTACGCCGGTATCGGTGCCGGCTTCGGCTTTCCCGTGCGGTACAGAGTAGAAGTGGCATCCGGATCTGACATGACCGATGCTGCTCTCATCGCCGACCTCACCGTGGAAGACCAACCCAATCCGGGACTGGTTCCCCAGGTGTTCCGATGCCCCCCTGGCACGAAGGGGCGCTACGTCCGAGTCACCGCGACACGTCTGGCTCATCGTTCCAACGATTACATCTTCGCACTGGCTGAGCTGGCGGTGCTGGATGAGCAGGGAGTGAATCTAGCGTTGGGCGCCTCGGTAAGTGCTCGGGACGAGGTCCACGCGCCGCCGCGGTGGGCGAGGGCCAATCTGACGGACGGTCGCTACATCGGCGACTGGAGCGTGGGGATGCTGGCGGAGCTTGCGAAACTTCAGGCCAGATGGCGAGCCCTGCGGGCAAAGATCGCACCGGACCTCCGCCGCAAGCTTGCCGAACTGAAGCAGCACGCGGACCGGTTGCGAACCGCGCTGTCCCGCCTGCCGGCCCCCATGCCCGTGTTTGCGGCCGCGACGGACTTCAAGCCCATCGGCAACTTCGTGCCAACGAAAGGGAAACCCAGGCCGGTGTACGTGTTGCGGCGGGGGGACGTAAGGCAGCCGATCCGCCCGGCCGTACCGCAGGCACTCCATTGTTTCCCCTGGCTCAGCGGCGAACTCGGCCTCGATCAGACCAGCGACGAAGGCGCCCGTCGGCTGGCCCTGGCACGATGGATCGCTCACCGCGACAATCCGCTCACTTGGCGGAGCATCGTCAACCGTATCTGGCACTGGCACTTCGGACGCGGGATTGTGGCAAGCGTGGATGACTTCGGCCGTATGGGAGAGCGGCCAACACACCCCGAACTGCT
>JALSID010000236.1 GCA_026981825.1 Planctomycetota bacterium
CTTCCTCCGACCTTTGGACCCGCCAGTATCGCAGATGCCTAGCCCCTTGGCAACCCCTAACCTACGCCCTTACAGTACCTTTGAAGTGCGTCAGCCCTGCTATTAGGTCCGGTACGCGGTCTCTTCGGTTGATATCTGATCGGAAGGTCGGATGGGCCACAGTCGGTGTGGCGAGACGGCTGGCTTGTGTCTGAGAACGGTGCACACCTGGACAGCAGAGGAGAGGGCACCGGGATGGCTTCCTCCAGAGGAGGCGAGTGAGAGGTGGCTGTACGGGTGCCTTTGATGGGCGCGTATTGGAAGATCGTCTAGGCGGAACCGCCACGGCCGAACCGCGCTCGTCGGTTGCGGGGGCGAGTAGATCGAGCTTTCTTACGCGGACTTTCCGGTACGTTGGTCGTTCTTTTGACAAACTTCGGCCGGCTCAAAGCGGGGCTGGGTTGGGGAGCCGCACGCCGGGTCGGGGAGCGGGTTGCACGTTAGAAGTAGGGTGCCTTTCCTGGCGGCTTTTCCCTTCCGTTGCAATCTTTTGCAATCTTTGCCGACGGCGGCACGGTTTCGATCCCGATCGACGGCGGGGCCGCCAGGGGAGCTCCTGGTTGTTAGAATTCCACGCACAGATGAAATCAAGCCGCATTTGGAGAGCACTGCAATGAGCGGACCGTTGCGAGCGCACGCTGTGATGGGCCTGCTTGCAGCGACGGCATTGGTTCTGGGCTGCAGCCAAACTGCGCCGGAGAATGGGAAGGATGCCACAGAGGGGGCGGCGCGGCAACCTTCTGGCGAAGAGATCCGGCGCGGTGGGACCTTTCGCGTGGACGGCTTGGAGTTTCGGGTGCCGGACACGTGGGTGGTTGAGCAGCCCCGTTCAACCAGCTTCGTGATCCGGTTGGGGCAGTTTCGTTTGCCTGGTTCTGAGGGCGATGCGGAGATGACGGTGATCCGTGCTGGGGGAAGCACCGAGGACAACCTCAATCGCTGGTACGCGCAGTTTGGCCTGACACGGGGGGCAGCTTCCCCTGAGGAGGCGGAAGAGCGCGAGTTGGAGGTCGCGGGCCATCGTGCCGTGTTTGTGGATATCCGGGGCACCTATGCGCCGGGTCCGATGATGCTTCGGCCCGGTCAGAAGGCTCGTCAGCCGGGCTACCGGATGCTGGGGGCGATTGTGGAGATGCCCGGCGAGTCGTTGTTCTTCAAAGCGGTCGGTCCGGAATCGACGCTCGAACGACACAAGGAAGCGTTCCTCGAGTTCTTGCGTAGCGCCCGTAAGGTTGAGGGCGAGTAAGCGGTGGGGCAGCGTGGGAGCGCCGTGGTGGTGGGGGCTCGTCGCGATCTGGGGCGTGCAAGACTGGTCCCGTGAACGGCCCAATCTGGGGGAAGACCGTTCGAAGCAAGCGGGAGCGATCAGGCGGTCGCCTCGCAGAACGTTCAGGTGGTCTTGAGGAGCCTAGCTTCGGATGGTCGGTTCCCCTCTAATTGGGCAGCGACGTGGAGAGTGCGGGAGACAGGACTCGAACCTGCACGGGCCTAAGGCCCACCAGCCCCTCAAGCTGGCGCGTCTACCAGTTCCGCCACTCCCGCGGTTCCACCTAAAGGTATGCGTCGTTCCGGTCGGAGTCAACGCTGCGAGCGAGCCCGCGGGCTTGGCTAAAATGTAGTGGCGTGTAGTGGCACTGATCTAGCTGCTGGGCTGTAACGGCAGAGCAAGCCAAATCGAAACGGAGGCGGTTGTTTGAGCTCACTAATTCAGACACCGGAGCTGGTAGGCCGGCTTCTGGAGAATATCGGGCGTGCGTTGCTCGGCAAGGAACCCGTCATCCGTACCGCTCTGGTCGGCCTGTTTGCGGACGGCCACATCCTGATCGAAGATGTGCCCGGGGTGGGCAAGACGCTCCTGGCCAAGGCGTTGGCACGGTCGATCGGGGGGATCTTTCGGCGTATCCAATTCACGCCCGATCTCCTTCCCAGTGACATCCTGGGTACCAACGTCTGGAACGCCCAGAAAGGGGATTTCCTATTCAAGCCGGGGCCGATCTTTGCGAACGTCATCCTGGCCGACGAGATCAACCGTACGACTCCGCGTACCCAGAGCGCGCTGCTGGAGGCGATGAACGACCGACAGGTTTCGATCGATGGCGTTACCTACGATCTCCCCAGACCGTTCTTCGTTCTGGCCACGCAGAACCCATTCGAATATGAAGGAACGTATCCGCTTCCCGAAAGCCAGTTGGATCGGTTCATGATGCGGATTCGGGTGGGGTATCCGCCGAGGGATTATGAGGTGCAGATGTTACAGGAGCATCGCGAAGGGGACTTGATCGATCGGGTGGAGGAGTTGCTCAAGCCGGAGGAGGTGCTGGAGCTCCAAAAACGGGTCCGCCAGATCAACGTGCACCAGGACCTTGTGGCCTACCTGATGGACATTGTGGAGGCAACTCGGCGTTCGGAACAGCTTTCGGTGGGGGCGAGCCCACGGGCAGCGTTGAACCTGTATCGTGCGGCGCAAGCGTCGGCATTCGTGCATGGACGCGACTACGTGGTGCCG
>JALSID010000237.1 GCA_026981825.1 Planctomycetota bacterium
GGGAGGTTGACTGAGCGGGAACAATTGCTAGCGTAGCTCAATCGGTAGAGCACCGGTTTTGTAAACCGGCGGTTGTGGGTTCGACTCCCACCGCTAGCTCTTGCTTGGTGGGGAGTTGATGGGTGAGGAGCTGAGGGGACGGCAGGGTGGTGTTTTCCCGGTTTGGGACGGTGGGTTGTGCCGGGGAGTGGTTCAGGGGCGGCGGGGTACCTGGGGAGTTGCGGGCGTAGCTCAATGGTAGAGCTCCGGCCTTCCAAGCCGGCGATGCGGGTTCGATTCCCGTCGCCCGCTTCTGGTGGCGTGGACGGGGCTTGACTTTGTCGAAACAATTGGCAGCACGGCCCACTTGATCGAGTGTTCGTGCTGTGGCTGCTTGGGGGCTTCCCAGGCAGGTTTTGATTTGGGCGGGTGCCCGAGCGGCCAAAGGGGGCAGACTGTAAATCTGCTGCCACCCGGCTTCGCAGGTTCGAATCCTGCCCCGCCCACTTGGCCGGTGTGTGTGGCTTGTCCGCACGCACTGGTTTGGAAAGAATGGGATGACTCGGGCCGTGGTTCCTGGCGGGAACCGCGTTCGGGTCGGTGACGAACCGGGGGCTGCTGTAGCTCAGTCGGTAGAGCGCGTCCTTGGTAAGGACGAGGTCATGGGTTCGAATCCCATCAGCAGCTCTTGCTGGAGCGACCGATCGACGGATGTGTTCCCGAGTGGGTGTAGGTTGGATGGTGTACGCAGTGTTCATATAGCAGCGTAGCTGGAGAGGAGCGCAACCGATGGCAAAGGAGAAGTTTGAGCGGACGAAGCCTCACGTTAACGTGGGGACGATTGGGCACATTGACCACGGGAAGACCACGTTGACGGCTGCCATCTTGATGCGGCAGCACCACAAGCTTGGTCGTGGTCAGTTGAAAACGTATCACGAGATTGCCAAGGGTGGTACGGTCCGCGATGCGTCCAAGATCGTGACGATCTCGGTTGCGCACGTGGAGTACGAGACGGAGAAGCGGCACTATGCCCACATCGATTGCCCGGGCCATGCTGACTACATCAAGAACATGATCACTGGTGCCGCGCAAATGGACGGTGCGATCCTGGTTGTGGCGGCCGATGATGGCCCGATGCCTCAGACTCGGGAGCACATCCTGTTGGCGCGCCAGGTGAACGTGCCGGCTTTGGTGGTCTTCCTGAACAAGGTGGATCTGGTTGACGATCCTGAGTTGCTGGATCTTGTTGAGATGGAAGTGCGTGAGTTGCTCACGAAGTACGGTTACCCGGGCGACGATGTGCCGGTGGTTCGCGGCAATGCCTTGGCTGCGATGCAGTCGGAGGGCAAGGATGACGAGGCATGCAAGTGCATTGATGAGCTGATGGACGCATTGGACAACTACATCCCCGAGCCGGTGCGTGATGTGGACAAGCCGTTCCTGATGCCTGTGGAGGACGTCTTCTCGATCAAGGGGCGTGGGACGGTCGGCACCGGTCGTATTGAGCGTGGCCGGGTGAAGGTGGGCGATGAGGTTGAAATCGTCGGCCTTGGTGAGACGCGGAAGACGGTGGTGACCGGCGTGGAGATGTTCAACAAGGTGCTGGATGAGGGTGTGGCCGGCGACAACGTGGGTGTGTTGCTCCGTGGGATCGAGAAGGACGAGCTTGAGCGTGGCATGGTGCTGGCTGCTCCGGGGAGCATCACGCCGCACACGCAGTTCGAGTGTGAGGTGTATGTGTTGAGCAAGGATGAGGGTGGGCGGCACACGCCGTTCGTGGCCGGTTACCGTCCTCAGTTTTACTTCCGCACCACGGACGTCACCGGGGAGATCAAGGCCCTTTACGGTATGGATGGCGAGCCGGCTCAGATGTGCATGCCTGGGGACAATGTCCGCATGGAGGTACATCTGATCAAGCCCGTGGCGATGGAGGAGGGGTTGCGGTTCGCGATTCGCGAAGGTGGTCGCACGGTAGGTGCCGGTGTGGTTACGAAGATTCTGAAGTGATTGGAGTGCCGCGAGGGTTCGGATGCGGGAACGCAAGTACGTTTGGCTGGAGTGTACGGAGTGCAAGGAGTTGAACTACCGCACTCGTGTTGCGGTTCGCTCTGGCGGTGGGCAGCAGAAGCGCCTGGAGTTGCGCAAGTACTGTCCCAAGCAGCGTAAGCACACGCTGCACCGGCAGTCCCGCAAGAAGTGACGGTTGGTTGGGGAACCCTTGCTCGGGCACAGGAACTGCTATACCATTCCTCAGTAGTTGGCAGAGGCGGAGACGGTCTCAGCGGAGACCGTCTCCTCTGTTTCCCAGGGGCGTAGCTCAATTGGTAGAGCACCGGTTTCCAAAACCGGCGGTTGGGGGTTCGACTCCCTCCGCCCCTGTTGGTGCAGGCTATGGCGTGCGTGCGGGGTGCGGAGCCCAACGCTGCCTTTCTCTCCTGGTACCCTGGGGTGGCTACTGGCATGGCGAGTAAATCGGCGGGGATGGCGCAGCGCGCCAACCTCTGGGCAACGCTGCTATCGGTTTCCCTCTACAAGCGCTCGGCTGGAACGACCCTCCGCTCGTTGACCTTCTTGGGTCTGATGGTGTTTGTGTTGTGGGGGGCTGCTGTGCTTCACGATCGGTTGATCGTGGCCAGTTATGGGGTCCGGGTCGGGATTCCCACGGCGCTTGTGGTGGTGGGGGTCTGGTTGGCGTTCCGGCTGGTGAATTACCCGCCTTTTGCGGACTTTTTGGCCGAAACGGAGTGGGAGATGCGGAAGGTCACCTGGCCGACCTGGTCGCAGTTGAAGCGGGCCACGGCGGTGGTGATCACGGTGACGTTGCTGATGGCGGCTTACCTGTACACGGTGGATTTCGTTTGGATGGGCATTCTGCGCATGATTGGTGTGTTGTGGGTGCCAACGCCGGAGGAGACGCCGTCGGCCGCAATGTTGGTGGGGGAAGTCCTGCGCAACCTCGTGTAGCGGAACTCGGCACTGGGGGCCGACAGCGACAGAATGGGGTGTGTTTGCGTTCCTCATGCGGATCTTTCCCCGATCCCGGACAGCCCTGCTGACTGGATGTGCCCGAGGCAGACCGAGGTAGGGACGATGGCCAATGTGAATGAAGAAGACCGTCGTGACGAGGCCCCCGCTACGGAGCAGGAGGAAGCGAAGGCGACGGTTGGTGACGGGGGGGAGACGCTCAGCCCACACCGCCCGGACATGAACTGGTATGTGTTGAAGGTGACGGTGGGGCGGGAGGAGCAGGTTCGCGACAGCATCCTGAAGCGGGCGCGGTTGAAGGGGCTGGAGGATTGCTTTGGCCAGATTATCATTCCCACCGAAAAGGTCACCGAGCATCGTGGGGGCCGTAAGCGGATCACCGAGTACAAGTTGTTCGCCGGCTACCTGATCATCCAGATGGTGATGAATGACGACACCTGGATGCTGGTGCGGGAGACTCCCGGCGTGAGCGATTTCCTCGCTGCTCAGCCGGGCAAGAAGCCGCTTCCGATGACCGATCAGGAAGTGGAGCGGATGTTAGGGCAGGTGCAGCAGGTGACTGCTGAGGAGCCCAAGCTGAAGGTGAATTATCGGGAAGGGGATCTGGTCAAGATTAAGGAGGGGCCGTTTGAGAATTTCGAGGGGGTTGTGGAGGAGATCCTGCCGGACAAGGGCCAGGTGCGGGTGATCGTGGAGATTTTTGGGCGGCAGACGCCCATCGAGGTGGCGCACTGGCAGCTCGAGAAGGTCACCTGATCGGCTCTGGGGTCGCCGGGGACGGTTGAGAGAGGCACTGAACCGAGTGGGAGTGAAATCAAACCGATGGCACGCAAAGAGGTAGTGGCCAAGGTAAAGCTGCAATGCCCGGGGGGCCAGGCAACCGCGGCGCCTCCTGTCGGGCCTGCTCTCGGCCAGTACGGGGTAAACATCGGCCAGTTTGTCAAACAGTTCAATGACCGCACCCGGGACCTGAATGGAACGATTGTCCCGGTGGAGATCACGATCTATTCGGACCGAAGTTTCGAGTTTGTCACGAAGAGTCCCCCGGCGTCGGTGTTGCTCAAGCAGGCGGCCGGCCTTGCCAAAGGTGCGGGGGCTCCCGGCCGCGAGAAGGTCGGTACGGTGAAGCGAGCGGAGGTGCGCCGGATTGCGGAAGAGAAGATGAAGGATCTGAACGCGCGCGATGTCGAGCATGCCATGCGGATGATCGAAGGCACCGCGCGCAGCATGGGCCTGGAAATCGTGGACTGATTCCTCGACCCCGTTTGCACCGCGGAACGATCTGCGGGAGGGAGAAAGGCATGCCGAAGCATTCAAAGCGGTATCGCGAGTTGAAGAAGCGGGTGCAGAACTTGCCCCCGTTGCCTCTGGAGGAGGCGGTCAAGATTGTCAAGGAGTTCAACAACACGAAGTTCGATCAGACGGTCGAGTTAGCGATTCGTTTGGGCATTGACCCCCGCAAGGCGGACCAGATGGTTCGAGGTTCGGTCGTATTGCCCCATGGAACGGGGCGGCAGGTTCGGGTGGCTGTCTTTGCCACCGGCGAAAAGGCGCAGCAGGCACGGGATGCCGGTGCGGACATCGTGGGTGCCGAAGACCTGGCGGAGCAGGTCAAACAGGGCAAGATCGATTTCGACGTTTGCATTGCTACGCCCGATATGATGAAGATCGTGGGGCCGTTGGGGCGGATTCTCGGGCCACGCGGATTGATGCCCTCGCCGCGGAACGGTACGGTGACGAACGAGGTGGCGGAGACGGTCCGGCAGTTTAAGTTGGGGCGTGTCGAGTTCCGCGCCGATGCGGGAGGGAACGTCCACATCCCCGTCGGCAAGGTGAGTATGTCCGAGCAGGCATTGATCGAGAACATCGAGACGGCGCTTCAGACCGTGCGCGCCCTGCGTCCGGCCGCGGTGCGGGGCCAGTACGTGAGGAACGTGGCGCTGTCTGCCACGATGAGCCCCTCCGTCAAGGTGCAGGTGGCCTGAAGCGGGGGATGGGTAGTTGACTCGCTAACCGCAGCAAGGGAAACGGCGCGATGAGTCGGTTCGTGAAGCAGCTCATGATGAACGATCTGCGGCGTGCCCTGGGGGACGCCGACGAGTTCTTGTTCGTGGACATCGAGCGCCTGACCGCGAACGAAAGCAACGAACTGCGCCTGGCGCTCCGTCAGAAGAACATCAAACTCCGTGTGGTCAAGAACACCCTTGCTCGGATCGTCTTGACAGACATGGACGTTAAGGGGGTGGACACCTACCTGCGGGGACCAACCGCAATCGCTTGGGGCGGGAACTCGATCGTTGAGCTCGCCCGCGAGTTCACCGACTGGGCGAAAAAGAACGAGAAGATCCGCATCAAAGGGGGCGTTCTGGCCAAGCAAGCGATCTCCTCGGAGGAGGTCGTCGCCCTCAGCCAAATGCCCACTCGGGAGGAGTTGATCGGTCGCGTTCTGGGCATGCTGGTGGGGGCCGCGACCGGCGTGGTGGCGCTGTTAGAAGGCGCTGCCGGCCGTGTGCTGGGACAGCTCCGCACCAAGGCAGAGGAGGGGGGCGAAGGGTAGGCGGTTTGTTGGTTGCAACGAAGTTGTCCGTTCACCACGTTAGTGGGAGGAGATCGGAACGATGGCGACTGCAGAAGCTCGTAGCTGGAGTGAGAAGATCAAGACCCTGGGCGACCAACTGGTGCAACTGACCGTGTTGGAAGCCAAGGAACTGGGTGACTATCTGGAGCAAGAGTACGGACTGAAGCCCGCTGCCGGTGCGGTGGCGGTGGCAGCCATGCCTGGGGCGGTTCCGGGAGCAGGGGCCGCTGCTGCCGAGGAAGAAAAGACCGAGTTCGACGTGGTGTTGGAAGGGTTCGCCCCCGACAAGAAGATCAGCGTCATCAAGGTGGTCCGTAGCATCACCGGCGCTGGTTTGAAGGAGGCCAAGGAAATCGTCGAAAAAGCCCCCTCGAAGATTCGCGAGGGCGTTCCCAAGGACGAGGCCGAGAACCTCAAGAAACAGCTCGAAGAAGCCGGTGCGACGGTCAGCATCAAGTAGCATCCGATCGGGCAAGCCGATGGGAACAAGGCGCGGCGCCGGGCGGGGCCGGTTCCGCCCGGCACGCCTCCGTTGTGCCCTGAGCTGTGCACTGTGTCTCTTCGACCCTGGACGGATCGCGTACGTACCGTGGTAGCGAGGTGAGCCAGAACATGTCAACATCGGGTTCGCAAAATGGCCGCTTTTGGAAGGAACGCCGCTTTCTGGGCCACTCGGCGCTGGATTTGGAGATACCGGACCTGACGCTGATCCAGCGCCGCGCGTACGAGGCATTCCTCCAACCCGATACCCCCCCCCACGAACGGAAAAACCAGGGGCTGGAAGCGGTCCTACGCGAGACGTTCCCCATCGTCAGCTACGACGAAAGCATGCGGCTGGAGTATCTCTACTATGAGCTGGATGAGCCGCGGTTCGATCCGGACGAGTGCCGGGAACTGGGGCTCACCTATGGCCGTCCCCTGAAGATTTGGCTTCGCCTCGTGCGTGGGAACGAGTCGATCGACGAAGCGATCTGGTTCGGCGAGATCCCGATTATGCTTGGGGGCGGCGAATTCATCATCAACGGCGCTGAACGCGTCGTTGTGAGCCAGTTGCACCGCAGCCCGGGGGTGGATTTCCTGGAGGAAAAGGACGCCAGCGGCGGGAAAACGTTCGTGTGCCGCATCATCCCGGAACGCGGCAGTTGGGTTGACATTACGGTGAGCCGACGGAACACGCTCTATGCTCGCATCGACCAGACCAACCGGCTCCCCGCCCTGATGCTCATCCGCGCGATGAGCGAAGAGTACAGCACGGATGCCGCCTTACTTCGCGCCTTCTACCGCACAAAGGTGGTGAAAGTTACCAAAGCGAACGCGAACGAGATCGCGGACACGTTCGCGTGCGGCCCCATCGTCGATCCCGTCACCGGTGAGATCATCGTGGACAGCGGGGGGCTGATTACCCAGGCCAAGGTGGATGAGCTCCTCGAGTCCAACGTGAAGGAAGTGGAGATCATCATCCCCGGTCAGGACCCGATCATCATCGAGTCTCTCAAAGAGGATCCCTCCACCAGTCATGAAGACGCGCTCATGCGGATCTACCAGAAGCTGCGGCCCGGAAACCCGCCGCAGATTGACCGGGCGCGCGATCTCTTCTACGAAAAGTTTCACGATCCGATCCGTTATCGCCTCGGCCGGGTCGGCCGGTTCCGCATGAATCGCAAGTTTGGAAAGAACATCCCCGAGGATCAGCAGACCCTGACGGTCGAAGATATCATCGATTGCATCCGCCACTTGATGAAACTACGGGCTCGGCAGGTCGAAACCGACGACATCGACAATTTGGGCAATCGCCGGGTCCGAACAGTTGATGAGCTCGCCTGCGAGGAGATCCGCAAAGGCTTTGGCAAGCTGAAGCGGACCGTGCAGGAGCGAATGAGTCTACATGCGGACAAGCCTGACATTACCCCCAGGCAGCTTATCAACAACAAGGCCGTAACGGCCGCTATCGAGTACTTCTTCGGCCGTAGCGAACTGTCCCAGGTTGTCGACCAAACCAACCCCCTGTCTCAGCTTACTCACGAACGTCGTCTCAGCGCTCTGGGCCCGGGTGGGTTGAACCGCAAGCGCGCCGGTTTCGAGGTACGCGATGTGCACCACTCCCACTACGGCCGAATCTGTCCGATCGAGACGCCCGAAGGCACCAACATCGGGTTGATCTCCAGCCTCGCCGTTTACGCCACCATCGACGAGTACGGCTTTCTGATCACGCCGTACCGTGTGGTCAAGGACGGCTCCGTTACCGATGAAATCCGTTGGCTCCGCGCAGACCAGGAATACAACCACAAGATTGCCCCGGCCGACACCGAATTGAAGGGCAAGAAGATCAAGGAAAAGGAGCTGGTTGTCCGGTACCGGGGCGACTATGTCAAAGTGCCCGCTAAGGAGGTCGAGTTCATCGACGTTTCTACCAAGCAGCCGGTCGGTGTTTCGGCGAGCTTGATCCCGTTCCTGGAGCATGACGATGCCAACCGGGCTCTGATGGGATCGAACATGCAGCGGCAGGCGGTGCCGTTGCTGGTCACCGAGCCCCCGCTGGTGGCCACCGGAATGGAGCCGTACGTGGCCCAGAACTCTAGTTTGGTGGTTCGAGCGGTCGAGGACGGCGTGGTCACGTATGTGGACGCCACGCGGATTCTGGTCGATGATCGGGTCTACCACCTGAAAAAGTTTGCTGGGTTGACCGACCGCACTTGCCTGAACCAGAAACCGATCGTGAAGGTGGGGGATCGCGTGAAGGCGGGCCAGATCATTGCCGACGGCGCCGCGACCTGCCAGGGGCAGCTTAGTTTGGGCCGCAACGTGCTGGTCGCCTTCATGTCATGGGAAGGGTACAACTTCGAGGATGCCATCGTCATTTCCGAACGCCTGGTGCGGGATGATGTGTATACCTCGATCCACATTCACGACTTCGATTGCGACATTCGAGAGACGAAGCAAGGCAAAGAGGAATTTACCCGCGAGATCCCCAATGTTCCCCCTGCGGTTCTGCGCAACCTGGATGAAGACGGCATCGCCCGGATCGGGTCCTACGTACGGCAGGGGGACGTGCTCGTCGGTAAAGTCGCCCCCAAGCCCCGTCAGGAGATGTCTCCCGAAGAGAAGCTGTTACAGGCGATCTTTGGCCGAGCGGGCGAGGACGTGAAAAACGTCAGTCTGGAGGTGCCCAGCGGGATCGAAGGGGTCGTGATTGGTACGCAAAAATTCGCCCGTAGACACAGTCTCAGCGAAGAGCAACGCCAGGAGCGCGAGGAGCTGCTCAAACGGCTCGAAAAGGAATACGTCGACAACCTGCGCAACACATTCCGGGAGTTGGTCCAGGCCCTGGAGGAAGTGCTTGACAAACCATTGATTGATCCCAAGACCGGCGTCCACTTCGGCAAGGGGGATCAGCGGAAAATACTGGACCAAATCCAACGGTTTAGCCTGGACTTGTTCGATATCCGCTCTCCTGCGGTTAAGAAGCAGGCCCAGGAGATCTACCGGCGCTACTGGCGGCGCATCGACATGCTCAAGGTCGAGCACCGCCGTCGCATCAACGCACTGAAGGCCGGGGACGAGCTGCCTGCCGGTGTCCTCCAGAGGGTCAAGGTGTACCTGGCCATCAAACGAAAGATTTCGGTGGGGGACAAGATGGCGGGACGCCACGGCAACAAAGGAGTGATCGCCAAGATCTTGCCCATCGAGGACATGCCTTACCTGGCGGACGGAACCCCGGTTGACATCGTGCTCAATCCCCTCGGGGTACCCAGCCGCATGAACGTGGGCCAGATCCTGGAAACCCACCTGGGCTGGGCCGCGAAAGTCCTCGGCTTCCAGGCGATCTGTCCGGTGTTCGATGGACCCGACGAGGACGAAATCCGCGACCTGCTCCGCCAGGCCGGTCTGCCCGAAAGTGGTAAGACCGTTCTTTACGACGGGCGCACCGGCGAACCGTTCGAGCAGGAAGTGACCGTGGGCTACCTGTACATGATGAAGCTCCACCACCTGGTGGACGACAAGATCCATGCACGGGCAACCGGACCATACTCCCTGATCACCCAGCAACCCTTGGGGGGCAAGGCCCGCTTCGGCGGCCAGCGGTTCGGCGAGATGGAAGTCTGGGCGCTGGAAGCCTACGGTGCCGCCTACACCCTGCAGGAGATGCTCACGGTTAAGAGCGATGACGTCGATGGGAGAACCAAGATCTATGAATCGATTGTCAAAGGGCAGAACACGCTCGAGGCGGGGATGCCCGCCAGCTTCGAGGTGCTCATGAACGAGATCAAAGGCCTGGCGCTGAATATCTCGTTGGAAAAGCATCGCATGTAAGGGGCGCTGCGGAGATCCTACAAGGGGGTTCAGCTCGAATTAGCGGGAGAGTGCACAGTGAGCTCGGTGGAAAGCAGCTACGAACGCGTTAACGAGTACACGGCGGTACGGATTCGCCTGGCCAGTCCGAGCGACATCCGCTCTTGGTCGTTCGGCGAAGTGAAGCGGGCGGAAACGATCAATTACCGCACCTTCCGGCCCGAAAAGGACGGCCTCTTCTGCGAACGCATCTTCGGCCCCGAGAAGAACTACGAATGCTCCTGCGGCAAATACAAGGGGATGAAGTTCAAGGGAATCATCTGTGACCGCTGCGGCGTGAAAGTGACCGAGTCACGTGTTCGCCGCCGCCGCATGGGGCACATCGAGCTCGCCGCGCCTGTCGTGCATATCTGGTTCTTTAAAGTCGCACCAAGCCGAATCGCGGCGCTTCTGGACCTGAAAGCGGGCCAGCTCGAAGGGGTGATCTATTACCAGGATTACATCGTGATCGATCCCAAGGATACCCCCTTGCAGGAGCGGCAAATCCTGACACAGGAGGAGTACCGCCAGTACGTGGAGGAATACGGCATCGGGTCGTTCGAGGCCGACATGGGAGCCGAGGCGATCAAAAAGCTCCTCCAACGGCTCAATCTCGTCGAACTCAGTCAGGAACTGCGCCGCGAGCTGGAAACCACGGAATCGAAACAGACCCGCTCGGAAGTGATCCGCCGACTCAAAGTGGTCGAAGCACTCCGGGATAGCGAGAACAAGCCCGAATGGATGGTGTTGGAGTGCATTCCCGTCATCCCGCCGGAACTCCGCCCGCTCGTGGCCCTCGAAACCGGTAACTTCGCCATCAGTGACCTCAACGACCTCTATCGCCGAATCATCAACCGAAACAACCGCCTCAAGAAACTGATGGACCTGAACGCACCCGAGGTGATCATCCGCAACGAGAAACGGATGCTCCAGCAATCGGTCGATGCCCTCTTCGACAACAACCGGTGCAAGCGACCCGTAATGGGCTCGTCCAACCGGCCCTTAAAGAGCTTGAGCGACATGATCAAGGGGAAGCAGGGGCGTTTCCGAGAAAACCTGCTGGGCAAGCGAGTGGACTACTCGGCCCGCTCTGTGATCGTGGTCGGACCAGAGCTCCAGCTCCACCAGTGCGGTTTGCCCAAGCGCATTGCGCTGGAGCTTTATACCCCCTTTATCATACGCCGCCTTAAGGAACTGGGCCATGCCGATACGATCAAGTCAGCCAAACGTCTGGTCGAACAGCGCCGCGATCCGGTCTGGGATATCCTGGACGAAGTAATCCGCAACCACCCCGTCCTGCTCAACCGTGCCCCCACTCTGCACCGAATGGGCATCCAGGCGTTCGAGCCCGTGTTGGTGGAGGGGAATGCGATTCAGATCCATCCTTTGGTGTGCAAGGCGTTCAATGCGGACTTCGATGGCGACCAGATGGCGGTGCATCTGCCGTTGTCGATCGAGGCGATTGTTGAGGCGGCGACGTTGATGCTGTCGACGCACAACATCTTTTCGCCGGCGCACGGAAACCCGATCATTGGTCCCAGTCAGGACATCGTGATGGGGTGTTACTTTGCGTCGGTGATTCTGGAGGGGCAGCCTGGGGAAGGCAAGTTGTTTGCGGATCCGGACGAGGCGATTTATGCGTACGAGCACGGATTGGTGAATCTGCATGCGCGGATTCGGGTGAGGCTGCCGAAGACGAAGGAGCGAGTGGTAGGAGAGGGTGCGGAAGATTATCGTCCTGGAGGGATCATCGAGACGTCGGTGGGGCGTCTGTTGTTCAACAACATCTTGCATGAAAGGATGCCGTACTACAACGTGTTGTTGAGGAGCAAGGAGCTGAACCAGGTAATTGCGGACTGTTATGAGTTGCTGGGGCGTTCGGAAACGATCGATCTGTTGGATCGGATGAAGGAGTTTGGTTTTCGGCTGGCGACAAAGAGTGGGCTGAGCTTTGGGACGGTGGACCTGAAGCAGCCACCCAACAAGCAAGAGGTGCTCGAGCGCGCCGAACGAGAGGTGGGATTGCTCCATGAGAGCCTGCAGCGCGGTGAGGTAACACGCCGCGAAATCCGGGACAAGATCATCGATATCTGGATGAAAGCGAGCCAGGAGATCAAGCGGTCGTTGATGGAAGCGCTACGCAACGATGAGCGGGACGGGAAGCCGTACATCAACCCGATCTATCTCATGGCCCAATCGGGGGCTCGTGGCAATGAAGACCAGGTGCAGCAGCTAGCCGGAATGCGCGGGTTGATGGCGAAGCCCTCCGGAGCGATCATCGAGACCCCGATCAAGTCCAGTTTCCGAGAAGGGCTGACGGTGCTCGAGTACTTCAGCTCCACCCACGGTGCCCGCAAGGGACTGGCCGACACGGCCCTGAAAACCGCCGACTCCGGTTATCTCACCCGAAAGCTCGCCGACGTCGCCCAGAATGTGGTCGTAACCTGCTACGACTGTGGCACGACGAACGGCATCACGAAGGCGGCTGTCAAGCAAGGGGATGTCGTGGTCGTGCCGCTCTGGCGTGCTATCTATGGCCGCGTCGCCCGATCGACCATCGTCGACCCGGTCCGCGATGAGGTGGTGGTGCGGGAGAACCAGCTCATTACCAAAGAGATCGCCAAGCTGATCGAGGAGATGGGAATCGCGAAGATCCGGGTTCGCAGCCCGGTGACGTGCGAGGCGCCCTTGGGCGTTTGCCAGCTCTGCTACGGCATGGACCTGACCACCGGGGAGTTGGTCGAGCAGGGGCTGGCGGTGGGAATCATTGCGGCCCAGTCGATCGGCGAGCCGGGCACCCAGTTGACCATGCGCACGTTCCACATCGGCGGGATTGCGCGGCGGCGTGTCGAGCAAAGTAACGTGGTGAGCCAGCACTCCGGAGTGGTGGAGTATACCGACTGCGACGTGGTCAGGGTGGACCAGGAGGATAGGCAGCGTCTGATCGTCGTCGGCAAGAAAGCTCGAGTCCGGGTGCTCGACAGCAAGGGGCGCGAGCTGGCCTCGTACCCGATTCCCGAAGGCGCCGAGCCACTCGTTGAGCCGGGCGGCAAGGTACGTAAGGGACAGGTGATCGCTCAATGGGATCCCCACATCCGCCCGGTGGTCTGTGAAGTTGAGGGGCGTGCTCGATTCGAGGATCTGGTCGAAGGCGACACGCTCCACATCGATCGCGATCCGGCCACCGGTCGGGAGCGGCTGGAGGTGGCAGAGCATCGCGGTGACCGGCAACCCGCTATTCGCATCGAGGATCCCGAGACGGGCCGGGTTCTGGACATGTGCCACCTGCCTGAGCGATCGTTGATCGAGGTGCGGGATGGTCAGCTCGTCCGTAAGGGGACGATTCTGGCACGCCAGCCTCAGGAGCAAACCGGCACGCAGGACATCACCGGTGGTCTACCGCGGGTGAGTGAGCTGTTCGACGCGCGTCGACCGAAGGAGCCGGCGGTGATGGCCGAGATCGACGGTGTCGTGGAGGTGCTTAAGGAACGCGTTCGGGGTAAACGGATCGTCCGCGTTGTCAATGAGAAGACCGGTGTTCAGCTCGACCATGCGGTTCCCGGCAACAAACCGCTCCGTGTTCGCACGGGCGACCGGGTTCGTGCGGGCGATCCCCTCTGCGAAGGACCCCTGGATCCGCACGACATCCTGCGTATTGCCGGTGAGGAGCCGCTGCAGCAGTATCTGCTCCGGGAGATCCAGGCGGTGTATCGGGGGCAGGGGGTGGAGATTGACGACAAGCATGTGGAGATCATTATTGCCCAGATGCTGCGGAAGGTGATGGTGGAGGATCCTGGCGACACGAATTTGTTGCCGGAGACGCAGATTGACCGGCATCAGTTCCAGCAGATCAACCGGCGGTTGCAGCGGTCGGGCAAGATCACGGATCCTGGGGACACGCAGTTTACGGTAGGGGAAGTGGTACCGCTGGAGTATTTGGAGAAGGAGAATGCGTCGGTGGTAGCTCAGGGAGGCGAGCCTGCGAAGTGGGAGCGGCCGCGGCCGGCGACGGCCCGCACGCTGCTGCTGGGGATTACCAAGGCTGCGGTAGGCTCGGAGAGCTTCATCTCCGCGGCTAGTTTCCAGGAGACGACCCGGGTGTTGACGGAGGCTGCCATTGCAGGCAAGCGCGACCCGTTGGTCGGCCTGAAGGAAAACGTCATCCTTGGCCGGCTGATCCCGGCCGGGACGGGCTTCAAGACGTACGTGCAGTCTGACGTACGCGTATCGAGGATGGCGCTGGAGGCTCTCGAGGCCGAACAGCCCGAGATCCGACCGTCGGTGGGGAGCACGAGTCAGGACTGAAGTGCTGCTCTTGGAAAAAGTTGGACGTTCGGCCCCCTGGGCGATTGCCCTGCTTCCTGGCGCCGCATAGTATTGCCACGAGAGCTGAGGCGTCTGACCAGGGAAGTTGGTGGAGATCTATGCCGACGATCAATCAACTGGTGCGTAAGGGCCGGAAGCGAAAGCGTTCGAAATCGAAGGCTCCGGCGCTGGAAGGTAACCCCTTCAAACGGGGGGTTTGCCTCCAGGTCAAAACGATGACACCGAAAAAGCCGAATTCTGCGCTCCGTAAGATCGCGCGTGTTCGGCTGTCGAACGGTCGTGAGGTGACCGCCTACATTCCGGGCGAAGGCCACAACCTCCAGGAACACAGCATTGTCCTGGTTCGTGGGGGGCGTGTGCGCGACCTGCCTGGCGTGCGCTACCACATCGTTCGGGGGGCTTTGGACTGTGCCGGCGTCGAGGGCCGGAAACGGTCCCGGTCGAAGTACGGAACGAAGCGAGAGTCGTAGCGGGTTGGGCTCCCCAATCGCACTGGAGGTTGCACAGCAATGCGTAAGAAACCGACCGCAAGCAAGAAGCAGCTAAGACCCGATCCGCGCTACAACTCGCTTCTCGTCTCCAAGTTCATCAACTGCCTGATGTGGGACGGCAAGAAGACCGTCGCGCAGCGTGTCTTCTACCAGGCCATGGACGAGATCAAGCGGCGGATGAAGGATGTGGACGAACTGGAGGTCTTCGTCCAGGCCGTGGAGAATGTGAAGCCGCAGCTTGAGGTTCGCTCGCGTCGTGTCGGCGGTGCCACCTACCAGGTTCCGATGCAGGTGAAGCCGAATCGTCAGCAGTCGCTGGCGATTCGATGGATTATTCATGCGGCTCGGGATGCCCGCCGCAAGCAGGGTAAGCCGATGTACGTTTGCCTGGCCGAGGAGCTGATGGCGGCCTACCGCCGTGAGGGAACGGCGATGCATACCCGTGAGCAGGTGCATCGTATGGCGGAGGCAAACAAAGCATTCGCTCACTTTGCCTGGTAGCAATCATCGCGAAAGCGGGTGCAACACGGCCTCGGCGCGACCGAGGCCGTTTTCGTTTGGTGGCGCTTCCCAGACACAGGGCTGTCACCCCGAGCCGGTGCTGCTCTGGCCGTATCGTGCCCGTCAGCGCTGACCTCAGTTGACGCATCCGAGCGAGGAGTCCGACGGAGAGGATTCCAGGCCCTCTTCTGTGGTGCTTTGCACCGCACTCCGAGATCTTCGCTGATGGTAACTCCTCTGCAACGCCCTCCGCACCACCTTCGGCCGCACTGGGACGACGGATCGTGCAGCCGATTCTTCGGTCACAGGTGAGGCGGTAGCGCAACACCCCGTGCTGCACTTGTTCAACCACACGGGACGGTGGATGAGTTCCTCGCGCGGCTTGTGCGGAGGCCGCGCCGGTTGCTCACTTGCCGCTCAGCTTGGCAAAGCAGCGTAGTGCGCGACGGCACCGAGCAGGGGGGCACCTAAGGGCACCGATCGAGCCCGGATCGCGCGCCGCGGGATGCCTTCGTCTAGACTATGCCACTGGGCGGGCCCGGACACCTCAGCGTCCTCACGGTTAGCGGCCGCAACGGTGCGAATGTTAGGGGGGGCGCCTCGGAGTGCGCCCCTTGCGGGGGCCGAAAGGACGTGTGTGTTCCGCATGGCTATGAGGGACCGTGCGACGGGATCTGCACCAGATGGAGAAGAGCTCGAACTGCAGTACCAGTAGTGGCGTCGCTGGCGCGTCGTACCCTTCACCCTTGCCCCCAATCAGATCGCCCGGTGGTTGGACCACTTATGACTGCGGGACGCGGCGCGGCATTACAAAAGCTGCGGTGAGGCAGGGGGGAATAGTGGTCGTGCCCCTGTGGCGCGCCATCTACGGGCGCGTAGCTCGATCCACGCTAGTGGCTCCGGTTGGCGGTCGGGTAGTGGTTCGGGAGAACTGGTTGGTCACGAAGGACATTGCGCAGCGAATAGAGGCGATAGGGATCGATCAGTCCCGGTACGCAGTCCGATGACTTGCGAAGTTCCGCTCGGCGTTTGTCAGCTCTGCTACGGCACGGACTTCAGCACTGGGGAGCTTGTCGAGCGGGGAACCCCCGTGGGCATCATCGCGGCCCAGTCGATCGGGGAACCTGGGATGCGGTTGACGCTGCGCTCCCTACGCCATGGTGGGGTGGTGCGGCCCCCGGTTCTTCAGTCGAGGCTGCTGAGTGACTATGACGGGGTCGTGGGACTCGTGAACTGTGAAGTACTGGACGCAGGTTCGAGGCGACGGGTGGTTGTGGGCCGCGATCCTGCTGTGGAGATTCGGGACAGGGCGGGACATCTGTTGGCCAGGTACTCCCTACCAGCGGGGGCTGAGATACGGATCTGCACAGATGCCCAGGTTCGGGCAGGGCAGGTCATCGCGGAGTGGGACGGGCACGGTCGGATTGTTCTGGCCCGCGTAGGAGGAAGG
>JALSID010000238.1 GCA_026981825.1 Planctomycetota bacterium
CGCGCCCAGAAGACTGACCAGTACGACCGGATACGCCCAACGGTACCGGAACATAAGTGCCACGGACGCGGCAAGGATTGGATGGGGATCGCGTTCGCCTGCGCTCGCGCCGGTTGGGCGGCGGGCCGGTTTGTTTTCGGGCGAAGGTGCCATCTCTGCACACATCCGTGATGGAAGCTTCGGGCGCTAAGCTCAACTCCGTCGCTTGCCCGTCCTGCTGATCCTGAAAGCACGGGCGGCTGAATCTCACCCGCGTGTTGTGGGGCTGGCCCAGGCCTGTGTACGGTTGTCAGTTTTCCGCTGCACTATCAGTGTATTCGTGGCGCGGGGTGCGATCCTTGCCGGTTGCCGGCCCGTGCGACGAGCATGTCCGTGGTGCCGGAGGGGACCGGTGGGGGGCGGGTCTTTGCGGTGCGCTTCACGCACCGGCTCACGGGTCTGGTCGTGCATGCAGCGCGGATAGAGCGGCCGGTCCGCCGGCGCGCTCGTCACGAACAATTAGGGCGTTCCGTCGATGGGGGCGCGAACTACGTTGTGGATCGTCGCGGTGTGCCAGGACGAACCTCGTACAGCGGGGAATGGCCGATGGTGACCGTTGGCATGTACTACGACGTCGTACCGGGCAAGAACAAGGAGTTCGAGGAGAAGTTCTTTGAGGTGCTGGAGTTGATGAAGTCGATCCCGGGCCACCGGCAGTCCTTCCTGTATCGCCGAGTTGACGATCCCAATTCGTACGCGATCATCAGCGAGTGGGAATCTGAGGAGGCGTTTCGCCGGTTTCTGGCCAGCGACGAGTTCCGTTCAACGACGCAATGGGGGCGCGAGCAAATCCTGCAGGGGCGGCCACGCCACCACGTGTACACCAGGACGAGTGACTGAGCAGCGTCGGGTCGCACGACCTGTCACGCCATCGGTCCAAGCCCATCGGCGGTGCGTAACGAGGGGCTCGCCGGCGTGTGCGGCTGGCCGAACGGCGAGCGAGCCGATGTCCCTGGTCGCGCTCCCGGTGGCCACGTAGTTGCGCGCATGGACGTGGACCGCCGGTCAGTCCGGTAGCCGGGCCAGCTCGCTGCGGATCTCGTCGATCAGGGGGGCAAGTGTCTTCTCTGAAAAATCAAAAGGCAGGCCGGCAGCCTGGAATAGTTCCGGCAGGGGGCGGGAGCCGCCGAGTTCGAGGGCGTGGAGATAATCCTGGAGTGCCTTTTCCGGATCGCGGCGGAACCGGACCCATAGACCGAGCGCTCCGATCTGAGCGATGCCATACTCGATGTAGTAGAGGGGGTGCTCGAAGAGGTGGAGCTGACGCTGCCAGTAGCTGGCACGGATCTCCTCGTACCCGGACCAATCGATGCCGGGGGAAAACCGTTCATCGAGCGTAAGCCAGACTTGCTGTCGATCGCGGCGCTCATGGCCGGGGTGGGTATAGATCCAGTGCTGAAACGCGTCGATTTGCGCGATCCAGGGGAGAATGTGCACGATAGCTTCCAGGTGACGGCGGACGCGGCGGGGGTAGTCGGATTCGTTGTAGAACTCGTCCAGGAAGGGGCTAGCAAGCAGCTCCATCCCCATCGACGCTACCTCGCAGAACTCAATGGGGGCATGCCGGTACGCAAGGATCGGCTCCTCCCGCGTTGCCAGGGCATGGAACGCGTGTCCCGCCTCATGGAGAATGGTTGTGACATCCCGATCGAGTCCGGCTGCGTTCATAAAGATGAACGGGAGTCGTGATGCGTCCAGGCTGTACTGGTAGCCTCCGGGCGCTTTTCCGGGTCGGCTCTCCAGATCGAGCAAACCACGGCGATAGATTTCTTCGAACAGATCACCGAGGCGCGGATCCAGTCGGCGGAACACTCGGATCGCTTTTTCCGCTAACTGGGTACCGGTCTCGAACGGCCGCAGTGGGGGGCGCTGTCGCGGATCTACCAGCGTGTCCCAGGGGCGTAGGGAAGCGATACCCAGGAGCTCTCGCCGCTTCTCGTGAAGCTCTCGAACCAGCGGTACCACCACTTTTTCCACAGCCTGGTGGAACCGGATGCATTCCTCGGGCCCGTAGTCGAAGCGTCCCAGTTCTCGGAACCGATACTCCAGGTAGTTGGGGAAGCCGGCGTTTTGAGCGATTCGCTTTCGCACGTCGAGAAGCTGGTCGAAGAGTTTCTCGAACCGGTCCTTCTCCTGGAACCGACGGTTCGCGACAAGTTCCCACGCCTCCTGGCGGGTCGACCGGTCGGGCTCTTCGAAGTATCGCGCCATCTGCTGCAGGGTGTGTTCCCGGTCGCGGAAACGAACCGTCATGTTGCCGCAGATCGTGCGATACTCGGTGGCCAGACGTTTCTCCTCGACTTTGAGCGGGATGTTTTCGGTACGGAACAGCTCCACGTCGTTGCGGATCATGCGGAGGAGGACGGTGTAGCGGTGGGGATCGAGTTTAGTCGTCTGAGGCAGTTGCAACAGGCGGACCTTGAGTTGATGGGCCATTTCGGACGCTTTCGGGACGATTTCCTCGCAGTATTTCAGGTACCGCTGCCGCTTTTCCGGATC
>JALSID010000239.1 GCA_026981825.1 Planctomycetota bacterium
AGCGGTACTTCGCGTCGGAGACCAGGTTGCGGACGCAGTCGGGATCGGCCAGGACGTCGTACAGCTCCTCCGCCGGTCGCTTGCCGAAGCAAAGCTGCCAGTATCGCCGGGTGGAAGGATCCCTGCGAGCCTTGAGGACTTCGGTCTTCGTCGGGCTGCCGTCGCAGTTCAGGTAGCCGGTCTCCGGGTTGCCGGCTGGCCAGCGGTCGGGCTCGAAATTAATAAGGTACAGCCAACGTCGCGTGACAATCCCCCGAATGGGATAGCCCCAGTCGTGCGGCCGCCCTACGTCGTGGCGTTCCTTTCCGATCAGCACGTAGTCGCGGTTCGCCAGCTCATCCTGCCCCCGGAACAACGGCACTAACGACTGCCCTGTCATGGGGGCCAGTCCAGCTTTCTCGGGCGATATACCGGCACATTCGAGCAACGTGGGGGCGATGTCGATGAAGCTTATCAATTCGTTCACCACCCGACCTGGGCGTTCGATCCCCCGCGGCCAGCGGATTGCAAGAGGGACGTGATTCGACGCTTCGTAGCACTGGCCCTTGCACCTGGGAAAGGGCATGCCGTGGTCGGATGTTACGAGCACGATGGTGTTGTCCGCCAGCTTGCGCCTGTCCAACTCCTCCAGCATGCGCACAACGTGGCTGTCAAAGTACTCCACCTCGAAGCCGTAGTCCAGCATGTCGCGGCGGACCACCTCATTGTCTGGCCAGTACGCCGGCACCCGATCCACTTCCGACAGCTTCCGAGCTCGAAGCCGTTCGCTGACGCCGTATTCGTAGGCGCGGTGCGGTTCGATGGCCCCGTACCAGAAGCACCATGGCCGCCCCTCAGGCACTCGATCGAGAAAGTCGGCGAAGTTCGCCGCGTAGTCCACGTTGCTGATGAAACGGGCCGGAGGCGTGGTTTTCAGACGATTGAACGCCGGCCCCGTCAACCATCGCCGGCTTCCGTCCGCGTTTCTCGCCACGCCCGGCCCCCATCCCTTCACGGTGTGCCCTACCACGTACCCCGCCTCCGCGAGAGCTTCCATGAAGGACTTGTACTTGGCGGGGAAGTAGCAGACATGGTTGGCGGCCGCCTCGAGCTGCCAGGAATTGCGACCTGTCAGCAGGCAAGCTCGCGAGGGGGCACATTTCGCATTTGGCGTGTACGCACGAGTGAATAGCAGCCCTTCTCTGGCGACTCGGTCGAAGCCTGGGGTCGATACCCACGCGCAGCCGTACGCTGCCGCGTGCGGGTAGCCCCAGTCGTCTGCAATGCACAACAGGATGTTCGGCCGCTCAGCCGCCACGGTGTTGGCCGCCGGGAACAGCAGCACAGAGCACAGCGCGACGCAACTCAATCGCAAACCCACGGCAGGGTTGCCTCCAACGAGCGTTCTGCTTTCTCAGAGAAGCCGTTACGCGGCTCGGGGACCGCGTGCGAACTGTCCTTCTTTCAGAATAGCAGGTCGCCTTCGATTGTTACGGCAGCCCCGGGGTCTTCGCGCAGTCATGAGCGTGCCACGCACCGGCCGAGCGAGGTGATGAGAAGATCGCTACGCCGACCGTCTGCGCCCAGGCCCTTCGGGGGGAGGACTCGAGTCCCGAACCCCTTTCGCGGCGAAAAGCCGTTGCCAAACGGAGTCGCTGGTCTCTTGCAACCGGCACCTCGAATGGCCATAATCGGTTAACGACCCAAGTGGGATGGCCCCCTTGGGAGAGGAACCGGACGACTCGTTGGTGCGTTTTGAGGTACACGAGATGTCTCGTTCGCGGCTATCGATCGCTCACCTGTTGGCCGTTGTGGCAGCGGTTTCGCTCGTGGTATGTGGTGTGGCGGCTCCGGGCCATGCGAAGCGCGTGCCCGAGTGGCAACCGCTTTTCAACGGACGGGATCTCTCCGGCTTCTACACCTGGCTTCCCTCCACGGGGCGAAACAAGGACCCAAAAGGCGTGTTCAAGGTCCATGATGGCATGATCCACATTCTGGATATTCCCGTGACGGGGGAACGGCAGGAGTTCGGCTACATCGCCACCGAACGCGAGTACTCCCGGTACCGGATTCGGTTCCAGTACAAGTGGGGCAAGAAGAAGTTTCCCCCGCGGGATCGTGCGAAGCGGGATAGTGGCATCCTGTACCACTTTGTGGGAGAGGACCGGATTTGGCCGATGAGCTTGGAGTGTCAGGTGCAGGAAGGGGACACCGGGGACTTCTTCATGGTTGGGGGCACACAGATCACGACGACGGTGGTGTCGACGGAGCAGCGGCCGTTGAAGTTTGACCCCATGGGGGTGCGTTGGGTGCAACGAGGGGGACGCATCGTGAAGGCCCAGACGGTCGATTCGCTCACCGATTGGAACACCGTCGAAGTCGTTGTGAACGGGGCTGAGGAGGCGGTGCACATCGTGAACGGCAAACTGGTCAACCGTGGCCGGGACCTGCGGCGGCCGGCGCCGGACAATCCCAAGAAGATGATCCCTCTGGAGCGGGGGCGAATCCTGTTCCAGGCGGAGGGGGCGGAGGTGTTCTATCGGAATATCGAAATCCAGCTCCTGGATTGATGCGGAGCTGCAGGGTGGCGCGCGATCCTGCCCCCGTTGGGGCAAGAGGAAGCGGACGTACGTGATGTGTTTGGCCAGCCCTTGTGCTGGCCCAATTGTCGGACTCGCCAACATGCCGCCCGGTGATGCCGTATATAATCTGCAACGCCGTAGCCGTGTGGGCTACCGGGAGAAACCGTGGTAGAGTGGAGGCGAAAGGATGCGGAGACTTGGTCTGTGGTTGGTTCTTGCGTTTGCAGTCGGTTTGTGGAGCGTCGGGTGCCAGCAGTCGGGCACCGATACGGGCGCCGGTGCTGGAGGGCAGCAGCAAGAGCAGGCTCAGCCTGAAGGGAGCAGTGCCACGGATACCGGCGGCGAGGCCGAGGGGCTGGCTGCATTGCCACCCGAGGATCGAGCTATCGCTGAGAAGCAAGGCACCTGTCCGGTCAGTGGCGAGGCTTTGGGCGAAATGGGCACGCCCGTGAAGGTGGAAGTCGACGGTAAGGTCGTTTTCCTGTGCTGTGACCACTGCCGGGGCAAGTTCGACGAGAACCCTCAGGAGTACCTGGCGAAGATCGAAGGTGCGGCTCAGGAGTCCGGCGAACATAAAGGTGAGCATAAAGGAGAGGAGCACGAGCACGGCGAACACGATCACTAGTCCTGGCGGTCAGCCGAGCTTCAGCTAACCCGACGCTCGGCGCCGACAAACCGGCGCCGAGCGTTCTGTCTGTGCGCTTGAAGTCACAGCTTCGCGATCCGCGGCGGCTCGGCGAGCTGCACCGGCGTGGCCGGCGTTAGGCCGGCGACGGACGGTTGTTCGTCCGCGGTAGGTTCCGTGAGGGCTTCTTGGGCACGGCGCACAGGCGGCTATTGAGCCGCGGATCCTTTCGCGGTGATGCGGCACATCGACGAGGCTGCAAAGCAGGCCGATGGCTCGTGTCCGCGCACGTCAAATAGCCGCAAGGTCCGGCACGCACTATGGGAAACGCACGTGTCCGTATTGACACCGGACCTCCCGAACCCTGATGGGTGTAAGGGGGGCGCTTTTGAGGGGGCTGCTGCTGTACCACGATCGTATTGCGCCGCAGGGAGGTCGGAGCCCTGCTAGAATGCTGGGGGACCGGGGAGTCGAGCTATGAGCAGCGAGCCAAAGGTAGTTGCTGAGGTTGAGGGGGTCAAGTTCTACCGCATTCGCGAGGCGACGGAAGAGGATCCCATTGTCGGTTGGGAAGCGGACGAACGGAGCCTGGAGCCGTGCATTTTTATCCACCTACGTTCCGGGGTAAAGCTCGTCGGCGCAGTGCCGCGCCCTAAACTCCGAAAGGTGGGGATAGTCAACGTGACGGGCGCCTCAAAGTCTCCAGGCGTACCACTTGTCAGCCCCGATCCCCACGATGAAAACCCTAAGTTCACCGACCGCAAGGACATTGTGGATCTGGTCTGTTCCTGGTGGGACGACTTCCTGAGGCGAGATAGGGAAAGGAGCCTGGGTTAGGAAGGCACTTCTGAGGGTTGACAAGGGGGAGCCGGTCTGGGAGGGCTTCGGTCGTACTGCAACGGCAACACCGCAAGCAGTGCCGAAGGCGGGAGTCGAACCCGCACGGGGGGTGAACCCCACCGGATTTTGAATCCGGCGCGTCTTCCAATTCCGCCACTTCGGCAAGCCGAGCAATTATAAGCAGTCCAGATCGGGCGAGTGAATGCCGTACGCGCGGGAGAGCACGCGGGTGCGGCACTCCTGTGCCGCTTTCTATGGAGTGCGGCACTCCCGTGCCGCTTTGGCTTTTTTGGAGTGCGGCACTCCTGTGCCGCTTTGGCTCTTTGGAGTGCGGCACTCCCGTGCCGCTTTGGCTCTTTGGAGTGCGGCACCCCTGTGCCGCTTTGGCTTTTTTGCAGTGCGGCACCCCTGTGCCGCTTTGGTTCTTTGGAGTGCGGCACTCCTGTGCCGCTTTGGCTTTTTGGAGTGCGGCACTCCCGTGCCGCTTTGGCTTTTTGGAGTGCGGCACTCCGGTGCCGCTTTGGTTTTTTGGAGTGCGGCACCCCCGTGCCGCTTTGGCTCTTTGGAGTGCGGCACCCCTGTGCCGCTTTGGTTCTTTGGAGTGCGGCACTCCTGTGCCGCTTTGGTTCTTTGGAGTGCGGCACCCCTGTGCCGCTTTGGTTCTTTGGAGTGCGGCACTCCCGTGCCGCTTTAGCTCTTTGGAGTGCGGCACTCCCGTGCCGCTTTGGCTCTTTTGGAGTGCGGCACCCCTGTGCCGCTTTGGCTCTTTGGAGTGCGGCACCCCTGTGCCGCTTTGGCTTTTTGGAGTGCGGCACTCCCGTGCCGCTTTAGCTCTTTGGAGTGCGGCACCCCCGTGCCGCTTTGGCTCTTTGGAGTGCGGCACCCCTGTGCCGCTTTGGCTTTTTGGAGTGCGGCACTCCTGTGCCGCTTTGGTTCTTTGGAGTGCGGCACTCCGGTGCCGCTTTGGTTCTTTGGAGTGCGGCACTCCCGTGCCGCTTTGGCTCTTTGGAGTGCGGCACTCCCGTGCCGCTTTGGCTTTTTTGGAGTGCGGCACTCCTGTGCCGCTTTGGTTCTTTGGAGTGCGGCACTCCTGTGCCGCTTTGGCTTTTTGGAGTGCGGCACCCCTGTGCCGCTTTGGCTCTTTGGAGTGCGGCACTCCCGTGCCGCTTTGGCTTTTTGGAGTGCGGCACTCCCGTGCCGCTTTGGGTTTTTCAGCAAGCCCCCGTCGGCTGTGCTCCGCGTGGTTTGGGGGCAGGGGGTGCGAAGGAGATCCTCTGCTGGTCTGCCGCCATCTACGGGTCTTGCAGGAGAAGGGCGACTTCGCGCCGCAGGGTGGGCAACTTGGATTGGACGATGTCCCAGACGATCCGGTGGTCTACTTCAGCGTATCCGTGGACTAAGATGTTGCGGAAGGCGATGATGCGTCGGTAGTCAGTGATGCGCTCTGCGAGCGAAGGGTCCAGCCGGGCGAGCCTTCCGAGTGCGTCGCCAATGATCTGAAACTGCCGTTCCACAGCAGAGCGTAGTAGGACGTCCTGCTCGTACTCGGCGAATGTCCTGTCCTTCGTGAACTCGGCGATCCGCTCCGCCGCCTGATGCATGTCGTACAGGTACTTCTTTGCCTCAATCTCCATAAACCAGGACCTTCCTCTCCTCTACTGCCCGGCGGAAGAACGGATTTGTGATGGCTGAGGCGACCACCAGGTCGACCCCGCGCCCGAGCAGTTGCTCAAGCGCCTCCTTCAGCCCGAAGAAGCGGTCGGCATAGCCGGCGATCTCGGGCACATCGAACTCCACCAAAAAGTCCACGTCACTGGTGTCTCCCCACGCGCCCTCAAGAGCCGACCCGAAAACCTCCAAACGCCGCACACCGAAGCGACGGCAGATTGCCTCCAGGGCTTCCCGCTTTCCCGCCAGCAGGGCATCCAGGCCGGTAGTCCCGCTCGATTCAGCTTCTACCTCGGTTTGTCGTCCGCCCGGTCGGCTTTCACCGGCTGGCCTGCCGCTGTTGGCCGATTCGCCTACGGCTGGAGCTTGTTGCAAAGCGAGGATCTCCCGTGGAGGAGGCTCGCCGGACGAGTGCAAGGGGCTGTTTCCCACAACCTTCTGCTCATCGTCGTCAGCAGCTTCCCAGACGCGTCGTTCTTCTGAACTGTCAGGGCTGCTGTTCGGCATAGGATGCCTCCCGAGGATCTGGGTATTTCCGGGCAACCCCCTCAGCAGCGGACCGCACCGTGCAGCATTTCGCGGCGGGCGCGTTTCACCGGGTCCGCGAGGACGGTTCGCGGAAACTTCCCTCGTCTCCTCAGATGCTTCGTCTGGTTCCACGTCACGCCATGCGAGAAGGTCGTCGACCACTCGGTCCAAACGGCTCCCGCGCAACCCCTGTCTATTATGTCTATTATGTCAGCTATCACGACTTTAGGAAGTCCGTGGCCCGCCACGCGACGGCATAAGCTGGCTACCATAGCCTGGCTTCCCGAAGCGGGTGGTCATCTGCCCGGCGCGCAGGAGGCCTCGGGGGTGGGTTCTGTGCCTGCACGGCACAGGCCCCCTGCCACACACATGCACATGCTTGCGACCCGTCGGTTTTTTTCTCTTCGCTTGCCGAACCCGGGGCAGACGCAGGGCATGGAGAGGCTGGGCGCCGCTGGAGAAGAATGCGCCTGCGCGCACGCGGCTGGGGCCGGCGAGTAGTTCCTTTGCGCCAGGGCCAGGGGGGTAGTGATGCGCCGTAGCCGGCGCGACCGCCGTCCGGCTCTTCTTTTGGCGCGGGCTGCTTCGGCAGTCCGACGGCAGCTTTCTCCGCGCGCGTTGTGGCGGACCCGACGCCGGGTCGCGCTACCAAGCGAAGAAACCAAAGCGGCAGTCCTCTGCCGCTTTCACTTGCCCAGGGCTTGAGGAGCTCCGGGGACCATGGTCAGCTAGCCTGTGTTTGGCCATGGTTCTTGCTGTCCATCCTCTCTGAGGTAAGACCACCGACCGGAGAGCCGTATGCGGGAGAACCGCGCGTACGGTTCGGAGGGGAGGGGCCCTGAGCAACCGGGGCTCGCTACCCCTGGCGAAGCTCTCGTCGACTCCTTTGAGGCCCCGGACAGCGTGTGACAAAGCGTTAGAATACGAAGGAAACGCAAGGAGTCCTACCGCATGTCCGGCGTCCGTGAGCGACGCATTCCTAAGCGTCTGGCAGAGGAGCCTCTGGTCGAGGCTATCTGGGAACAGCGGTTCGAGCTCTGCGAAGGTGCCACGGGTGAGATCCTGCTTGGAGCACTGTACCAAGCGATGCACCAACAGTTTCCTCGCATTGTTCGCCTGCTCGCGGCAAACATCCCTCGTCCTATCGCGAGAGAGGTACGAGAGCTCAGGTACCTGCCGACTGTCCGATTAGAGGCGACCGGCGACCGGCCACTCGCGATTCAAGTGGGGGACCGTGTGGTCTCGTTCAACAACTGGCGGCCCTACCAGGGCTGGCGCAGATTCTCAAGATACGTGCAACAGTTGAATCAGGTGTTGCGGGAGACGAACCTGATCTGTGCTACGGAACAGTTCTCTTTGCGTTACATTGACCTCTTGCAACTGGAGTCTCCCCCCTCTCTGTCGGGCTTGCGGGTGCGGGTCGAGCTCGCGACCCACGATCTCAGCAGACGGCCCGTGTACCTGAGAACGGAGCTTTCCGAGCCGCCTTTCGTCCAAGTTGTGCAGTTGACCAGCCCGGCAAAGGTCATTGTCCACAACGGATCAAGTTGCACCGGGACCATCGTCGATATCCAGACGATCCTACGTTTTGAGACCTCCACAGATGATCCGTGGGCGGTCGTCGAAGGTAAGCTGGACGACATGCACAATCGCACACGAAATTTGTTGTTCCGGCTTCTTGACGACCACGCCCTCGAACGTCTGAGGCCGATCTGCGACGGGGGAGGAGCCATAATGCCGTCGGTGCTTTTCCCGGAGCAACAAGGAGTGAGCGTTGATCTCTCTGTTGAGAAGGTCGAGCAGGCTGACTGGGCCACGCAGGAGAGTCACCGACTCTGCGGTTGGCAGTCCCTTCTGTTGGAGGCCAGCCGTTCGGAATCGGTAGAGATTGAAATGATGGGGGAGCGCGATGCGTTAGAAGACTGGCTTAAACGCCTGGACTGCTGGATCAAATCCGCCCCACCTGCGCCCCCTTTGCCCCAGGAAGCGACGAGGCGCGAGCGAATCTATGGGTGATGGAGAAGTACCTCCTCGACGCAAACGTCCTTCCAAGGCGAACCAACAGCGCAGATCCCCAGCACAATCAGTGCCGTCAGGCGGTGGAGACGTTGAAGCGCCGGGGGGCCCAGTTGTGTGTGGTGCCGTAGGTTCTGATCGAGTTCTGGGTGGTTGCCACTAGGCCGATCGGCCAGAATGGCTACGGCTGGAATCCCGACGTAGCACGCCGGCAGATAGATGGCTTGCTGGAACTTTTCGAACTGTTTCCGGATACTCATGAGTTGTTGCAGCGGTGGCTTGATCTTGTTACGCGAGCCCGGGTTTGCGGCAAACGGGCGCATGACGCACGGCTTGTCGCTCTTGCGACACAGCATGCCATTGACAGCGTTGTCACCCTCAATCCAGACGACTTTAACGGCCTAGGTGTTATCGTCGTCCACCCTCGCGAGTTGGTCGCAAAACCTTAGGACCATACGGGAAAGACCGGTTCGTCGATTTCCCGCCTTCGCTCCCCTCTACGGTCCCCTGCAGTGTTGCGTCGGTTCGGAACCGGTCCTGACCGACGAGGATAGTCGCCTTTGCACAGGCGCCGCAGCCACGTCGGACCGGCCCCATGTGAGCGCTTTTCCTGATCGGCCCGACCGGTAGGCCCCACAAGCCCGGTGGCAGAGAGCGGCGGGCGTGTGGCGCTCTTCTGCAGCCGCGGCCCCCGTCAAAATCCCGCGGGAGCCAACTGCGCCCGCGCTTTGGATGCGAACCGCTCTACCCGGTGCCGTGGTCGATGGCACACGGGCTCAAGGGATGGGCCGGTCACCCTGGCCGGGTGTCCACGGAAGCGCGCGACCACTTTGGACGAGATAGATCGGGGGCTCGAGGGTCTGGATGTCATCGTAGGTAACCCACGAGTCTCTCGGTAACGCAGCACGCTGCGGTTCGTGCCGGCTCGCCGCCATCTCCGTTAAACAGAAGATGCGGACATTGTCGGAGCCGCGAAGCCGCCGGTGGTACTCGAGCATGACCGCTTCCGCCGGCCGCGCCACCAGTGTGACCGGTACCCCTCGGCTGGCGAATTGCATGACCAGAAGCTTTCTCCGCGCGCCTACCCACTCGAGCTGGGGTGGGGTGTGCAGCAGCCCCAGCAACTGGGTCGCCAGAAGGATTCCCGAGGCCACCAGTTGGAGCCCGAACGCTCGTTTGGCGAGGGTGGCGGTCGTGCCGACGACGGCCAGCAACATGATCGGCCCCCAGAACCTTGGGTCCG
The DNA here is from genome assembly GCA_026981825.1 of Planctomycetota bacterium. Taxonomy (GTDB): domain Bacteria; phylum Planctomycetota; class Planctomycetia; order JALXBF01; family JALXBF01; genus JALSID01. Next base: position 9,482 of record JALSID010000239.1, read on the forward strand.
TCACGATCGGCTGTAGCAGCAGGGCACTGGTGGTCAAAAGCACAGCCCCGACCGCGGCACCGCCCAGCACAAGGCGCGACGGCCCAGCCCGTCGGATCAGGACCAGAAACAGGACGGCGGCGAGCAGGGTTGCCGGCACGGCGAGAGTGGCAGGAGCTTCCCGGAACCCAATTAGCCAGTAGCAGAGGGACTGGGCGACCGCCACCAGTGTGTCCGTAGCTGGAGCGGCCTCGTAGTATCCCGCGGTCTGGCGTGCAACTGTAAAGGCCCACGGAGCCCAAAAGATGGTCCAAGCGAAGGCGATAGCTGCCGCGACCCTCCAACGCGTCTTAGCGCGGGCAGGCGCAGTCCACAGCCACGCGCAAAGGAGTGCAACGCAGAGCATGACGCCCACGTAATGGAGGTAGCCCAACGTCGCCCCTAAAACCGCGATACCGATCAAGCCCCCGCGAGACGGCCGCTTGACCACCACCACGGCGCACCAAAAGAGCAACAGAGCCACCAGTGCAGTGAGCCCATACATGCGGAACAGTCCGGTGCTGGCCACGGCAGCCGGACTCAGCGCTGCATAGAGCCCAGCCGTCAGGGCGCTCAGCACCCGCCGGTCTTCGCCGGCTTCCGACAGATACCAGCTCGTCGCGGCCGCGGTCGCCGCAAGCAGACCGGAGCAGACCCCCCCAAAGAGTCGAAGACTAAGGGGGGCTGCCCCGAACAGCTTAACCCAGATGGCGCCGATCAGGAAGAACAGCGGCGGATGAACATCATAAGCCAGCGATCTGAGCAGCTCGCGCGGGCTCTGGAATGCGAACAGAACGGACGTCGCCTCCCAAATGTTTACGCGCCCGGTGCCGAGAATCACGAGCCGCGCGACGAACGCCAGTAGCCCGGACACAACCGCTACCGCGATCAGGGCTGGCCGTACGGCACGGAAGACGTCTCGGAACCCCACTAGGCCCTCCTGCGCATCCAGAAGACGTACGCAAGAGTACTAAACACCGTCACCAGCGCAAGGCCAACTACGAGCCAATTCCAGACGATTCCACGCCGAGCACGCTGGAGGTCCTGAGCACGCATGAGGCTTTCTTCCAGCCGTTCGCCATGCTCTCCCAGGACATACTCAACCCCTTCACGCTGGTCGATGACCTTTGTCCCGGCGGGTAATGCGATCGCAAGTTCCGCGGCCGGGGGGGCCGTGCTCCACTCGATCAGTTCGATCGTGTGTACCGACTCTGGCCTGGCTTGCTCCGCCTCTTGCCATTGGACTGCCGGTGGATAGATGCGCACTGTTCCGCGTTTCGGCACCCAAAGGTCGTCCTCCCACTGCACGTGACGCTCAGCCTTGACGTGAACGAGCTGTTCGAGGCCGTCGGGCGCTGGGCGGAAACTGAAGTAAGCCCACCGCTCAATGACGGCATTTCCACGGGCGGGATCGACGACGATCCGGTCGTGGTTTTCCCGCTCGAGGATCAGGTAGTCTTCCTGACGGCGTATCCTGTACGACGTAGCGTCCAGGCAGAACGGTAGCCAGAACGGGTTACGTCCTTCCCGGGCAAGTGCCTGATCGCGAGGATCGACAGGGAGGGAAAGAAGCGTGAAGTAGCTGACTCCTGTGCTTGGATAATCTTCCGGGCGTAAGAGCCAGGCTGTGCCTGTTCCCGGCACGAAGAGCACCGGGCCTTCCTTATCCACGGCCGTCTCGCGTACCTGGAACTCTGCGGCGGGCACGTCTAGCTTTCGCTTGACCCGCCACCGCGGATAATCCCACCAAAACCAGTATTCCGCGTACGGGGTGATTTCCTCGGGATCCAGGGTAATGGCTTTTGATGTGGCACGAAACCGGATGTAACCCCGGCGGAGCTGGTCGAGTTGGCGGTTCCAATGTTGGCGGAGCGACTCGATCACGGCGTCGTCCGAGCCGTCCGGCTCAGCTTGCAAGACCAGGCCCACACAGACCAGCAGGGGGCCGAGCAAAGCGAGTTTCATAAGGTACTCCTCCGGTTGGTGTCCTCTCCGGTGCTCCGCGATCCGTTTAAAGCTTCCGGATCGGTCCAGAGCAGCCACGCCCGTAGTGCGTGCGACAAGGGTGCGTAGAACCGACCGTAATCGATCGAGGGCACCGCGTCAACGAGCCGATCAAGGCCGCCGAGGCTCCGACGTACGAGCGTCGGGTCAATCGGTATCTCCTCTCCCGCCACGGCCAGCCATTCAAGATGGTGCGCGGTAAGTCGGAGACAATCACTAAGCAGTGCGTCCGAGCCGTCGCTTCCGGTTCCTTCTGTGGGGCACCAGTAGCCGTCGGCTTTCTGCGTTTTCGCAAGCCGTTCGCTCGCTTCGGTCAGCACGCCGCGGATTTGCCGGAGGGTGTCGCGACCGAGCAACTTCTCCCGTTTGCCCACGTTCAGGGCAACCGCCAGGGCGTACAGCCGGTGTGTGCCGAAGCAAGCGCCATCTTGTTGTGACAGCAACCGATGGCACAGCTCTTCCAGTTCCCACTGGCGACCGAATCGATCGCGCCAGCGGCCGTTTCGTGTGTACAGGGCGACGACGATCGTGGTCCACTCCAGTTCTTGCTCGGGTGAGAAACGGGCCAGGCTATCCATGATCCAGTCGTGGAGGGGGGCTTCGTGTGCTCCGTCGAGAAGAACAGGCCGCTCTATTGGCGTACCGATCTCTGCGAGAGCGGCCAGAAACTGGTCCGGATGCCGGTGCGTCCGGACCGAGTTGCCAACGAAGTGCCGAACTCCCCAGTGACTCCGAACCGCAATCGCGCTGGTACGGGGCGGTCCCAGGTACCGAACCCACGAGTCGGGCTCGAAGTAAGCCCGGCAGGCCGAAGGCTTGTCCGGTTCGGAGGGTTCTAGCCAGGGGGCTAACCGGACCAGGTGGGTGAGGGCTTCCACGTTGTCAGGGGGCAGGTGTTGCGGCAGTGTCTGGAGCAGACGTCGCATGGCGGGTGCCGGCACTTGCAGGGCGGGGCGTGACACGGAAATCGTTCGGGGAACTGGCCGCAGCACCGCATGGGGCGTCGCGCCAGGAGCAGCGGTTGCCTCCTTTCCGGGGGGTTTCGCCGAGAGGGTTAGCACGGCGACGCAGCAGGCTGCCGCGATGATCACAGCCGAGGCTGTCGCCAGTGGCCATCGGTACCGCCGTGCCGCGATGGCCAGTAGAGCGACAACCGCACCGCTGCCGACAAGGCCCAGCACAAGAACCACACGCACTAGATGGGTAGGCCGCGGCCGGCCCAGTACAACGGCGTATCCGGTCCAGATTCGCTCCAGGTTACCCAGCGGCATCCGTAGCAGCGCGCCGGTCGAACCGTCGATGTACACGGCGGCGGGCCGCCCACGGGGGGGTTCTTCGATCAACACCAGCGTAAGGTAGTGGCCACCACGGGCCTCCAGCTCGACGTGGAGAACGGCCGGTGTCGGGACATCGCTAATCCTCCCGCTTCGGACGAACACCGCTTCGGCTTTCGGTGTGAATCGCCTGGCCAGGGTCACCAGGTCCTGGAGACTGAGTTCCTCGCGGCCGACCTCTTCGGCGAGCTGCTCCGGTTCGGGCGGGGAGAAGCCGGCGAGCCGGAGGGCGGCAAAGAGTGCAACGGCACCGCAGGAACGGGCAGGCTCGTGGCCGTGCGATTTGGGCCGGGCCGGTTCTGTGCCGCTATCGGGCCGCTCCGCTCCCGGAGAGGCGGCACCTGAAAGAGCCCTGAGGGGCAGACCGATGATCAGACCGACCAGCACAAGCAGAGACCAATCACTGAGGGACTTGGGCCCAAGACGGCGCATCGGTGTCTCCGGACGAATTAGTTCGGCGTCGGCGAGCAACCGAACCCTGCAAAGCCAACGTACACGGCTCCACAACGACGTCCCATGATATCTGTACACCAGACCTGCACGCGGCGAACGGTATCGAGCCCGTAATCGATGTCCTAGTACTGACATGTGTTCGGTTGGCCACAGTAGTCACACAGCGAGTGCCAGGCTCCAGGAGACCGGTACGAGAGGCAATCCTTGAGCGGGATGTAACCTCCGCACCCTTTTCCGCTGATGGCCTGCGCCACAGATTCGGGAAGCGGTTCCAGTTCGGACGAAGGAACCAGATACTCCGTGACGGCTAAAGCAACCAGAAGGCAGCCGGATCCGAGGATGACTCGGTTGCGCATGATGTCTCTCCTTGTCCGTAGTCCGAAGCCCGAATACGGTGCCAGGCGCGCCTGTCATAATCTTCTAATGCTCACCGGGCGTTCCGCGCAACACTCGGCGGTTTCGAGTCGTAGTCCAGGAGCGGACGGGGCGATGGCTTCGACGAGCCGTGCAACCACCGGCCCGTGGTGCCCCGGTCGGCGTCGCGGGGGCCGTCAACTCCTTTGGTAATCCGATCATCTGGTTGCGCCCGGCTTGGAACCCGTACGGCGCGCGCATCCGCTCGAGAGCCGTTCCCAACGCCAACAGCCCAGGGGGACCCCATCTGCGGGGTTGGCACCCGTTTTCACCGCACAGGCTGACAGCAGGCTGGCTGCCGTCCTGTCCATTTCCGGAGGTCCCGCCGGGTGGGTGGCGAGGCCTCGGGAGCGAGGAAGCAGCGACGTCCGAAGCGGTTGTGGTAAAATGGCGTGCGTTAACGAAGGGACTGCAGCACGTTCTCGGAGACTGGAATATGTCTGGTGTGGTTGTGAAGAGGGGGCAATCCCCGGGCGACGAGGTGGATCGTATGGGGGTTTTGCTGCTGGATCTCGCCCGCCGCGCAGTGCGCCGGTACACATGGGCACGGAATCGAGAAGAAGAAGAAGAAGTCCAGGAGACCACTCTGAGGGTATTGGTTTACCTGGATCGGAAGGGGCTGTCCCTGGTGGCGTTGACGGAGGCGGATCTAGCAAAAGTGACCCGGTCGGTCGCATGGCGCGTGTGCCGACAATGGGGGCGTAGTCGGCAGCGAGTGACGCTGCTTGGGGAGGCACCGGTCATCGAGGCCCGGGAGTACGACGGGACGGGGCTCCTGTTGGATGATGTCGAGCGCCGGAGCATCCGGGAATACCTGAAGCTTTTGCTGCCTCAGGAGAGGTTGCTGGTGGAGTATCGCGTAGTGCGGGGTTTTGACTTTCGGACGATCGGCGACTTGCTCGGGATATCCGAGCCTGCGGCGCGCATGAGATGGGTCCGCCTGAAAACGCGGTTACGGTGCATGATGGCGGGGGGCGTGGTCAGCTATGCCGAGCACGCGGGCTAAACCAGTTTTCACGCATCGTGCGCGGTTTCACAACAAGCGCCTTGCCTGCCCGTGCCGGTCACGTGACCCAGACAGGTTTGCGGGCCAAACTCCGTTCTTGGGGGCGGTGTGGGGCTCTCATCGGGTGCGCCGGGTCGGTGGAAACTAGTATAGGCGGCGGACCGGAAGAGGAGCCGAAGTCTGTTGGGAAACAGGCTCACTGCGCGAATTGTGGCGTCAAGAGCGAGCTGTACCAGCGGACTCAATCTGAGCGACAGTTTTCTTAGACGTGGTGTTTGCGGAAGACAGCGGAACGGGTGGCACCGACGGGCTCACGTTGGGGTTGGCTTACGTCTGAACGGACGGTGTGCGCCAGACGGTAGGTTAGCGTTATGCGTAGCTTACCTTTGGCTGCGTGGTTCGTGTTCTCCGTCTTTCTGGCCGCTCCGTCGGCCGAAGCTCCCGGGGCCGACGGCCGAGCTCCGGAGGTGAAGAAATGGACCGGCGCAGAGGCGCGCGAAGGACTGCTGGAACTTGCAGATGCTCTGACGACATGGCGGGCGCAGTGGAGGTTTACGGGCCAGTGGCGCACGGTGACGGGGGAGAAGCGGTCACCGAACGATGAGCAGTGGCTGCGTGGTCCCCGTCGAGAGTCTTGGGGGAGGTGCGCGGTCGATGGGTTGATGGTGCGACTTGAGATCAAAGAGCCTGCTCCACAGGTTACGGGCTTGGGTCACGTACGGGCGCAACCTGCGCCGGGGACCCGTGTGCTGATCATCAAACAGGACTGGCGGACCGGTCTGCAGTGTACGAAGGATAAGATCGAGCGCGGGATTCGCTTGGCGCAGTACCCCGTGTATGCGGAGTCTCTGCCGTTTGCGCCGCCGCTTGTTGCGGTGGACGCAGGGGAGCTGAGACGGATCTGGTTCCTGGAGGCTCCGAAGGCGGAGCTTCTCAGCGTTACCCGGGAGGTGCAGCGGGAAAAGGGCCGGATAGTCTACACGATTGAACGGAGGACGGTGCGGCAGGAGTCGGTCATTTTCGATCGGTATGAATTGGACGTTTCAGGGGCCATGCCTGTGTTTCTAGAGGCGCGCTTCTGGGGAGGCGCGACGAGCCCCGACCGGCCGTGGATCCGGCGGAACGAAGAGTTTGTTGACATCAACGGGGTGCCGGTTCCCTTGAGGACGGTGTCGATCTCCTGGCACGCAGAGGAGGAAAAGGTTTCCCTGCGCGTCACGGAGCTCGTGAAATGGGACCCCGGTCGGCCGGATCCGTCCGAGTTTGTGATGGAGATCACGGAGGAACTTAGCTGGATTCAGGGCCTGAAGGCGGACAGCTTTCCGGAGGATGGAAAGCTGGATGTGGCGAGTCTCACGCGGGACGATCTGGACATCGCTGCCAACGGCGCGGCAGCGTCGCAGCTCGTGCTGCGCGACGGGAAGCCTTATGGCATCCTCGATGAAACTGGCCTGCATCTGCTCGTGGGAGTAAAACCCTCCGGTGGGGTGGAAGAGGGCGCCGCGGCGACTGACTTCACCTTGCACCTCTGGCTGATTCTGATCGCGGCGATAGGGATGCTCGCGGTGGCGTTTGGGATCCGTTACGCCCGACGCCGCCGGACTACGTGAGGAGCCTGACAACGACGGGCGAGGATATCCTGCGGGCAGCGCGGACCGGAACGTGTCGTCAGTGATGTGTTGAGACCAATCGTTTGGTGGTCGACGTCCCATGGTCGGTCAGGTGTCTTACTCTGGGGAGGGATAGCTCGCACCTGGA
>JALSID010000240.1 GCA_026981825.1 Planctomycetota bacterium
GCTCCGTTGGAGCCGTCTTCTGCCTGCAGCCGTTCGTCCCGGATGTACTGCGCGATGTGCGCATTCTGGTACTGGGAGGGCGTCAGCTCGCGGCGATGGAGAGGCGACACGCCAACGATTGGAGACACAATGTGGCTCGCGGCGCTTGCGCCCTCCCTTACTCGTCGACGCGGGAGGAACGCGACCTTGCCGAGCGGGCAGCGGCGGTGTTGGGCGCGGAGTTCTGCGGGGTGGATCTGCTCGTGACTCGGCACGCCGGTCCCATCGTGCTCGAGGTGAACGGTGTGCCGGGCTGGCGCGCGATCAGACGGGTCACCGGCGTTGATGTCGCCGTTGAGCTGATCCGGTTTCTGCTATAGCGTTACGTTCAGCAGCCAGCCCCAGGGCGATCTCCGAGGTAGAATGCCATGGTGCTTACACGGAGTCGAAACCGTGCGCCGCGCTAATCTGTGCTCCGGCGGCCACCCCCGGTGTGAGCCAAATCTGCTGGCGGTGACCGATCGAGCAGAAGACGGTACCGGGCTGGCTGTTACGTGCGGCAGGGGGGGCAACCGTCGCGATTCGACCACGCTTGGTTGTTCATGACCAGGGCCGCAAAACAAAGATCGAGCCGGGTGGCATGGGAGGGAATCCATGGCAAGCGTTCTGGTTCAGGTAATGTGTTTGCTGTTCGCCGGTCAGGTCGTGCCCACCCCCATCGCTCCGACGCCGATTGACCAGGACTTGAGCGAGTCGGAGCGAACGAACATCTTCGTCTACGAGAGCTGCAATCGCAGCGTTGTGAACGTAACAACGAGGGTCGTCACCAGGGGGATTTTCGGCGTTTACGGCGAAGCGGAAGGCATGGGATCGGGTATCGTCTGGGACAAGAAAGGACACATCTTGACAAACTTTCATGTGATTGCCGACGCGACCGACATCATTGTGACGCTCTACGACGGCTCGAACTACGAAGCCGACGTGGTCGGGGTCGACCCGAACAGCGACACCGCTGTACTCCGCATTCTCGCCCCACCCGAGAAACTATTCCCGATTCGCCTGGGGGATTCGTCGAGGCTCCGCGTTGGGCTCGAAGTGTTTGCCATCGGCAACCCCTTCGGCTTGGACCGAACGATGACAAAGGGCATCATTTCCAGCCTGAATCGCACGGTTCGCAGTCCAAACGACCGCTTGATCAAAGGTGTCATCCAGACAGACGCAGCGGTGAACCCGGGGAATTCCGGCGGGCCTCTGCTGGATCGCCACGGCCGCATGATCGGGATGACCACGGCGATTAAGGCTCGCGTGGGCCAAAGCTCCGGGATCGCCTTCGCCATTCCGGTGAACACGATCAAGCGGGTCGTGCCCCAGCTTTTGCGATTCGGCCGGGTGGTCCGCGGCGATCTGGGCATTCTGGCCGTTTACGAGGTGCCCGAGGGGTTGTTGGTTTGGCAGCTCGAACCGGGAGGCGCAGCCGAACGGGCGGGCATCCGCGGTCCGACCGTGATCCGACGTGGGCCGTACCTGTACATCGACCGCTCAACAGCAGACATCATCGTGGCCATCGACGGCATGCCGGTCAAGACGTTCGAAGAGCTGATTTCGCACGCGGAGAGCAAGCGCCCGGGAGAGGTGGTCGTGCTTACGGTGGTGCGAAACGGACAGCGGATCAACGTCCCCGTGACCTTGCACGAGGCTCGTCAGTAGCCCCCGCTACTCGGGGGGAACCGAGGTGGCCGGCGACGATGCCGGCTCCATCGCCTCGATCATGCCATCCCGCAGGTGGATGATCCGTTCCGCATGCTCAGCCACCTCCCGGTTGTGCGTGATGATGACGATCGTGATCCCCCTTTCGTGGGCTTGATGGAACAGGTCCAGGATATCTTCGGTGGTGCGTGAGTCCAGATTGCCCGTTGGCTCGTCGGCCAGGATCACGTCCGGCTCCTTCACAAGCGCACGGGCGATCGCCACGCGCTGTTGTTCGCCGCCGGAGAGTTGTCCTGGATAGTGATGGGCTCGGTCGGCCAGGCCCACCATCTCCAGCGCGCGCAAGCCGCGCTCCCGTAGCTTTCGCTCGCCCGCGTAGAGCAGCGGCAAGGTGACGTTCTCCAGAGCCGTTTCCCGGGGCAGCAAGTTGAACGACTGAAAGACGAACCCGATGCGACGGTTGCGGAGCCGGGCCATCTGGCGGTCCGAGAGCCGGCGAACGTCGGTTCCGTCGAAACGGTAGGTGCCAGACGTGGGCCGGTCGAGGCAGCCGAGGATGTGGAGCAGCGTGGACTTTCCGGATCCGGAAGGCCCCATGACGGCCAGGAATTCTCCACGCTCGACCTGCAAGCTCACGCCCCGCAGGGCATGCACTTCCGTAGGCCCGGCCCTGTAGATCTTGTGTAACTCGCTTGCGTCGATGATCACGCTCAAGGGCAATCGACCTCGACCAGGGGGACCAACTGCTGAATCCGTAATGGTATGCCGACGTTCGGTGTTTCTGGTCCAATCACCACATGTGGTTGTGGCTCGGGGTAGGCCCTTTGCCATGCCGTTGGAGAAGCTCGGCAACGAGGGGGGCGTCGCTGAGCAGGAGGTAAAACAGGGCGGACGCGGTGAAATCGGCCGATGTGCCCGGGTTTAGGGGAGGGCGGTGCAGCCGGAGCTCGCGATCGAGTTCCAATGTTTGCTCGTAGCCGACCACGGCGTGCCTGGCGCACAGCCGTGCGGCTTTCTCCTGCACGCACCTGGCCAGCTCGGAACCATGCTTGCGGCGGATCAGGGTGTCAGGCCAGGAGGAGAGGATCCGGAGGTAGAGCGTGAGCAGGGCCGTTTCCCAGTCAACGTTGCTCGACGCTGCAAGCTCTCCAAGCCACGATGCGGCCATCTGCACGTGCCGGAACCCGTTGGCGTACTGAGCGGCAATGAGGTCGCGTTCCTGAGCCAGCCGCATCAACTCACCGAGCGGCAGAGTGGGTTCCCCGCGGACGTCTTGCTCGTCGACTTCTCCCAGGCCACCCGGCCGGGCCAGGCGAATCGCTTCGTAGACTGCCCGGCTGTCTTCGACCGTGGTGCAGCGGAGCACCTCTTGCAGTGACGTGGGGAGATCCCCTTTTGCGGCGGCGCAGGCAAGCGGGGCGAACAGGAGAACGATGCCGAGGTTCGTATTGGTGCCGACGACTTGTTGTGTTCTGCGAACGCAGCTCAGGACGGTTTCTCCGACGCCCAGCTCACCGGCCCGGTTCATCGGTTCTGCGATGAGATGCGCGGAGAGCAGAAAGTCCGCGTAGCTCATTTCTTCCGTGGGTGCCCATGGATGGACGTTACCCGGCTTCCGCGCCGTCGCTTCAAGGGCGCAGGCAAGCAGAGCCTTTTCGCCGATGGAGCAGGTGGTAATATTCATGGCGGCCCCAATTCGGATTTTGCGGCATCCGCGGGTGGCCGTTACAGTTCGCGGCCTGCGGCGAGCACGGTGGCTGGATCGAGCATGGCCGTTCGAATCGTTGGCCCGGCGGTAGCCACAACGACGGCCACGCTTCCGGCCAGGGCCGCAGACCACACATCGGTGCGGTCAAGAACCACCGGCCAGGACAGATAGCGCCATTCAAGTAAGGGGGCTGCCCAGTGGGTCAGGGCAAGGGCGGCAACGAACGCCGCTGCGGCAACCGCAAAATGCTCCACAAGGAACTGGATCACCAGATGGCTCACCAAAGCCCCCTCGGTTCGCCGGATTGCCACCTCCTCGCGGCGCGATCGCACGATCACCAGAGTAATGCTGAAGACCATCGCCGTACAGATAGCCAGCACAATGATCCAGCCCACGTTCGCCACTTCCGTCGAAAGTTCCACCGCCTTCAGCACCGATTGAATCCATCGTTGACGCGCCCAGACCCAGACCAGCTTGTGCCGGTCGGCGAGCCGGTTAAAGATGGCGTCCTCCCGTTCGAGCACATCAGATCCCTCAGGAACCTTTGTCACGAAACCGTGGATCACCAGTCGGTGCCACGGCCGCGGGGGAAGGAGATAGACGCTGTGGTACTCCATGATCCGGAAGATCGTCGGTCTGGATGTGGCACCGAAGTCCAGCTCGTACATTCGTTCGCGGATTCGGTAGGGATCGCGGACGACACCGACCACCTCGAATCGACCGGACCGCTCGGGGCCCAGAATCGTGATCTGTTTCCCCACGGCCCACGGGCCCGATTCCGGTCTGGATCCGAAGAGTTGGACCGCCACCGCGGCGTCGAGTACGCAAGCTTGGCTGTCATGGGGGCCGAGGAAACGTCCTTCTACCAGCTCGACGGGCACGACGTTTTGCCAGTCTGGTTCGGTGAAGAGCAGCAATGCGGACGTGCTCCTCTGTCCGGAGCTTACACGTGCCAGCGAAACGTGAAACGGAACTGCCGGCCCCCCGGAGCTGCGCTCGATTGTGTACCGGTCGTCGATTGTGAGGGGGCTGTTCAGGAGGTAACGCAAGCTTGGTGGAACATGGATGTTGATCACGTTGGCGCCGATGGCTTCCATGTCCCGACGGACCTGGGTGCGCATCCCCTGAAGAACGCCCATGATCACCAGCGTAGCGGTGAACGCGGCGCACCAGGCGAAGCCGACCACCAGACTCTGCATTGGGCGGCGCCAGGTGCACCGTACCGCTGTCCCGATCAGATGGAGCGTGGTCATTCGAACCGCAGTACCTCCACAGGATCCACACGCGCGGCGTGCACTGCTGGCAACAGTCCTGCAAGTACCCCGGCGATGACAACGGCGCACAGCGTGATCATGATTTCGGCAACAGGGACCGCCCAGGTCACGCCGGCAGCCGGCGTCAAACGGCAGCGTAGCTCGGCCAGACCGAGACCGGTGGGCACTCCGAGCAGTCCCCCGACGAAGCACATCGTGGCGCTTTCCAGCACGAACTGCGCGACCACGTGCCACCAGCGTGCGCCCTCCACCCGCCGGATCGCGATCTCACGCCGCCGTTCCCAAACGCTGAGCAGCATCAGGCACGAAACGACAATCGCACCCACGGTTACGGCAAGGGCGAAGACCACCCGATTCAGCTCGCGTACTCGTTCGATCGTCTCGCTGTACAGAACCAGGGCAAGCACGTTGGCGTACACAACCGGTTCGTAGCCCCGCTCGGCGAGCCAGGCGAACAATTCGTCCTTGAGCTGTTTTACGCGGCGCGGTTCCGCCCTTACCTCGATCCAGTTCGGATAGGCAGAGAAGAACAACCGGTGGGGAACGAGGATACCCTCGCCGCGAAGGATCAGCCCGAGGCCGGGAGGCCGAGCGATACCAAGGACTTGTACGGCATCCTGGACCAGCTCGCTGAACACGTGCCTGCGGTAGTAGCCGAATTGGTCGGTGGCCATTCCGAAGGGCCGTATGACTCCGACCACGCGCACTTTGGTGCGACCGTTCAAGGTGAGGACTGTGCCGGGGGCGAGCCGTTTCCCTGCTGGTGAGACGCCCTGGGTCACCACGGCCACCGCCTCCCCGGTTCGAATTTCCACCGGTCGCGGAAACCGGCCGTTTAGGAGAGTCAGGCTGTGTGCCCGAAAGAACTCTTCATCAACCAGGAACAGGGGTACCTCATGGGTAGCGTTGCCGATGTTGAGCTGGGTGTAGCGGACCGTGTAAGCCGTGATGACACGCACGCGGCCGGAGAATGCCCGGCGGAGGTCTCGCACGAGGCTCCAATCGAAGCGGTGCTCCTCTGGAGCGGGAAGTTGCCCGATAAGGATGCGATCGGTACCGAGGCGTTGTGCGTCCGCCTCGGCTGTCCGCCGGCTACCAGAGAGGACCGCAGGCAGACTGATGCCGAGCGCGGTACCCCACAGGACGCCCTGGACGGTGAGGAACGTCCGGATCGGGCGGCGGAGCATGGAACGCAACGCAGTGCGGACGATGCGGAGCAGCAAATCTGGGTCTCCGACGTTCCGGACCAATCGTCACAACCTAATGATCTTATGCGTCCTGCTAGTGAGCGACCGTTGTCAGCACTCCGTTCGGCACGCTCTGTGCAGGGAATCGCTTTCACGCAGCCGATCTGTGCGATGCTGCCAGGGTGCCTTAGCGGTCGGCGTCAGCCAGGGACCGGCGGTCCCGTATGATTGAATAGGGAGCAAGCCGCAGAGGGGTTCTCCAAGAGAACGGGAGAAATGAATGTCTGACAACTTCAAGCAGTTTGGGTCGATCGTCACCAGTGTGGACGTTTCCCCGGCTTCTTCGCCTGGACAGGGGCCGACTGCCGATCGTGGCTGGGAGATTCTTGCGCTGCTTTTGAAGGAAGTGGTCCGCTTGCAGCAGGAGCAGTTGCGGTTGCAGCAGGAGCAGCTCCGCCTGACCAAGGAGATCCTGCGCGCGCAGCACGAAGCTCGGCAGCGGCAGGCGCTGGAGCTGTTGCAGTGGCAGAAAGAGCATCCCGATGTAGTCGAGCGCTGCCGCGAGGCTCTGGGGGCGCTGGTGCGCGTGCACAGCCATCTGCTCCAGGAAATGGCAGAACACATCGTTGAGAACGAGGAGCTGATGTTGGGGTCGGAGTTCTCCGTGAGTGACTTCGTCGACCGATTCGGCCCGAAATTGCATCACCTCTCGGCTGCGCTTTCCGTGCTCAAGCAGGTGGCTGCGGAGATTCCTGATCCGCAGGAGTCGACCAGCCAGCGGCGAAGGTCTGAGTAGCCGGATCTGAATAGCGGCAGAAGCGAAGCGGCGCAACCAGGCGCCCGCTCACCCCGTTCTCCTCGGGCTGGGGAGCCCAGGTTCCACGGACGTTTCTGGTGCGCGCTCTTGCCGCAACGATGCTGGCATAATGGAAGTGGCGAGGTGAGGCCCGATTGCGGAGCGGGCCGGCTTTCTGGAAACCTGCGGGGGGCATGGGAAGGTGGCATCTGAACGCTGGTCTGTGCGGGTTGCGAAAGACGACGCGGTCTTTGCGGCAGCGCACTTCATCACCTATGGGGGCGGCCAGTGCGAGCCCATCCATGGACACAACTATCGGGTGTGGGTTGAAGTTTGGGGGGAGCTCGACGAAAACCACTACGTCGTGGATTTCATTAGTCTGAAACAGCTTCTGGTCGAAATAACTCGGCAACTGAACCATCGCTTGCTACTTCCGAGGGATAATCCGTGGATTCAGGTCCAGGAGAGGGAGCACGAGGTGGAGGCTCGTTTTGGCGGTCGGCGGTGGGTGGTTCCACGGGGTGAATGCGTGATCTTACCGGTGTCGAACACGACGGCGGAGTTACTGGCGAAGTGGATTGCAAGCCAGGTGCGGCAACGGTTGGGCGAGCGACTTGGCGTGGAGCCCGATCGGCTGGTGGTGGAAGTAGAGGAGAACGTGGGGCAAAGGGCACGATACGAGTGGTTCAGAGGAGAACGGCAGGTGTAGTTCGATGGCCGGTTCTGGCTGTCCCGACCGCGAAAAGATCACGGCGCTGTTGGCCGCCCGCTTGGACGAGGAGACCAGCGCGGCCCTTTGGCGACATATCGAGACCTGTGATCAATGCCAGGTCACCTATCTGATGGGGGCTCCGGCCGAGGAGGGCGAGACCCTGCGCGCCTCGCGGGTCCCACAAGTTGCCGAGGAGGGGCCCAAGTTCGATCTGGACGAGGGGGTGAGCGGGCTGATCGGTGGGCTGCTCCACTACGAGATTCACGAGCCCATCGGCGCGGGGGGCATGGGGGTCGTCTATCGTGCTGTGGACCTGCGCCTGGACCGCCCCGTGGCGATAAAGACGCTACATGCGCAGCACGGTGATCGTTTCCCCCTGCGCCTGCGCTTCCTGTTCGAGGCTCGACTCATGGCCCGTTTGCAGCATCCCGGAATCCCCCCGGTACACGAGCTCGGAACTCTGCCGGACGGTCGGCCGTTCCTGGCGATGAAGCTTGTCGCCGGCCGCACTCTGGCTGAGCTACTCCGGGAGCGCCCCGATCCCCAGTCCGACCGCCCTCGGTACCTGGCAATTTTCGAGGCCGTTTGCGAAGCAGTGGCCTATGCACACGAGCAAGGGATCGTGCACCGCGACCTGAAGCCAGGCAACATCATGGTCGGCCAGTTCGGTGAGGTCCAGGTGATGGACTGGGGGCTGGCGAAGGCATATTCGAGCTCGGCCACGAGTCCGAAATCGACTCCGGGGGGTTCTGCGCGGACCACGCAGAGCGTCGCTTTTGAGACGCCTCGCCAGTCTGCTCTAGCTACTCTTGCCGGGGCGGTTCTGGGCACCCCAGGCTATGCACCTCCGGAGCAGCTACGGGGACAGCTCGACTGTATCGGGCCGTGGAGTGATGTTTTTTCCCTGGGGGCGATCCTCTGCGTTATCCTGACGGGGCGTCCCCCCTATGACGGCCAAAGCGTGCTGCGATCGCCTCAGACCGCCCGACAACCCGATCTGCGCGAGGCGTTCCGTCGCCTGGATCAGTCGGGGGCCGACCCGGAGCTGGTAGCCTTGTGCAAGCGCTGTCTTGCGCTGGATCCGGCTGAACGCCCGGGCTCTGCACGCGACGTGGCCGAGCGTGTGGTTGAGATTCGGGCTCAGGCGGAGGAGCGCGCGCGGCGGGCCGAACTGGAACGGGCGGCTGCGGAAGTGCGGCTCACCGAGCAAATCCGCCGCCGCAGGATCTGGTTCGCCTTGGCGTGTGTGGCCGTTCTGGGGGCGCTGACGAGCGCGCTTCTTGCTGCGTGGGCCTGGAAAGCACGCTCAGCAGCGATCGCGGCCCGAGAGGCGGAGCGGCAGGCACGCCTGAACGAAGCACGCTTGCGGCGGATCGCCGAGCAAAAAGAAGCGGAGGCGGTCCGTGCGGCCGAGCTGGCGCGGCGCGCGCAGCGGGAGGCGGAGTTCCGCATGGCCCGCCTCTCTGATGCCATGGACCTGTTGCAGGAGGCCTTCGCCGGGATCAATGTCACCGCCCTGCGCGAACAGGACCGCCCCCTTGAAGAGATCCTGGGGGAACGTTTCCGAAGCCTGGCTCAACGGTTGGTCGAACAGGAGGGCGAAGATCCCGTCGCTCATGCCGCCATGCTGCACGGGCTCGGGGAGTCCTTGTTCAGCCTCGGTCATTACCGTGATGCCGCCCGCCTGTTGCACCGTGCTGCCGAGCTCCGCGCAGGAAGCCTTGGGCCAACCCACCCGGACACGCTCCGCTCCAGACTCTCGTACGGCCAGTCGCTCATCAGCCTGGGACAGTACACGGAAGCGGAGGCCCTTTTGCGCGAACTCCATGCCCAGGCCATGAAGCTGTTTGGGCCCGATGATCCGATCCGACGAAAATCGCTGGTTGCGTTGGGTTACGTGCTGTACCTCCAGGGCAAAGGGGAAGAATGTACCGACGTACTGGCTCCCGTGGCAGACGCTCTGTTGGAGAAGCGGCGGCTCGATGAGACCGACATCGATCTGATCGAAGTCTACGCCGAGGGCTTTGCTGCCAGAGCGGAGTTTGCCCGCGCGAGGGAACTGCTCAAACGCGTCTATGCAGAGCGCGATCGCCTCTTCGGCCCCACCCATCCCCAGACGCTCCTGGCACTGAACAACCTCGCCGTCGTGACGCTCCGCACGGGCGACCTCCAGCAGGCGTTGCCCTTGTTCGAACGGGGCTACAGGCTGGCTCAGTCGCGGCTGGGGCCCGACCATCCAAGTGTTCTCACACAACTCAACAACCTTGGCCTTGCCTATCAAGTTGCCGGCGAGTTCGACAAAGCTATCGAGGCGCTGAGCCGGTGCCTGCGCCTTACCGAACAGCGGCTCGGTCCAGACCACCCGCACACCGCCCAGAGCATGAACAACCTGGCTGTGCTTTACGAGCGATTGGGCCGGCTGGACGAGGCGGAGCCCTTGTACGAACGCGCCCTGGGATTGCGTGAAAAGCTGTTGGGGCCCGATCATCCGCAGACGATCAATACCCGGTTCAGTCTGGGGGTGGTGCGCCTCAAACTGGGCAAAACGGACGAGGGACTCCGCCTCCTGCGCGCCACGCTCGAGTCGCTCAAACGCCGCAAGTTCGCGCATGATCGCGCGCCGCGTCTGGTCGATCACGTCGCCGGGTGCCTCGAAGAAGAGGGGCATTGGCATGACGCAGCTCAGTGGCGCCGGGCGTGGATCGAAGCGTTGCGGAACGCCGGTGCGGCCCAGGACCAGGTCGATGTCCAGTTGGTCTTGCTGGCGCGAGACCTCGTTGAGCAGGGCGAGCTGGACGAAGCGGTGCGGGCCGCGAATCAAGTTGCCCGTCGAGCCGGCTCCGCGGGTGCTCCCACCTGGGCAACAGCATTCGCCCGGGGAATCGCTGCTGCTGTTGCTCTGCAGAGGGGGGATGACGTTGGGAAGGCCATCGAGGAGATAGAAAACGCTCTCCGCGAACTGCTCGGCGTATCCTCTTCGGTTCCGCCTGAGCGGCGCGACCTCGCTGTAAAGTTCCTCTTTCGGCGGCTCATCGATCATGCCCGGGCAACAGGCGACACCGAGAGCCTCCGCAAGTGGGAGCAAGAGCTGGCCAAGTATGAGGCCGCCATGGGGGAAAAGAACCCATAGGGGGCCGCTACCCCGAGATGTGGCCGGAACCGGTCTGCGTCGCTCGTTCGTAAGGAGCCTCATACCCATGATGCAGGGTGGCTCGGCCGCGCCGCCACGCAACGTTCTTCGATCCGGAGCCTGAAGTGGGGCTGCTCCGGAGCAGGGGCTGTGCCGGTAGAAGCGCATGGCGAGCTTTGTGTGGCATCGAACCTGGGGGCGATTCCTACCCGATTCGACAGACGCCGTGAAGGAGCTTGACCCGTTGAGGGGGCTGTGCCGGGGGCAGGCGTTCGTGGACGGATGGCCGCACGGGCATACGGTGGGCGACCGCTTTGAGCCGCGCCCGTTGTGCTATCCTGGTATCGGAGGATTCGAATCGAGCCAGGGTATGGGGGAATGGAATGAAGCACCGTTGGCTCACCGCTGCTCTGCTGCTTTTCGCTTCCGGCATCCTTGCAGGGGGCGAACGCCCCAACATCATTTGGGTGATCGCTGACGATGTGGGTTGGAAGGACCTGGGCTGTTATGGCCACCCGACGATCCGCACGCCGAACATCGACTGGCTCGCCAGCCACGGCGTCCGGTTCACGAACGCGTTCGTCACCTCGCCCCAGTGTAGTCCGAGTCGCACGGCCATGTTCAGCGGCCGATTTGCTCATACGGTGGGCGCAGAAGATCTGCACGCCCCGGTGCCGAAAGGCGTGAGGCTGCTGCCCTCCTACTTGCGCGAAGGCGGCTACTGGACAGGCAATGTCGGCAAACTGCACCTGGGCCCGCACGCCGCTCACCAGTTCGACGTTATCCGGGGGTTCGATCGAGGCGGCGACCTGGTCGGTCAGTGGTCCGCGTTCCTGGACGACCGACCGAAAGACAAGCCGTTCTTCCTGGCTATCGGCTTCACCGAAGCACACCGACCGTTTACGAAACGGCCCGCTCGTCCGTACAAGCCGTCCGACGCTGTGGTGCCCCCCTACCTGCCCGACCATCCCATCGTTCGCGAGGATCTGGCGCGGTACTACGACGAGATCACCTACATGGACGAACAGATTGGCAAGCTCATCGAGAAGCTCCGGGCCGACGGCTTGTTGCGAAACACGGTCATCTTTTTCTTTAGCGACAACGGGTCGCCGTTCCCGAGGTGCAAGTGTCATCTGGCCGATTCGGGAGTGGGCACGCCGTTGGTGGTGTATTGGCCGGGCGTCGCGCCCGAGGGGGGCGTGCACTCCGGTCTGGTTAGCCTGGTGGATCTCGCGCCCACGGTTCTGGAGATGGTGGGCATGGCGGTTCCGGAGGGGTGGATGGGAAAGAGCTTCCTGGCTGCTATTCGCGATCCGAGGCGGGATGGGGTGCGGTCGGCGGTTTTTCTGGAGCGGAACTGGCACGATTACGAGGACCACGTGCGAGCGGTTCGAACCCGCCGATACAAGCTGATTCGCAACGTCTTCCTCAACGAACCCTGGATGCCGCCCGCCGATGTGATGCGCTCGCCGACGGCGCGAATCATGCTACGCCTGCGCGAGCAGGGACAGCTCACGGTCGGCCAAATGATGCTTTTCCGCGCTCCCAGGCCGCCGGTCGAGCTGTACGATCTGGAGGTGGATCCGTGGGAGTTTCAGAACCGGGCATTCGATCCGGAGTATGAAGAAGTTCGCCGTGAGTTGGAGGCGTTGCTGGAGAGGTGGGTGCGGGAAACCGCGGACGTCTCGCCGCTGCCGCGGCGGCCGGATGAATTCGATCGCTGGACCGGCGAACGCCTCCGCCCGCGCCGGTAACAGGGAGCGTCCGAACGCTACGCACCGGGTGCAACTTCCAATGGGTGGATCTCCGCGCCGGGTGGCGCCGGGCCGGTAGGGGTGCGTCTGGGGCGGCGTAGGCGGATTTGGGCAAGATGTCGCCCGCTGACGCTTTACGTCGCCCGGGGCTTGCCCGTATGATGAGTTACCCTGCCGTGTGACCTGCCTGCGCAGGGCCCGGGCTCGGCCGGGCCAGCATCCCCTTTGACGGATTCCGACGGGGTGCTTTAATATTCGGTGTTCCCAGATCGGATCCGCTTGTGGGCTGCCGGTAGTGCGGTTCTGCCGGCGAACTGCTGGAGGTGCACGATGTTGGAGGTCTTTTTGAGAACGGGAGGCTGTTTGTGGCGTCGATAACGCTGAAAGACCTGGTGGAAGCTGGCGTGCATTTTGGCCAACGTGTCAGTCGCTGGAATCCGAAGATGCGGCGGTTCATCTTTGGCCGCCGTGGTGTGATCCATATCATCGACCTCCGTGAAACCCTTCGTGGTCTGCTCCGCGCAGCGAAGTTCCTCCAGCAGGAGGTGGTGCAAAACAACAGCTTGGTTCTCTTCGTTGGCACGAAGCGGCAAGCGAAAGAAATCGTCGCCCAGGCAGCGCAGCGATGTGGCATGCCCTACGTGACCGAACGCTGGCTGGGGGGCACGCTGACGAACTTCCATACGATCCGGTCCCGGCTGAAACGCCTCGAAGAGGTCGAACAGCTCATCAATTCCCCGGACATCAACACGTTCTCCAAGAAGCGTATCGCTGCGATCCAGCGCGAATACCGCAAGATGTACCGCAACCTCAACGGCATACGCGAGCTGAACCGGCTTCCCGGTGCGGTTTTCGTTGTCGATCCGGTCCGTGAGCACAACGCGGTAGCTGAAGCGCGCAAGTTGAACATCCCCGTTGTAGCGCTTATCGACACCGACGGCGACCCTGACCTGGTCGACATTCCCATCCCTGGAAACGACGACAGCATGCGCTCGATCAGCGTGATCGTGAACTACATCGCTGACGCCATCGTCGAAGCGCGCCAACAGCAGGAGGCGGAGCGGGAAGCCGTGGGGGCCGTTACGGGCGGCCAGGAAGCCACGGCTTCGTGAGCCTTGCGGTGGCCAGGGCGACCTGCCCGTGGGACATTTCTGACCGCTCAGCGAACCTGTCTGCAGTGTCGCAGATGGCGGGCTGTGGTAAGGGGGAGCTGTTGGCGCGGCACGGGAGGCGGGGGTGCCGGGAACCGACATGCTGTGGTGAGGTGGCTTCGAGCGGTTCTCCGTTGCCTTGTCCTGTGGTTGGCTGCTTCTGTGCCGCGACTCAAAGCATGACGATTCGGCGGAGGTCATCTGGCCGGTGCGTTCGCCGCGTGCGCGGTTTATAATCTGACGATTTGGATCGAGCTCAGGAATCCACGGTAATCGGCGGGACTGGTTGGGGCGAGTCCCGCCTGCATGGGCGAAACGCGAGGAGGAAGGACAAGAGATGAGCGATGCGGGGACCGGTTATCAACCAACGGCGCAGGAGGTGAAGGCGCTTCGGGAGCGGACCGGGCTCCCGATGATGGAGTGCAAGAAGGCCCTAGCGGAAGCGGGTGGTGATCCGGAGAAGGCGGTTGAGATTCTTCGCCAGCAAGGGGCGAAAGTCAGCCAGAAGAAGACGGGGCGGACCACGGCGGAGGGGCGGATTGAGGTGTTCCGGACGCCGGATAATGCCGTCGTCGGAGTCGCTGTGGTGCTCTGCGAACAAGCTCCGACCGCGCGCAACGAGAAATTCGTTCAGCTCGTTAAGGCCTTCGCCAAGCAGGCAGCTCTGCTCGATCAGGAACCGTCTGTTGACGCCGTGCTGAGTGCTCCTCTTCCCGACGATGGGTCGGGTCGTACAGGCAAGGACCTGCTTCTAGAAGTGATCAACTTGATTCGGGAGAACATGCAGTTGGCCGCCGTCGATCGCCTCAAGGCGGATGGTGGAGTTGTGGGGGCCTACGTGCACTTCAACTATCAGGAAGCGGCGATTGTCCGGCTCGAAGGCAAAGATGCGACGGGGGAGTTGGCCGACGAGGTGGCCGCAAACATCGTGGCGTTTAAGCCACGGTTTGCCACGGTGGAAGAGGTGCCTGAGGAGGAGTTGGAGAAGGAGCGCAGGATTCTGATGGAAGCGGTTCGAGCGGAGGGTAAGCCGGAGCACATTGCAGAGAAGATCGTGGAGGGGCGGTTGCGAGCGGGCTTTTTTGCGGAAAATGTCGCTCTGCAGCAGCCCTACGTGCAGAACCCCCGCCAGACACTGGGGGACTACCTTAAGAGCAAAGGGGACGTGCGCATCGCGACGTTCCGCCGGTTTAAGATCGCGGAGATAGCCGAGAGTGTGACGCAGGCTTAGGCGAGCTGCCGCGGCTTCCGGTTCCGGCCGGGAGCCGTTCTTTTTTGGGCGGTATTTTGGGGCGAGGCACACGAATGGGTGAGGCAGGCCGTCGGTCCAAGCGGCGGGTCATTCTGAAGCTAAGCGGTGATTGCTTCTCGCGAGCCGGGCAGAGTGGTTTGGACGGGGAGTCCATTGGGTCGATCGCACGCGAGGTCGCCGACGCTGCTCGGGCGGGTGTGCAGGTGGGCGTCGTCGTGGGGGGAGGAAACATCATCCGCGGCGCTGCTCTGGTCCGCTCGCTCGGCATCGTCAAGCCCGTCACCGCAGATTACATGGGAATGATCGCCACGGTGATCAACGCCCTGGCTTTGCAGGACGCGATCGAGTCCGAGGGGGTGGAGACTCGGGTGCTCACCGCGATTCGGATGGAGGAGGTGGCCGAACCGTACATCCGGCGCCGGGCGGCTCGCCACCTGGAGAAGGGGCGGGTAGTCATCCTGGCAGCGGGCATCGGTAGCCCGTGCGTGACGACAGACACCGCTGCCGCTCTTCGTGCCACCGAGCTGGATGCCCAGGTGTTGCTCAAGGCGACCCGGGTCGACGGCGTTTACTCCGACGACCCCGAAAAGAATCCGCATGCGGTGCGGTACGAATTTGTGACGTACGAGCAGATTCTCGAACAGAGACTGAAGGTGATGGACAGCACGGCGATTAGTTTGGCCCGCGAACGCGGTTTGCCGGTGCTGGTGTTCAGCTTTCGCCGTGCAGGAAACATCAAGCGGGCTCTGCTGGGAGAGCGGGTCGGGACTCTCGTTGCCGAGCATCTGCCGGAGGATGTGGGCGAGCCGGAGGTGGTCTTGTAGTGGGTCACCGGTGGTTGCAGAGGATCCGGCGGGTTCGCGTAAGGGGGGCATGCGGTGCGGAAGGCGGGCATGTGGCGCGGTTTACTGAGCCGACTCCTGAACGGTTGCGGCTGGTAGTTTGGGAGGCCTGGGTTGAGGAGACGGGAGTGTAGCCATGAGTTCGGTCGATGAGATACTGCTCGATGGTGAAGAACGCATGGACAAGGCGGTGAAGGTGTTTCGGGACGAGCTGCGTGGCATCCGCACCGGCCGAGCGACCCCTGCGCTGGTGGAGCATCTCCGCGTCGAGTACTACGGCAGTCCGACCCCTTTGCGTCAGCTTGCCACCATAAGCTGTCCCGAGCCGATGATGATCTTGATCCGCCCGTTTGATCCGGGTTCGATCAAGGACATCGAGCGTGCGATACAGCAGAGTGATCTTGGGCTCAACCCGAACAGCGACGGCAAGGTGATCCGCCTCACGCTGCCGCCGCTCTCCGTTGAGCGGCGAAAACAGCTTGTGGCTCATGTGCGTGATCTTGCTGAGAAAGCGCGCGTGGCAATCCGTAACGTTCGCCGTGATGTGAACAAGAGAATTGACCAGCTTCAGAAAGAGGGGGCCATATCGGAGGACGACCGCAATCGGGCTCGGGACCAGGTCCAGGACCTGACCAAGCAGTACGAGGGAAAGGTGAACGAGCTGGCGGCGGCAAAGGAAAAGGAAATCATGGAGGATTAGGGGCAGACATCGGCAGTTCCCTCGTTCTTAAGTGCGGGATAGCGATAGCCGCAGGTCATCTTCGTGGACGAGTGTTCCCGGTCGGAGCTGGCCCGCCGCCCGGCGGGACGGGAGCGCCGGACCGCCGTCGCGCCGGGCGAGCCCCATTGGCCCGCCCGCCGCTTCGCCCGCTGGCCAAAGCGGCCCCGAGCCCGCCGACAGGCGGGACGGGGGCGGCGGACCGCCGTCGCGCCGGCGACGGCGCATTGGTACCCCCGCCGCGCCGCGGC
>JALSID010000241.1 GCA_026981825.1 Planctomycetota bacterium
AAGCCAGGCTTCGGGCATCAGCCCTCCTCGCTCTGCGGGAACGAACAACGGCAACCCACCGGCGTGGCAGATCACCCCTCCCTCGCACGGTGACACGCGCTCGACCGGCAGGCGGTTGGTGATGCCCAGGAAAGATGCGACCCGCCTAGAAGCAGGCCGGTACCAGACCTCTTCTCGCGTTCCGACCTGCTGGACCGCTCCGTCCATCAAAATCGCCACCCGGTCGGCAACGGAAAAAGCCTCCTCCCGATCGTGGGTGACAAGGATCGTGGTAAGCTGCAGTTGCCGCTGAGCAGCAACGAATGCATCACGGACCACCTTCCGAAGAGGGGGATCAAGCGACGCAAAACACTCATCGAGGGCAAGCACCTCCGGGCGCGAAAGGATCGCTCGAGCCAGCGCAATCCGCTGCGCCTCGCCGCCGGAGAGGCCCTTAACACTGGCGCGGTCCAGAAGATGCTCAATGCGAAGCAGCCCGGCGACCGTCTTCACATGGCCTGGATCGTGTTCTTTCCATCCGAGCGTGATGTTCCGCCACACGGAGAGGTGTGGATAGAGCACAGGCGTTTGCGGAACCCACGCTACCCGGCGGCGTTCGGGGGGCAATTTGGTAATCTCTCGGTTGCCCACAAGGATTCGCCCCTCGTCAACAGGTCTCAGTCCGGCCACAACCTGCAGCAACACGCTCTTCCCGGCACCGGACGGCCCGAGGACCACGAGCACTTCCCCCTGCCCCACACGGAGCGAGACACGATGCAGGCGGAAATTCCCTGCTCGCGCGCCAACTCGTTCAAGAACGATCATGGCCGATTCCGCCGGTTGCATAGCGCACGACAACAAGTCCGATCACGGCCGACACCGTCAGGACCAGAGCAAGAACCACGGCACGCTCGATCTGCACGGAGGCAAGGTTCAGGTAGATCGCGATCGGGATCGTTTCGGTCTTTCGTGGGATCGCGCCGGCCACCATCGCCGTCGCTCCGAAATCGCCCGCGGCCCGGCACCACCCCAACACGAAGGCAGCCAAAACGGCGGGCCGAGCCATAGGCAATGTGATCCGGCGAAACACCGCCCAGGGCCCAAGTCCAAGGGTCCGCGCGACCTGCTCGACCGTCGGATCGATCGACTCAAAGCCGCTCTTCAACACGCGGAGCTGGAGCGCCATGGCCAGTACGAACTGGGCAAGGATGATCCCCGGCACCTCGAACAGAAAACCGATTACATGTTGCTCGACCCAGCGACCGAGGGAGGAGCGAAGCACCAGCACGAGGGACAACCCCACCGCGACGGGAGACAGCAAGGCGGGGACATCGAGCAGCGTGTCCACGACCGTACAGCCCGGGAACCGGACTCGGGCCAGGAAGTAACCGGTGGGAATTGCGAACATCAGGGCAATACAGGAGGCCGCTGTGGCGCAGAGAAACGTCAATCCGATGGCGCGGCGCACTTCGGCCGCACGAAGCGACTGCACGACATCGCCTGGAGTGACGTAGCTGATCTGTGCGAGGAGAACGGCCAGAACCACCGACAAAGAGGCACCAAGGAAGCCTGTCAGGGCAATTTGGAAAGCGGTCGATCGACTCATTTGCAGGATGCTTACGAACCGGAGAGACACCACTCGAACGCACGGTGATTCATGGCCAGGAAGGGGGTAATTGCCAGCGCCCCCCGACAGGAGTCGAGGGGCCAGCCCAGCGACGTGCTTCGACCTCCGTCCCGATATACCCCCACCTGGACAAAACCGCCTTCGCCTCGTCCGAGGTTAGGAACTCGAGGAAATGTCCCGCCTTCGCCCTGAGTTTCGACCGAGCAGCCACCGCTCCGGCGATGTACCCGATGCGTGGCACGCGCCGAGGGTCGATCGGTATGGCACGCAGCGCATCTGGTTTCCAGTGCTCGAACACCCGCCAACCGATCGCAGCGTCGACCAAGCCAAGACTCACAATCTGGGCCACTTTCTCGCACGATTCCGCCTGGACAACGATGTTCCGCCGCACCTGCTCGGCAAGCCCGGTCTTTTCCAGCACCTCCACAGCGTACAGGCCGACACAAACGGCATCCGGTCGAGCGATCGCGACGCGTACGCCGTCCCGCGCCAGGTCCTCCAATCGTTCGATCCTCGCCGGATTGGAACGCGGCACGATGATCGCAGGCACAAGATAGGCGATCCGCGTTTCCGTTTCCGCAAGCACGTCTCCCCTTGCTTTCGCCAGTTCCATGTAGTCCGACGAACCGGGCAGGAAGACGTCGCCGCGCTCCGAAAGTCGCAGTTGGGCGAGCATTTGCCCTGAACCGCCGAGGTGCAGAACGACGCGTGTACCGAACTTTGACTCATAGAGCGAAGCAAGCTCCTCGAGCGGAGGACGGATCGCGGATCCTGCGAAAACGTGAAGGGGACCGGAAGTGTCGGCCTCGCCGCCGGTTCCCGCCCCATCGTCCCCCAGGAAGCCGGGTACGCAGCCGGCGATCCAGAGGGTCACGATGCAGAGCATGC
>JALSID010000242.1 GCA_026981825.1 Planctomycetota bacterium
G
Source organism: Planctomycetota bacterium (assembly GCA_026981825.1). GTDB lineage: Bacteria > Planctomycetota > Planctomycetia > JALXBF01 > JALXBF01 > JALSID01. The sequence continues at coordinate 2 of JALSID010000242.1, forward strand.
GTCGCCGGCAAGGGCCTGTGCGAGCAGGAAATTGTGGAGATGGTGGTCCGGGAAGGGCCGGCGCGTGTGCAGGAGCTTGTGGCGTGGGGGACGAGGTTCGACCGGGTAGGTGACCGGCTTGCATTGACCAGGGAAGGGGGGCACACGTGGCCGCGGGTCGTGCACGCTCTTGGTGATGCGACGGGCAAGGAGGTGATGCGTGCGGTGATCGCCCGGTTGCGGGAGCGACCGAACGTGCGGGTTCATGAGCATTGTTTCACCCTGGATCTGCTCACCGTCGATGGTGTATGTCGGGGGGCACTGATTTGGGATGAGCGGCGCGGGTTCGCCGCCGTTTGGGCGAAAGCGACGATTCTGGCCACCGGTGGGGCGGGCCGGCTGTATCGTGAGACGACCAATCCGAAGGTAGCGACCGGCGACGGGTTTGCCATGGCGTTCCGAGCCGGCTGTACGCTTCGCGACCTGGAGTTCGTCCAGTTCCATCCCACGGCACTCTACATCGCCGGTTCGGCGCGGCACTTGATCACCGAGGCTGTTCGGGGGGAAGGTGCGTACCTGCGTGACGTGAATGGGTACCGATTCATGTCTGAATATCATCCCAATGCCGAGCTGGCCTCTCGGGACGACGTTTCCCGTGCGATCACACGGCAGATGGAAAAGACCCAGCACCCCTGCGTGTATCTCGATCTGCGCCACCTGGACGCTTCATTTGTGCGCAATCGTTTCCCGGGGTTGTGTTCGATCTGTGCGGAGTTCGGCCTGGATCCGACGCGGGATTTGATCCCCGTTCGGCCGGCGGCCCATTACACGATTGGCGGGGTGAAGATTGACGCCGACAGCCGAACAGATCTGGAGGGGTTGTGGGCATGCGGTGAGGTGACCTCGAGCGGGCTGCATGGCGCGAATCGCTTGGCCAGCAACAGCTTGCTAGAGGGGCTGGTATTTGGGGCTCGGGCGGGGGCCGACGCGGCTCGCGCTGTCCGACGCACACAGGAGATCCTGACGGTGGAGCGGATCGAGAGTGGTCACTACAAGGTGGCCGACGCCAGCTACGACGTCCGAGATCTGACCAACTCGGTCCAGTCGCTCATGACCAGAAGCGTTGGGATCGAGCGACGTGGGCCGGAGCTGAGGCAGGCCATTGGCCAGTTGGAGTTCTGGACGCGGTTTGTTTTTGACGTCGAGTTCCAGGGCCCTGCGGGATGGGAGCTACAGAACATACTCACGATCGGGGGCCTGATTGCCCGTTCTGCACTGGTTCGGGAGGAGAGCCGCGGCTGCCATTATCGGAGTGATTTTCCCGATACTGACGATTCCCACTGGCGATGCCATCTAAGCGTGCGTCCGATCTGGTGCGGGCACGAGCGGTGATCGCCATCTGGCTGGGGACGCACAGGTCGTAGGCTGTGCTGCGGAGCGGCTGCGAGGCGTAGGCCGCAGCTTGAATACGCCGCTTGCACATTGCCGGGCGCGGTTGCCGTCGATGGCAGGCAGTATGGGGAGTCGATGGCAGGCAGTATGGGGAATGGTACGGAGGCTAGTTCGCGTGTTACGGAATGTCACGTGCAGAAGGGGCATCGCCTGCTTGAGGCAAATCCGCTCTCTCCTACCGGCTGCAGAATCGCGTAGAATCGTGGTGAACGATCGGTTGTTGGGCAGAGCTGGGCGCACGGTGAGGGTTTGAATGCAGCTCGTTCGTGAGGCCGTAGAGCGAGTCCGGGATTGGTGGGAGGACCAGGTGATCCCCGGGTGGTTGGTCAGCCTGGTGGTGCACACGGTCTTCCTGGTCGTCATGATGCTCTTGACGGTGCCCACGAAGCAACCGCAGGCGGAGGCTTCGTTAGAGAGCGCGCTTACGGAGATTCCTGAGGAGATTCCCATTGAAGAAATCCCTCTTGAGCCGCTTCCGCTAGAGCCTCCGGAAATGCCCGAGGTGGAAGAGCCGGACGTTCCGGCCATGTCTGCCGTTGCCCCCACCGCTCCCGAAGTCGCGCCTCCAGCTCCGTTATCGCCCGTCGATTTGCCCCCCCTCGATAACGTGGCCAGCATGCTGGAAGGGCCGAACCCAAGTGGTATGGCTGCACGCGGGCCGGGCTCGACGTTCGCTGCTCGCGGTTCGGGCATGCGTCGGGCCATGCTGGGCAGTCAGGGCGGCACGAAAATGACCGAGCTGGCCGTTCACGCCGGACTGGAGTGGCTTGTGAAGCACCAGTTCCCCGACGGCCACTGGAGTCTGGACCATCGGCCTCGATGTGGGGGAAAGACTTGCGGTGGAGCAGGAACGGTTCGCTCAGACATGGCTGCCACGGCGCTGGGAGTGCTACCTTTTTTGGCGGCCAATTACACGCATCGCAGTGGGCCGTATCGTCAGGTGGTCGGGCGCGCTCTGAACTGGATGCTGCAACACCAGCAGCGGAACGGTCTGTTTGCCGTTAAGGGCCACCAGCAGCCGATGTACACCCATGGCCTGGCTACGATTGCGATTTGCGAAGCCTATGCTCTGACGCGCGATCCGCGGCTCGGTGCAGCGGGTCAGAAGGCGATCAATTTTCTCGCTTCCGTCCAGAACCAGACAGGGGGGTGGCGCTACGCCCCGACCTCTCAAGATGCCGACACGTCGGTGACCGGATGGCAGGTGATGGGAATTAAGAGCGGCCAGATGGGCGGGCTCCGCGTGCCCCCCGCAACAATGACGGGCATTCGCAGGTACCTGAAAGCGGCAGCGGCCAGTTCCCGCGGCGGCCTGTTCGCTTACCAGCCTGGCGGACGGCCCTCTCCATCGATGACAGCCGTCGGCTTACTGTGCCTTCAGTACCTGGGCGCGCCCAGGGAAGATCCGGCGATCGTCGAAGGGATCGACTACCTGATGAAGCATCTCCCCAATCCCAACTCCCGAACCCGTGACTCCTACTACTGGTATTACGCCACTCAGGTAGTGCACAACTTCCAGGGGCCGGAATGGGACCGGTGGAACCGGCTGATGAGACGGATTTGGGTGGAAACCCAGATACGAGATCGCAAGACGTGTGCCTTTGGGAGCTGGGATCCCTCGAATGATCGGTTCGGAAAGCACGGGGGCCGCCACTTCGTGACCACCGTTGGCCTGCTAACGCTGGAGGTGTACTACCGCTATCTGCCCCTGTACACGGTCACGGAGCGGGAGGCAGAGCAGGCAACGATGCCGGAGAGCGACAAGTCGGACGACGAGGGCGACACGAAGGCGGACAAAGGTGGCAGCGAGAACGAAAAGGAGTAGCCGTGGCTTCCTAGGGGGTGAAGGTGCCGGTGTAGAGGCGCGGTAGCGTCGGCTTGTCGTGAAGGGGGATACGAATGGGGCGGGCGAGCCGGTCGAATTCCGCCTGGCTGCTGTTGCGTTTGGTGCAGGATGGCCAGCCGGCGAGGTTGTTCGCGACCGGAAGGGGGGGCCTGTAGGCACCGGTCAGCGGGACTGACGGCGAGTGTGTGTTCTTGGGGGCGATATGCGTCTTCTCCGAGAGCGGAACCGACGGCAGGATGGGTGGTGGAAGCGTCCCGTTCCGGGGGGATCGCCATGGGCTGCCGTTCTGCCCTATGTAACGCTTTTGCTCGTTGCGGTGGCAATGATGTACGGTTTGCGGCGGGAGGCGATGAAGCTCAGGAGCGAGGAGGGAGCAGGTCAAGCTCAGGCTGTGCCCCCGCGACTGCCGTTGGCGGAAAGTGCCGGCGAGTTCACCGTCGAGCTGTCGGTTCTCGAGAGGCATGTCGATCATTCGACAGAGATTGCCGAAGAGCCCTTTCGGTACTTGCTGCGGCTGTGTGCTTCACGGGGCGTTGAGGATTTGTTGCCTTATGCGCGAAGCGATTTCCGCTATCGGGACCTATACGAATGGGTCAATGAGTTTCGTGGTCAGGTGTTACGTTTCCGTGGGCGTGTGCGACGGGTTCGAGAGGTTCCCGTACCTGCTCGACCCGACTACGGGGTGGAGAAGTACTACGAATGCTGGGTGTTTACGAAGGACGGGGGACGGTTGCCGTACTGCGTGATCTCGGCGCGACCGCCGCGGGGCATTCCGGTAGCGGAGCGAATGAACATTCCGTGTGAGGTTGTCGGGGTGTTTCTGGGCTGGTGGAAGCACGAAACGGCGGGCCGACACCTGCTGAGCTCACCCATCGTGATTGCGCCGGAGCTGCGCCGCGCAGAATTGCCCCGTGTTTCGGGTGAGGGGGGGGCTATCTGGGTCGGAGCGGTTGTCGCAGCTTTGATTTTGTTTGGTCTTGTGTTTGTCCTCTGGCTGGCCGGTCGCCCATCGCGACCGCTCGGAACCGGTGAGAGTGTCGACGCGCTGGACCTGCGGCTCGCCGATGAAGAAGCAGCGCACGAACCGACTCAGACAGGGCAGGAAGAGTAGGTGTTCGCGGCGCCGCGGCAACCGTCCACGAAAGGAAGGTGGGCGGACTTTCTCCGCACCGCGTTGCTCACGTGCAGGCTTCGTGTACCACGGACAGGTGCGGGGGTGCACGAAAGGGAGCTAAGGCTCCGGCGGTGAGCGGGCGCGGCGCGCGTCGGAGACGTCACTTGTGAAGGGCGCGTCGTGATCGTCTGGGCAGACGCTATCGCCTTGTTGGGCGGTCGGTGAAGAGGATCTTTTTCACACCGCTTTGGAGAATGACGCCTGCTACACGGATCACGTGGCCGTACAGCAACTGATCGTCGGCGTCCACTTCGACTTCCGCGTCCTCTCCGGGGCCACCGGGAAACGCCGCTGTCAGAAGCTGACGCAGGGCGTCCAGATCGGTACCGATGGCTTGGTCTTCGACCACGATGTTTGCCAATTGGCCGCCCACTCCCGCTTCGAGCCGAACGTGTACACGTTCGGCCGGCGTGATCTCCTCTTCTTGACGCGCGGCACCGGCTTCCACGGGCGGTAGGCTGACCGCGATCTCGCCTTCGATCGGGCGGATCTTGAACGTGAACAAGAAGAAGATCAGCAATTGGAAGACGACGTCGATCATCGGCGTCATCTGGAGTTCGACTTTCGTTTCGTCGGCGGCGTGCTGTCGGACCCGCATGGTTGGTCGTCTCTGGCTGTTGCTCTATCCGCCCTGCTGGTTTTGAGGCTGAGTTTGCGCACGGAGGGAATAGTTCGAAAAACCCGCCTCGCGGCACGCTCGCAGCAGGATCCGCACCAGCTCGAACGGTGTGGCGCGGTCCGCTCGGACAATCACCGTGGATGGCAGCGGCGTATCGGGAGGCAGCCCGCGTGCCTTGAGCCGTAGTCGCGCCAGGGCGGCTTCCTGATGGAGGTAGGAATTCAACCTGGCCAGACCGTTGGGGTCAGCGATGTTGATCGTCTGCCCAGGCAAGAAAACAGTGCCGTCGGCGTCGAGGTTAAGCACGATGGGTTCTTCCTTGCTGGTGAGTACCGGGCTGGCAAGCTGGCTCACCGGCAGTTCGACCTCTTCCTGCACCAGCTCGGTACTGAAGTTCATCACGAACATGAAGAAACTGATGAGCTGGAATGCCATGTCGATCATGGGGGTCATTTCCGTTTCGCAGACGGCAATGTGCCCCGATCGGAATCGCATCTGCGTCTGCCCCCGCAACTTAGGCCTTAGCTTCTGACGCGGACGGCTTTGCTGTCGACGACGGTGTGCCAGCAGAACTCGACTTGCGTTGGGTCACGACCCCTTTGAACCGTTGGATCATACGTTCGCTCAGGATGCCGACCTCGAGAACCCGACGGGACAGCAGGTTCTTATAGATCGTGAAGAAGAACACGGCGGGGATTGCCTGCAGCAGGCCGCCAATCGTTGTGACCAGCGCCTGGGAAACACCTTGGGCCAGGAGGCTGGGCGGTGGGGTGACGTCGCTGACGGCGATGACCCGGAAGCTGCTCACCATCCCCCAGACGGTTCCCAGTAGGCCAACCATGGTCGCAATGTTGCCGAGCATAGCCAGGTAGCTGAGCCGGTGCTCGTGCTTCATCGTTTCCTCTTCGGCTACCTCTTGCATCGCTTCGATCGCCTCCTGGTACCCGTCCGTCAGCCGCATGAGCCCGGCGGTAACCACACGTGCGATGAAGGACTGGTCTCCTCGGATGAGCTCGAACGCGTCGGAGTACTTTCGTTCTTTCACGAGTTGCTCGAAGTCGAGGACAAGTCGTTCGGGCACGAATCGGGACTTCAAAAGGGCCAACCCGTTGGTGACGACCAGGGCCACGAGGGCGATGGAAATGGCAAGCTGGGGCCAGAAGAAGCCACCTTCTGCCTTGTAGATCCACTCCAGGGCGCTTTCTTGAGGGGTGACGGGTTGTTGCTCAGCTTTCTGCTCTTGTCCCGACGCAATGGGGACGTCGGCGGCGAAGAAAACCAGTGAGATTATTGCGAACAGACGGACAAAGCATGATAGCCGCGAGCTTAACACCCTTTTTGTCCTCCCATCTAGCTGTCATTAGCCCACTGGACTGCGTTAGCGCCCGAGTCGGGTTCGTGCTGAGCACGCGAAACGGCAAGAACCTTCTCAACCGGTGTCCTCCAGTTCCGCACGCAGTTCCTCGAACTTCCGCTTCAGGTCGCCACCCCCAGCCGTGGGACTGAGTCGCAGGATGCGTTCGACAAGCGCACGTGCCTCCTGACGCTGCCCGAGCGCGGCGAGCGATTTCGCCAGAAAGTACTGTGCCTCGTAGTATTCCCGTGGTCGGGGCCGGCGGCGCGCCAGAAGGTTTGACACACGATTCCAGGCCGCTGCAGCATCTTGCATTTTAGCAGGGTCCTCTTGTGCCCACTTGTACAGCGTGCGCGCTAGCTCCATTTGCACGCTAACCGGTGCCTTGTCGCGGCCACCGTAGGCAGCGAGCAGTGCTTGAAGCTGTTGGTGCGCAGCCTCGTAGTTCCGTGTCGCTCGATAGCAGGCTGCGATGCGCAACCGGTAAAACGCCTGCGACGTCCGGTCCTGGGTACTCTTGAGCAGACGCTCGAAAAACGTAGCCGCCATCCGGTACTCTTCGGAGCTGTCGTTGTGCAGGGCAAGCACATAGTGCGCCTCGGCAAGGTAGCGCAGCCAGCGCGGATCGGTTCGTTCCTGAGGGTTAAGGAGGCCGAGCAACGTTTCCAGAGTCCGGGCGATTTGGTCCTTCTCGACCTGGGTTTTCGCCTGGGAGTACTGGCGGGTAAGCTGCCCGACCACGAAGGCGAGCACGTCGGTGCCCACCGTTTGGGACCCGGACTCGACGGCCGTCGCGATCTCCTCCACCAGTTGCCCGAGCAACTGGTTATCGTTCGTTGCGGAGGCGAGCTGGAGCGCGAGTGTGTAGGCCCGGACGCGAAGCGTGCTGGCCTGGGGGCTCATCACCCCCTGCAAGCGGCGAATAGCTTCGACCGCAAGCGGCTTGGCTCGATCGGGCTGCTGCATTTGCAGATAAAGCTGCGCTTGCAGGAGAAGTCCTTCTGCGGCGATCTGGACGTTGTCACCGGCCGCCTTCACCGCCTTCTGGGCTAGCTCAAGGATCGACTGCAAGCGGCCGCCGGCGGTTCTGCCACCGGAGGCTTGGCGTGCTTCAGCGGTCCAAAGCGCCTGAGCAGCGTACAGGAGGCTTCTGGGGTAGTCGGGGAACTCAGGACGGACGGCGCCAAGGTATTGCGCCGCTGTCTCGGGCTCGCCTCGCTGCCAGTACGCCAGACCCAGCAGGTAGCGGGCGAGATCGGCCACGGGCTCGTCCGGCCAGAGAGCGAGTACCTGTTGGGCAAGGTTTTCGAGCGTGCGAAACTGGGCATCACGCTCCGCCGGGGCTCGTGCGGCGCGCAACTGAGCGTATTGCCCGTAGAGAGCCAGCGTTGCCGCGTCCACGGCCACCGGGCTTTGGGGGGAGTCGCGCAGAATCTGCTGCGCCAGTCGCGAAGCTGTCACCGGATCACCTTTCTGGTAGTACGCGTAGGCCAGGCGATAGCGGATGGTCGCTTTTTCCTGCGGGCTAATCCCCCTTTGGGGAAGCTGGAACGCCTTTTCGTAATACGCGATCGCCCCCGACCAATCCTTGGTGTTGAGCGCGATATTGCCCAGGGCAATCGCTTCATCCCACGTCCTTGGCTCAGTAGTACCGCCGCGCAGTTCCAGTTCGAGACTTCGAGTGAGCTGCACGGCTTCCGCCTGGTGAGGGCCTGCAATCGTACTCGCTTCGCGCAGCAGCTCGAGAGCGGTCTGCAGTAGCCGTCGCTTCCGGTTTTCCTGCCGTTCGTTGCGGGCCAGCGTCATGTAGACTTTCGCGGCTATGAGCTGGACCTGGGCATAGCCGGACGTGTTGCGGAGCGCACGATGTGAGCGCAGCCACTGTTCGACCCCGTAGACCTCATGCTCGACGATCTCCCGGATCTGGCCCAGCTTTTCCATGCACTCCAATCGAAAGAGGTACGCTTTGGTGAACAGCTCCGCTTCGGCAGGCGACAGGTTCTCCGCCACCGGCGGTTCCGCCACCAGTACCTCGTCGTAGATGTCGATCGCGTCACGGAACTGACCCATTTCCTGATAGCAACGTCCATGCCAGAGGTGCGCATAGAGGGTAGCGACGGTGAGGGTGAGCCGGTTTTCCTGGTAGAGAGCATCAAAGAGCTGTGCGGCGCGGAGCAGCAACCTGGTGCGCTGTTGCTGGCGCTCATCGTACGTGAGGGCCTCGTAGTAGTAGGTGAGCGCGTGGTTGAGCCGAGCGAGGTGTTGCAGCGCGCGCGCCTGGTCCGCCTGTTCGGAGCGGCGTGTCTTCTGCTCCCGCGCCCTCCGCTCGAGCGCCCTCGCCTGCTCGACGAGCTGCTCCAGCGTCTGGCGAGCCGCGGCGAAATGGCGACGCGCGGTCGCCAGCAATTGCTGGTTGCCCGTTGCCTTCGCCCGCGCAACTGCCGTGTTGCCCCGCTCCATTTCCAGCGTCGCGAGCCGAAGAGCGGCATCTAGAGCATCGAGCGTTCCCTCGTGCTCTCGGGCATACTCGCTAAGGATCTGTGCCGCTTCGTCAAGCAATTGGTTCGCTTCGTCCTGCGGCGCTACGCGAGCGGCATCGACCAGAACGTCCGCGTACTCGAGGTCAAGCTTGGCCGCAACGTCGGAAGGGAGCTCAGCCCTGCGCGCACGGAGCTGCCGAGCGTAGTACACGGCCATATCTGAGTAGCCGCGATTGCGCAGGGCACGGAGAAATTCGAGGTACCGTTCGCCGGCGAAGCTCTGCGGCGAAGGTACCGTCGTTACCGCAAGCAGGATAAGCCCGGCGCAGAGAAAACAACGCTTCACTGTCGACGGTGTCGAATTGGCGCCCATTCGACCTCCTGAACTAGCCTTGCTTCGCGGTCATCTCCCGGTCCGACGAACTCAACCGCCCGCTCCGTTCGCCAGTTCCGTTCTTACTCCAGTTTCATAGGATAATGGACCACCCTGGGCGCACTCAAGAAGTTCGTCCTGCGCCTCGGTGTGGGGGCGGCGCGAAACACGCCGAGCGAGGAGGAGCTTGCGCAAGCCTCGGGCTCGCCTGCGCTCCCTCTACGATCGCTTCCAGCACGACTGCGGATCGCAGCACCAGACGCCCGCCCGTTGCACAGGGTGACGTTCCTCAGAGCTCTGACCACCCTGGCCCAGGTTTCGGCTCGGTTCATTGGGCGGTCCAGCCGCCGTCAATCACGTATGCCGCACCGGTGACGAATGAGGACGCACGGCTGGCCAAGTAGACGACCAGGGGGCCAATCTCCTCCGGCTTTGCCCACCGCCGCACAGGGATCAGGGACAGGTAGTGCCGATAGGCCACGGGATCTTGCTGGATCACCTGGTTGTTCTCCGTTTCGAATGGACCAGGGCAGATCGCGTTCACCGTGACCCCCAATTCTGCCCACTCCAGTGCCAGGGCACGTGTGAGCATGATCAGGCCACCTTTGGCGGCGCAGTAGGCGGCGCGGCCCGGGAAAGCGATCAGACCGAGCGCCGATGAGACGTTGATGATCCGCCCGAAACGGTTCTCGATCATGGCGGGTGCAAACGCACGCGCCAGCAGGAACGGTACCGTCAGGTCGAGCTCGATCACCCGTTGCCATTCCTCATCGGTCATCTGAAGTGCCGGGCGGCGCAGTCCGATACCGGCATTGTTGACAAGAATGTCGATTCGGCCGCATTCGTGCCCGATTTGGTCGAGGAACACTTGCCGCGCAGTAGAGTCGAGCAGGTCAACAACGAACGCACGCGGCTTTGTTCCGGTGACGTCACCGATCTCCGCCGCGGCTTGCTCCAGCCGGGCCTGGTCGCGTCCCGTAATCGCAACCGCTGCGCCCGCAGACGCAAGCGCCAGCGCCATCGCTCGCCCCAGCCCCCGATTCCCTCCGGTCACGAGGGCCGTCAGCCCATCGAGCCGGAGCTGGTCGAAGACTCCGGGAGCGGCGCCGGTGGTCACAGCATGGCCCTCGCTGTCGGTCACCGCACTACCTCAATACCTCTGCCTACGGCAATCGCTCATCGAGGTCTTGCCCGCGGTTCATGGGGCGGTGCGTAGCACGCGTCCCAGTCGAGGGGGCTACCGCAAAAACGCCTCCTTCCGCTAAAACCACCTTGCCTTCTTCGTCCCAACCCACAACGGGCAACTTCGTTCCGCAACTTGGGCATAACAGATGAGCATCGGAGGTGGATACCGAGACGTCGTGGCTCCCTACCGGCGAGCCGCTCGAGTCGGTGTCAAAGACGAGTTCCGTTTTCAGGACGAACTTCAACGTACTGTTGAAGCAATGCGGACAACGCATAACACGCTCCGATCCGCCAGGATGCACGACGCCGCGTGCTGCGAGCGTCTACGTCTGCGAACAGACGCACCATCAGACAGCAGTGCACGGCCGAGACTGTGCGCAGCTCCTTACTGACGCACTCCGACCTTCGTGAGCACACGGGGATGGTACGGAACTGGCGCGTACGCCCATCCTGCGCGCATGGCTCCTGGCGTCTCTACCCTCCCTGCACGAGCGCCATTGCGCCCCAGTCGCTGGACCAGGCCGCAGCAATTCCCCGAGTGTCCCACTCGTTAGTCCCCCAGCGCTCGTGCCCGCCGGAACTACCGAAAGGAAGCACGTCCCGCGGACTGGAATAGCATACAGAGCTTCGGCCCGGCCGTCAAGCACATCCTCGTAAGCTGAGCACAACCAACCCTCTCCGGCAACGCCGAACTCGTCACGCACACCCTCAATCCCACCACCGTCGGATCGATGCCCTATAGCGATCGTGCCGACTGTACGGCAACCGCGGCATCCAGCCGCGTAAAATAGGCAAACAGGAGAAAACACGCTGATCACAGTCACACCGCAGTGCCGATCACCCTTGCAGAGAACCGCCGCCTACCGGCGGCAGCGCGGCCCATCAGGGAAGTACGGCACAAAGGGGGTACAGGGATGGACGCCTGAGGCATGCCTGGGCCCTTCGGTGGCGCCGGCGTGAGTTCTAGCCCGAGGGATACGATGGACAGACGCGTAGTGATCACTGGGCTCGGGGTAGTGGCCCCGAACGGGACCGATGTCGACACCTTCTGGCGCAACACGGTCGAAGGGCGATCGGGGATCGGCTACATCGAAAGCTTCGATACGTCGGGCCACACCGTCAAGATCGGGGGGGAAATCAAGCAGTGGGATCCCGGTCCGTTCCTGACCGAGCGGGTGAAGCGAAGTCGCAAAATCATGCCCCGCGCCGTCCAGTTCGGCCTGGCCGCCGCCGAAATGGCCGCAAACGCATCGGGAATCTTCGAAGGAAGGTACCGTGTTCCCCCTGACCGGATCGGGGTTGTCATGGGCACCGGTATCATCCCTGTCAACATACAGGAACTGGCCGCGGCCATCTCTATGTCCGTAAACGGCCGGTTCCAGGTGTCGCGGTTCGCCCGAATCGAAGAAGAATCGCTGGAACCACTCTGGCTCCTCCGCCACCTGCCCAACATGGTGGCCGCTCACGTCTCCCTTGCCCTCGGTTGCGAGGGCCCAAACAACACGATCGTCACGGCCTGCGCAGCAAGCACCCAGGCCGTGGGCGAAGCGTTCCGACTGATCCGCTATGGCTACGCCGATGCGGTCGTCGCCGGTGGAGCGGATAGCCGAATTGATCCGCTCCTGTTCGTCGCCTACACCGTGCTGGGGGCGGTGAGCACTTCCCAAAGGCCCCCCGAAAAAGTGTCCCGCCCGTTCGACGCCGAACGAGATGGCTTTGTCCTGGCTGAGGGGGGAGGGGCTCTGGTTCTCGAGGAATACGAGCACGCCCGCCGCCGTGGCGCCGAGATCTACGCCGAGGTCGTCGGCTACGGCTCCTCCTTCGATGCCTACTCCGTCACCCGACCAGACCCAGAGGCAAAGGGGGCTGCTCGCTCCATGGTGGCCGCTCTCCGCGAAGCCAAACTCAACGCCGATGACATCAGCTATATCAACGCCCACGGCACCAGCACCCGACTGAACGACGTCATGGAAACCGTGGCGGTCAAACGGGTGTTCGGCCGGGACGCCTACCGGATCCCGATGAGCTCAATCAAGTCCATGATTGGACACCTAATCGGCGCCAGCGGCGCGGTGGAGGCGGTGGCACTGGCCTTGACCGTCCGGGACCAGGTCGCTCCGCCGACCATCAACCTGGAACACCCCGATCCGGAATGCGATCTGGACTACGTGCCAAACGAAGCTCGGCAGATCCCCATCAAGGCCGTGATGTCGAACTCCTTCGGCTTCGGGGGCCAGAACGCGTCCATCATTTTCAAACGACTCTAGATCCGCCAGCCTGCGCTCACGGTGCACCACTCTGCGTTGCCCCCCCTTGTTCCGCCGATCGCGTCCGTCGTCCCGGATCGACCATGCTCCGACTGCTCGGCTACCCTTCGCGCAAGCGCCGCAGCCCACCCCTTGGCCGGAAACGCCGCAACCGCAACCCCCCAGCCCGCAAACGCCCAGCACAACAAACAGCAAGTGGTTCTACACCGTGACGCTTAGGCTCAACAGAAACGCACCGCCGTCCGCCAGCACAAGGGACAGTACCGCATAAACGCGGTTACCTGCCTGCCACTTCGGTTGCAAGGTCGTTCCCCGCCCCGGCCCTAAGCTGGCTCCGCACCGCCTCCGGGTCCCGTGGGAAGACCGCGATTGCACCGACCAACTCAAGCATGGCCAGGGCCGCCATCACCAGCGATGGGGGCAATAGAAGCAGCACGACCGGGTTTGCCATGAAGAGACCCGCTACCATCGTGGCAAAGACCAAGAACACTGCTGTCCCCCCTCCGAGGAGCATCCCGTGGCGAAACTGCAGTTCCGTGATCGACATAGCCGCTGTACCCACCACGGGCAGTGAGTACCCGGTAAACCTCGTGTGGGTGCAACCGGTTCCGTGTGAAAGGCTTGGACCAACCGATACGTCAAGCCTAACCCGCCTTTCGTAGATTCCGCGCATCCGGCCCGAACGCCCGGCCGCCTGGCCGGCCCCCGGTGAGTCAGCCTGGGTACCGGGGCCCAGTCCCCCGGCGGAACTGGTGCCGCACAAGCCAGCGCACGGTGGGCGAAACGCGGTCCAACCCAGCACCGCCCGGTGGTATGCCAACGGCGGGCTCGGCCCAGACGTAGCGCGTCCTTGAAAGACGCTCAGGCCAAAGGGGGCCTGGTCACGGGGGCCCCGTGTTCCCGAGCCAAACACGGCAGTCCCGTCATCGGATCGCCGGTCCGTTGAACGGGCAGTACTGCCATCGACCGCGCGCGAAGGCGATGGCGCAGCGGACGATCAACCGAAAATACCCCCGTCACGAGTGCGATCTGGACGGTATGCTTCCGAACCCACCCCACGTCTGTTAAGGCTGTGCCCCGAAAGGCTTCGGTCTCGGCGGCCAGCCCGAGCTGATCATCTGCAGGCGGTTCTGGCAGCGCGGGGATCCGGCGATCATGCACCGCGTCACAGCGCCTCGTTTCGCCTTCCGATGGACCCGGATTCGCGAACTGTCAATGCGAAGTTTACCCCCCGATGCTCACTTGTCCCCTACAGCCACAAAACCACAGAGAAACAAAATACACGGAGCTTGCTTCTTGTTTCTCTGTGCGCTCTGTGTTTCTGCGGATCGCCTCGATCGACCGATCGGTTCGCCCCCAGCGATGGAAGTTCTTCCCCGATAGTTGCTCAAGTGCCGTCAGTGAAGAGCCGTCCGTGGCGCGATCTCTCACATGCCCCCTGCGCGTTGCTCCGTCCATACATCCCATCGGCTCTTGCTTGCGTTGCCGAGAACGGTTTCAGACACGGCTTCGGGCTACCGACGCAAGGACGCCTGTTCGGCTCCTGGGCAGTTCGCTAGTCTGGCGGCGGCAGGTGGTAGAACGGCCTCCACGGTGGTCCAGGTGGAGAGACGTGCACCGAGGCGTAGCGGGTGAGTCGGACTTGTTCTGGGCTGCCCTCTCCCACGGGGCAGTACTGGCACCGCGTGCGTGCGCTGCCGGAAACAGGGATGTCGTTGAAGGTGCGGAGCTGCTTGGATGAGCCGCTTCCGGACAATCGTCGTCGCCCTCGTCACGGCTGGCTTCATCGCCGCAAGCCTGTTCGTGGCCGCCGACGCTCTGTACCGGTTCGTCGAACAGAAGCAGCAGCAATCCGAGTCGTCCGTTCCCCTGGTAACACCTCCGCTATTGCAGTTGCCCTCCCGAGGCACCCCCTTGCTGCACCGACCGGAACTGCGGGGGGTTTGGATCCACATCTACTCTCCCCAGAACTGGGACGCCATAGCCCGAACGTTGCGCGCACACAACTTCAATGCGATCTTCTTGCGAGTTGCCCGAGGGGGACAGTCCCTGTACCCCTCCGATATTCTTCCCCAGGAGGCGTGGGCGAGAGGGGTCAAAAGCGACCAGCTTGAGGAAGCTGTCGCCGCGGCCCACCGCTACGGCCTGGAACTGCACGCGTGGAAGGTCTGCTACCACCTGGGCAGTCTGGTGCGCGATGCTCGCCGTTACGGCGGCGGTTGGAGCAGGTTCCTGGAAGGACTCCGCGCCTCCGGTCGGTTAGTCACCGACTCCCACGGGCGCGTCGCGAACTGGCTCAACCCGGCCGACCCCCGCAACTTGGAACTCGAAGTCCAGGTCGCTCGTGAGGTCCTGTCGCGCTACGACGTGGACGGCTACCACCTCGATTACATCCGCTACCCCGATGAGCCTAGCTTCGATTTCGACTACGGTCCGATCAGCCGTGCTCTGTTCGAGTCTGCCACGGGGCTACGACTGAAGCGATGGCCTGGGGACGTGCTGGCTGGTCCGCTTGGAGCGAAGTACCTCCGTTGGCAGCAAGATGTTATCACGGAAACCGTTTTCCGGTTGCGCCAGATTCGTGACGAAGTGCGACCGTCTGCGACATTGTCCGCTGCGGTCTGGCGCAACATCGGCATCCATCGGTTCACCGTCAAGCAGGACTGGCCAAAGTGGGCCCGCTTGCGCCTGGTCGACTTTCTGGTGCTTATGGATTACGAAAAAAGCCTGGATGGGTTTTGCGAGCAGCTCGAGGACGCGTTGGCCCGCGTCCGGGGACGGGTACCAGTGGTGGCAGGAATTGGGAGCTGGCGGTTGTCCCCCGAGGAGGTTGTTCGGCAGGTTGAGGCGGCCAGGCAGCTCGGGGCTGACGGGTTCGTGCTTTTCAGCTATAACTCGGCTGCTATCGCAGAGCAGCTCGACCGGCTCAAACAGGGTCCGACCCGGTTCCCCGCCGATCAGGCGTGCAAAGGGGCGTACGTTTCCTTCCATCCCGACTCGACAACGTTCGATCCGCCCCGCGGACACACGGTTTTCCCGGCGGACGAACCATTGCGCGTGGTTGTTCGATCGATGCGGGCAGAGGTGCTGCGCTGTCGCGTTCGTGCCCGATCGTTTGGGGGCGAGTACGTACTGGATGCGGAGGGGATCGGGTTAACGCCGGAGAACGAAGCACGCGTCACTTTGCCGTTGCTCCAGCAACCGGTCCAGATCGAAGTGGTGGCGGAAGGCCCCGGTAGCGACGGGCCGGTGGTGTGCCGGAGTGGGTGGTTTGTTCCGGTCAGCCGATCCGAGTTTCGCCGCCTTCTCAGCACGAGCATGCCCCCGGCGCCGTTCCAAAGGCCGGCCATCGGCTTCTACGCTCTTTCCCGGGACGCCGAACGGTTGTTTGATTTCTTCCGCCAGCTCGTCCCAGGACATGTCGTGTCCGTCTACCATCTGGCGGTCGAGCATCTGGAGCCACTGGATGTTCTCGTCGTGCCGCCTCCTTTGGACCTCGGTGACTTTGACCCCGGCGGAATTGAGGCGCTGCGAAGGTGGGTAGAGGCCGGGGGCCGTTGCGTTCTCCTTGGCGATGCGGTGGGGCGTTTCCCGTACCCTATCGTGTTTCCCGAGATCGGGCGCGCTTGGGAGCGGG
>JALSID010000243.1 GCA_026981825.1 Planctomycetota bacterium
GAACGTCTTCGCCCTTGATTGGGAAACGGCCCAGCGCCTCCCCTGGGGGGTATTGCTGATCTTCGGCGGGGGGCTGAGTCTGGCGCGAGCTGTGACCGCCAGCGGCTTCGACGACTGGATCGCTCAAAGCGTCGCAGCCTGGCATGAACTGCCCGATTTCCTATTTGTCGCAGCCGTTACAGCGGTCGTCGTGTTCGCAACCGAATTGGCCAGCAACACGGCCACGGCGAGCGCTTTCCTGCCCATCCTGGCCGCCGCAGCAAAGGGCATCGGCATCGCGCCCGAGTCGCTCCTTGTGCCGGCCACGATCGCATCGAGCTTCGCCTTCATGCTCCCGTCGGGAACCCCACCAAACGCGATCGTCTTTGGGACGGGCACTGTCTCGATTCAGCGCATGGCCCGCGTCGGCCTCCTGCTCAACCTGCTCGCCGTCCTGCTTGTCTCGATCACAACCCGCGTTTGGCTGCCGCCGTTCGGACTGCCCCAATGACAGGCGGCACCAAACGCCCGGCAGCCACCGCCGCATGCGCGTTAGACTAGTGCTGAGGTGGGCAGCGCAGATACACGGGGAGAAACAACCGTCATGACCGAACGACTGACTCGTCGCGGTTGGATCAAGACGGTGGGCGCGGCTACCGCAGCCGCAACCCTCTGCCGTCCCGGTTATGCCATCGATCCGTTCAAGCGTCCCCACGGTCCACGTATGAAGCTGAGTCTGGCTGCTTATTCGTTCCGAGGGCTGCTGACCGGCCGATCACCTCGCTGGACACTGGACGACTTCATCGACTTCTGTGCAGAGCAGCAACTGGACGGCACCGAGCTGACCTCGTACTACTTTCCCTCACCGGTCACTCCGCAGTATCTGAACCACCTGAAGCAAAAGTGCTTCCTGCTGGGCCTCGACATCTCCGGCACCGCCATCCGCAACGTTTTCACCCACCCCCCTGGCCCTGATCGTGATCGAGAACTGGCACACGTCCGCCGCTGGATCGATTACGCCGCAGGCATGGGAGCCCCCGTGATCCGAATCTTCTCAGGCGGAATCCCCCGCGGCCATACGCTCCAGAAAGCGCGGCGGTGGTGTATCGAGACGATCGAAGCCGCTTGCGACTACGCGGGCAGCCGAGGCGTGTTCCTCGCTCTCGAAAACCATGGCGGCATCAGTACCACGGCCGAGGACATCCTGGCGATCGTCCGCGACGTTCGCTCCGACTGGTTCGGCGTGAACCTCGACACCGGCAACTTCCGCAGCAAAGACCCGTATCGCGACATCGAACTGGTTGC
Organism: Planctomycetota bacterium; assembly: GCA_026981825.1. GTDB lineage: Bacteria > Planctomycetota > Planctomycetia > JALXBF01 > JALXBF01 > JALSID01. Next base: position 1,285 of record JALSID010000243.1, read on the forward strand.
CCCTTTTGCGGTCAATGTCCAGGTCAAGGTGGAAATCCGACCGGAAGGATCGGCAAGGCAACGGGCGGATTTCCAGAGAATCGTCAGGATCTTGCGCAGCGTAGACTACCGCGGTTACCTCGTGCTCGAATACGAGGCGGCTGAACCACCACTGCGGGCCGTGCCGCGCTACCTGGCCGAGTTGCGGGAAGCGATGGCCGCCTAGGACGATGGAAACGGTCGTGGCACCCCAAGGCCTACAAGCATCAGACGGCAACTTGTGTGAGGGTGCCCTCCTTCGGTAGGATGGAATTAATAGCTGTCGTGGCCATGGACCGGACGGAGGCATGGATCGCGAACGCACTCCGATCAAGGTTCCCGACACCGGTCTCCCGCACCGGATGTGCGTGAGCGTATGGTTCGCACAGCCTGGGGACTATGTTCTGGAGGGCGATCGTTTGGTCGAGATCCTGGCCGATGACGTGGTCTTCGACGTCGTTGCCCCCTTCAGCGGGCGGCTCGTGAGAATTGAACGGGATATTCACGATCCCGTCGAACCGGGTGACATTGTCGGCTGGCTCGAACGCGTGGACGATATTGACGACACGGACGAGGAAGAAAGCGAAGAAGCCGGAGGCACGTCGGACTAGTCCATAGCTCTGCCAGCTCTGGCAAGGCGAGTCCGTGGAGGCGCCAGCTTGCCGGGTACTAGCCTATGCCGAACCCCAAGGGACCACAACCTGAGACCAGAGAAAAGGCGGACTTCTTGCTCGTCCCGTTGCACGGAGGGGACGCCATCCCGCTTACCCGCCCGATCTACGTGCTCGGTCGCTCCCGCCGTGCAGACATCCAGCTCCGCAGTCGCGCCGTCTCCAAGCTGCACGCCGTGCTCGTCAACAGCGGCGGCGTCCTCATGATCCGCGACCTGGGCAGCACAAACGGAACTCGCGTGAACGGACAGAAAGTGCGCCAGGGTATCTTGCTTCCCGGCGACAAAGTCGCCCTGGCGGATATCAAGTTCCGCGTCGAACTCGCCGCCGGGGAACCCGAACAGCCCGAGCTGCAGAAGACCGAGTACATGGGCTCGGTTCCCCCCCTGGAAGACCCCCATCCCTCCCCGGTGATCAAGATCGTCCCGGCGCAGCGACGGAAACGCTGAACTGCCCGAACGTGCGCCGTCGGACTCAGCAGCCCCCCTCCCCCGTCACCCCTCCTCGGAACCC
>JALSID010000244.1 GCA_026981825.1 Planctomycetota bacterium
AGATGGAGAATCCTTTGAGCGTACTGAGGTGATCGCTGGACAGGTAGCGCCCCTAAGCGCGCACCATCTACGCTGTCGAGGACGCTGTGGGGTTCGCACCATCTCACGGATGCTTGACTCACGCGAGCGCACTGTTCGCTTTACCGGCTGCAGGCTAGCGAGGCTGAAAAAAACGCACCGGCTTGTGGCCAAGGTCCGGCAACTGGCGGAAGATAGCGACGAAGACATCTACGTTCGCATGGAGGCAAAAGCGTATCTCTGCGAGGTTGCTCGAGAGTCCGCCTTGAAGCACTTCCGGGCGTTTCTCATCCACGACGCTGACGACCAGATCCGTCTGGAAGCAGCCCTCACCCTGGCGGGGATACCCACGCGAGATGCCTTTGGCCTCCTGCGTAGCGTGCTTGCGGACCCTGCACAGCCGCTCTTTCTGAGGACGGCATGCGCCTGGGCATTAGGCCGTCACAAGACTGGCGAAGCAGCAAAAGCTCTCATTGCGATGTTCGCCGACCCCTCTCCTCAGCTTCGAGAAGAGGCACTGCTCGCCCTCCAGAACCTGGGAACGACTGCGATCCCACCACTTTTACATGCCCTTGCTACGGCATCTCCGGAGACAGCGGCCGGCGCCGCGGAGGCCCTGCGCCGGCTTCGCGATCTGTCAGGAAAGCAGCGCACGGGGCTGGCAAAGCGGGTAGCATCGCTGGCCAAACGGAGTGATTCGAGTTCTACGTCGGCGACCTGGGCACTCGCACATCTGCCAAAGACGGTTGCTCAAGCCCACGTGGCTCGTCTCAACAAAAGCCGGCCAGAGATCCACTACGCCGTCCGCATGGTCTGGGCGTTCCTGGACAGCTGGATTGCGGCCGATTGGACTCCGAGGGCAACCGCATGAGCAGCATCCACCTGACGGCACCGTTCAACACACTGCCGACGCCGGTGTACATGACGCGACTGGGTGCCTGCTATCTTGGGGATTCTCGAGAGCTTCTCCGGCGCCTTCCCGACAGCTGCATCGACCTTGTCATCACATCCCCGCCGTTTGCGCTCTTGCGTCAGAAGGCTTACGGCAACAGGGACCAGACCGAGTATGTCGATTGGCTCTGCGAGTTCGGCGCCGAGGTGCGTCGCGTGCTACGAGACACCGGGAGCTTTATTCTCGACCTCGGAGGCGCGTACCGGAAAGGCGTCCCCGTGCGCTCCCTCCACCAGTACCGCGTGCTGCTCAAGATGTGCGACGAGGTCGGCTTCTTCCTTGCCGAGGAGTTCTTTTGGTACAACCCAGCTAGGTTGCCCAGCCCCATCGAGTGGGTAAATAAGCGTAAGCTACGTGTGAAGGATGCGGTTAACACAATCTGGTGGCTATCCAAAACCGAATGGCCCAAGGCGGACGTCCGCCAGGTGCTCGTGCCCTACTCGTCCCGGATGAGGACGCTTCTGAAGAACCCGGACGCATTCTACAGTCCCAAGCGGCGCCCCTCCGGCCACGACATTAGCAAGCGCTTCGGGTCGGACAACGGGGGAGCAATTCCCTCTAACCTGCTCCAGATTCCTAATACTGAGAGCAATTCCCTCTATCTACGGCTCTGCAAGCGCCTCGGTATTCAGGCGCATCCAGCCCGCTTCCCGCCCGCCCTGCCGGAGTTCTTCATTAAATTCCTCACAAGCGAAAATGACGTTGTTCTCGACATCTTCGCCGGATCCAATACCACAGGAAAGGTGGCAGAGGATCTTGGCCGCAGATGGATGGCGATGGAGATCGATCGCGGTTACGTGGCCGCTTCAGCGCTCAGGTTCATGAGCCATTTACCCGAGGCGCGGGTGAAAGATTATTTCGCCCGTTTGGCCTCCGCACCAGTGGAGGATCCCCTTGACCTTTCCGGCCCACCGACGCTGTTCTCGGGCCTCAGTCCGTAGCTCGCAGCGTTCCCCCCTGGGCAGTCCCCGACCTTCCCGGCACGTCTCACCGTGCCGACCACAGTGGACGGTCCGCCGCGCTGCACGGCGCACGCCTCGGAGGGCGCATTCGGAGCCTGTTCTGGACCAGCTTGCGCAGCCGCGCGGCAACAGCAGAGCATGCCACCAACGCCCCCCGAGCCATAGCAAACTTCTACACCGGCTCGGACGCAATCCAGGCAAAGACTGCTGCCGCACAAGAGCGCCGGCTCGATTAAAACGGGCACACCGCCATGGTCCCACCGTTGGGGTCCACAAGGCTCGACTGCGCAAAGAAACCGTCGCGGCCGGACCCACCCTCCGTTAGATCCATCGAGGCGGGCGAGCTGCCGCGCTCAGAGCCTCGCAGTGCCGACGGCTGCTCAATGCAACCACCGTGAGCTTCGTCGGTTTATAACGCAGGGTCCTCAGTGCGAGACGCCGTGGGGCTGCCTGCGAGCCCACGCGACATCCGGCCATCACACGGAGCCTCCCGCATCGCTCGACGCGCCCTTGTCGCCACCGCGTTCAATCTGCTGTTCGAGTACGCACCCCGAGGAATCAACGATCTGGTCAGCCATCCTGCGCTTCCGGTCTCTCTGTTCCTGCTGTACTTCGCGTATTTCCTGCTCGTGGACGAGTTCGTTCGTGCTCGACGCGCCGGAGCCCTGGCCGTAGCGTCCCTGGGATTTGCCTTCGGGGCGCTGTCGGCGCTGTTCCTGCCCGGGTCCATGTTCCAGCCAAAGAGTCCCCTGGGACTGAACTGGGGGGCGTTCCTGTTTGTCAACGTCGTGTGGTGGGCCACGCTGCAGGGTGTGCTCACCATGTACGGGGCGACACGGCTCATTCCGCGCCGCACCCACGAGCAGGGATTGAAGCGATGGCAGCTCCTGGGTGTTCTCGCCTGGCTGCTGCTGGTGCTGCTGCTCTTTCGCTCCGGAGTAAAGACACCGAACCCGATCCGTCCGGTGGCGGGCTTGACGGTCCTGCTGTCTGGTCTGGCAGCACTGTGGGCCGCGCTGCGGCTAAGCCGCCCCGAACTCGCGAGAGCCCAGGCCGGGTACGCCCGCCCCAGCCGCTTCCTCGATGGGCTGCTGGCTGCGACCGCGCTGGTTTTCGTCTTCTGCATGCTATTCCTGATCCACGACCCCGCTCAAATCTCCATCCACCGCGTCAATCTGACCGCCCTTCGCGTGGTTATCGTCTGGACAACCGCTCTGTTCCTGACAATCGCTCTCTGGATCCTGCTCACACGCCGCTCGATCCCCGTCTGATCCTCCGCTTCCATCCTTGCTCCACCGACGTTGCTGCTAAAAACCGTAACAGGTCATGCGAGTTCTTTCTTCCGGAATTCCGGTACTATCGGTCGACCTCCGAGTGCCGACGTTCCTCGCATAGCGGCGCAGCGACGCGCTCGGACGGTCTGTAAACGGTGCAACGTAGACTTCGCGCCTCACACCCGTGCCAAGAACAGCTCCCCCGGCCGTGGACGCGACACCACTTGCGACCCGTCGCCCTGTAGACGCCTTGCCAATTCCTGGTCCTCCTGTCGAAGGCCGCTACCAAAAGCACAAAATAGCCTGGTAAAGCAGGGATCTGCGTCGACAGAAGAGCTCCTCTTACGTGCCCGGAGACCGAAAGCGATTTCACCCCTCCGCCGGAGCAACCGGTACCGAACAAGACGCCCGTTACCCTGGGGAGACAGCAGCGATACCACAGAGACACAGGGGACACGGAGTTTCTTTTTTCTCTATGCTCTCTGTGTCTCCGTGGTGTTCGTCCTGCGGCCAACCGGTCCGCTTCGCTGTCGGAGGTTCTTCCTTTCGGTCCGAACTGTCCGCGGCACCATGGGTCATTCACCTCCTGCGCCTCGGTTCGTCTCGACAACCTTTGCACCCTCGCCTTGCCAAGAGGGTTGTCAGACACAGCCCAGCCTGCGCAACCGGCTTGGGACGAACCTCACCCGCCCAATCGTGTTCAAAGGCTATACTCGCCAGCGGGAGGTGAACAGAATGCGTGCTGTCTGGATCGCCCTGGTATGGGGTCTTTGCAGTCTGTGCAGTTCTCCCCTCTTCGCCTGGCATTCCCGTCTGTCGTACCACGGGGGTGGGTACTGGAGAACGCGGGTGGTGGTCGAGGTGGAGAATCCCACCGAGCATGGACGCACCGGTGACATCATCACGCTGAAGGTTGCAGCAACGCTGCCCGACCTCCCTCTGGCACGCACAGACGCAACTGCCCTGCGCGTATGCGACGAGTGGGGTCGCGAACTGAAATACGACCTGCGCACCGCCGCCGGTGCTCCCCGGCGGATAGGGCCCCTGCAGGTAGGGGATCGGCTCTCGTTTGCGATCGATGTGCCTCCGGGTGAGGTACCACGCTATTACGTGTACACGGATAATCCCCGCGCCTGGCCCGTCGTGGAGTTTCTACGCACGGGCCTTGTAAACGGTAGCTTTGAGCACGGCACGGGCGGCCCCATCGATTGGGAGCCGATGCTCGAAGATTCCCGGCACCATTTGGCGTGGATAAGGGATGTAGCGCACACAGGGCAGCGCTCGGTGCAGGCAAAGGTGGACGAGGGGGCGCGCCCCACGTGGGTCACGTTCCGTCAGGCGGCGATTCCCATCGCGCCGGGTCGTCGCTACCGGTTTCGAGGCTACGTGAAAGCGGATAACGTGCGCGGCCGGGCGGGCTGGTTTGTTCATGTGCTGGGCGATCGGGGCCGCTTTTTGTTGAATCGTGTGCTGAGTGCGGGCGAAGGGACCTACGACTGGCGGCGGGTCGAGCTGCAATTCGTCGCCCCAGAGGGAGCGCGCCAGGCGAGGGTGGGCACGGTCCTCTTTGGCACGGGAACGGCCTGGTTCGACGACGCTTCACTCGAGGCACTGGAGGCAAAGGGGGCGGAGCTGAGGGTGCGCGTGGTCAAAGTAGAGCGGCAGGAACTGCAATCGCTTGAGAAGCCGTCGACTTGGCCCGAACAACCGGCCTGGAGGTGGCGCGTGCCGCTCACCGTCTACCACTTCGGGAGCAAACCGGCGCGGGCACTGGTGTACGCCGACTTGCGGAAGGTACGGTGGCGTTTCTCGCCGCTTAAGAACGGGCTCGGCATACTCATGGTAGACCCGACTGCTCCCGCCGACCAGCGCGTGTGTCCGCATCTTCGCTACGGCTGGGGCATTCTCTTCCTCGCGTCGCTCCCTCCACGTAGCGCTAAACGCTTCGACCTTTACCTGTCGCCTCTGGCGAAAAGCACGGTCGAAATGAGCTACGAAGCTCTCGTGCGCAGCGAGGTGAATCTGGTGCCAAATCCCAGCTTCGAGGAGGGCGATGTCCTACCGACACGCTGGGTCGCCAGTTTCCATCGGGCTGAGCCCCGGGTAGGTTTTCGCATCCGGCGGGTGCCGGAGGGTCGCTACGGACGGTGGGCCGTGAAGTTGGAGATTCCGCCGTCGCTTAGAGGGCGATGGACAGGTTTGCGACTGGCCGTGCCGGCGAAACCGGCTCAGACGTACTTCTACAGCGGACTCATAAAAGTGGAAGGAAACAGTGCCGCGAAACTGCACGGCCATTGGCTCGACAGCCGGCGACGCCTAACCAGCGTTTCCCCCTTCTTCAGCACCAGCCCTGCCGTCTCCCTGGGGCAGGGATGGGTTCAAACCAGCGCACTCGTGCTCAGCTCACCGGACGCGGCATTCGTCAGTTTCCACCTGACCACCGACCGCCCGGGAGTCTTCTGGTACGATGGCCTTTTCTTCGGCGAGGTGTACCCGGCCGTCGTAGGGGAGTGGGAACAGCGAGTCGTGTCGCACGCGAACGGATGGCAGGTCTGGCCGCTCAACCCCCTGGTAAAGGTCTTTCCCGACACCCTTCCGGAAGAGCGTCCCGGCTCGCTCGACCTGCTGATGGTGAAGAACGAATGGGAGCCCGTCCAGTTGGCCCTCCGCAGCGACCGGCCGCTGCGCGGAGTTCGCGTGCAAGTAAGTCCCCTGCGCAACGAGAAGGGTGACACGCTGCCCCCGCCGGGGGCTCTGGCGCGTCGGGTACGTACCGGTGGACCACCCCAGCGCGTACTACCGTTCCCACTTACCCGACAGGTATCGGCTCCTTCCGCGGAGCCCCGGGCAAAGCGACGGGTGGGCGGGTGAGTGGCCCGACCCGCTGACTCCGTTCCGTCCCTTCGACTTACCTGCGCGGCGCACCGAAGCAATCTGGCTGCTCTTCCGCACACAACCCGACACGAAGCCGGGTCTTTACACGGGGCGTGTGCGACTCCTCGCCGAAGACCAGCAGCGACTCGTCCCCCTGCGAGTCAGAGTTGTACCCCTCACCTTGCCGCGGCGTACGGAATTGAAGGTCATCTTCGATCTGCGCAACGGTCGGGGCTGGAACTTGTTCCACGACCGAAAACGGGTGCGGACATGGTACCGTTTCCTGGCCCGCTATCGCGTTTCGCCGGGCTTCGTGTACCCCCCGCCGACCTTCCGTTACCGGAACGGGAAGGTGGAAATCGACGCGGGGGACTTCGATGAAATGGCTCAGTACCTGCTGAACGACCTGGAGGTGCCAGTCCTGTATACGCCCCAGTTTCTATATGCATTCGGCTGGGCCTATCGCCCGAAGCGATACTTTGGACTGGAGCCGTTTACACCAGAGTACAACCGGACATACCAGTCCCTCCTTCGCACGTTTTTCGAGCACGTAAAGCGGAAGGGATGGGGTGACCGCTTCGTGTACTACATCTCCGATGAACCGCACTTCCAGCACGCGTACGTGCGCCAGCAGATGAAGCGTCTCTGTGGGCTGGCACACGAGGCGGTGCCGGGCGTCAAGATTTACTCCAGCGTTTGGAGGCGCGTGCCTGACTGGCAGGGGCACCTCGACATCTGGGGTATCGGGCCACACGGCGCGTGTCCCGTCGCGGAAATGCGGAGGCTTCGTGAACGCGGGGCCAGCCTATGGTTTACTACTGACGGACACATGTGCATCGACACCCCCTACCTTGCCATCGAGCGCCTGCTGCCCTACCTCTGCTTCAAGTACGGCGTTGAGGGTTACGAATTCTGGGGGGTCTCCTGGTGGACGTACGACCCGTGGAAACGCGGCTGGCACAGGTACATTCGCCAAAGTAGCGAAGGCAAACGCTACTTTTGGGTGCGCTATCCCAGTGGGGACGGCTATCTCGCGTATCCAGGCGAGCGACTCGGTTACGAGGGACCGTTGCCTTCGATTCGCTTGATGCAGGTTCGGGAGGGGATCGAGGACTACCTTGTCTTCCGAACGCTGGAGCGAGGTCTGCGCGACGGGCGGTGGACCGGGGACCGAGCGGTCGCAGTACGAAAGGCGCTGGAACAGGTCCGGAACCTCGTGCGTATTCCCAACCAGGGGGGTCTGCGATCCACCGCGCTCATGCCTGATCCGAACGCGTTCTTAGACGCCCGGCGTCGTTGCCTGGAGGCAGCGTTCGGAGGGAGCAACGCCCCCTACTCTCGTGCGCGGTGACCAGCGCTGGAACGAAGAAGAAGTGCGCACCGAAACGGGGGTCTCCAGCTTCTCCCTCTCGCAGCAGCAAAGCCGCACTTGGGACTAGCCGCCCGATGCCGATCGATCCATCGGGATCTGCTTGTTCGCGCTGAAGGTGAGCCTTTTCTGGTCATTTCCCTGGAGGGCCTGCACGGAGGGCGCAGGTCCTCTGTTCAATCTTTCGATTGCGTCGATTAGTTCCCACACTTCTGACAATGTCAGCCTTCGTGTGCGCGTCGTGCCGAACCTATCGAGAAGTTGCTCACCCGCTTTGTCCTCCAGGGCGACCGTGTGTGAGTAGGTCGTAGTGAGCTCGTAGTAGCCATCTTCTGCCGGTTGGATCTCCAGCAACAGCTCGGCATTAAGGAGGGGCTGAGGCGGAGCCTCACCGGGGATCGCTCCATCCGATGTGCCCAAGAATCCCCGAAGCTGCGGAGCAAGGGCGGCGCCCGCCAGGAAAGCGCACGCGATGAGCAGGAACAGCAGAAGGGTGTGCAAGACCCCGGTGGCCAGCAGAATCAGCCCCAATACAGCCGCCGCTACCACGACGGCACCCAGGGGTAACTCCATCTTGTGGTCCTTGATCCCCTTGGGCAAGTCCGCAACAGGCACTTTGCTCGTTCCGTTCATGTCATTCCCTTGCACTAATTGTGCCTATTCCTTCTCTGTAAGGCGTACGTGCACGCCGCCGAAGTTCTGACACTTGGGTCGGAGTGTTCGTCCGCTTTCCCCACTTTTCGCCCCCTGGCCGAGCCCGGTCCACGTCGGTTCGCCATGAGTGAGCCCCCGTTGCTCGCGTGGCCGTCCCGAGCGAGCAGGGGCGATCGCGGACAACCGCTGCGCCGGCAGCGTTGTCGGGACGGAATGCCCATGCCCAGGTCTGCCACCCCCCAGGGCCGCCGCCTCGCGGCCGCTCGATACTCTAGGCCGTGTCTGACGACCGTCCTGGGAAGACGGGCAAAGGTGGTGTGGATATGGCCACGGACGCAGGCGCAGGAGGCAAATGACACATCCCGGTACCGACAGTTTTGACCGACCGGGATGGGCAATGTCAGGGAGAAACTTCCACCGCCGAACCCGGCCGATCAACTGCAGGGGCAAAACCACGGAGAAGACGGAGCTTGTTCGTTCTGTGGTCTCTCTGTGCCCTCTGTGGCCTCGCGCCCGCGGCCGATAACGGCGGTGCCGTCCGCACGTCGGTTGGTACTGTCACGGGCCTGGGCTCTGCGCGACTTCGTCACGCATGGCGTTTTTGGTCGGAATGGCTGACCGAGTTCAACAGGAGGTTTGACGTGGTCCCCGGTGCCCTGCCCCTCGCTTGTGTGCTGCTGCTGTGCCAGACGCCAGTCCCGACCGGAACCCCCTGCTACGCACTCCCGGGGCCAGGAAATCAGCTTTACGTCGCCCTTCGAGAAACCGGTCTGCTCACCTTCAAGCAACCACTTCCCGAACGGATCATCTCCTTCCAACCAACTGCGGGCGAGATCGTCGGTCACATCGTGGTCAACTCGGAGCTCCTCCTGCTCGACAACGAGGTCGGCCCCCTCTTGTTTGACGCCGGGCGGCTATCCGAGCCGCTTGTCTGGATCTACGGCGGTCGCCGTCTAGCACCTGCGGGGGACAGAAACGCGTTTCTGGTCGTCTGTGAGCACAGCGTCATTGGCGTGGCGCTCGAAGGGAGCAAAGGGCGGGTTCTCTACACCCTCCCGGCCGCAATGATCGGCCTCGGGCAGCCTCTGGCCGGAGCCGCGGCGACTGAAGGCGGCCTCGTGCTGGCCGACACATCCGGGCAGGTTGTGCTCACCATGGCGAACGCGCAGGAAAACCGCTTGACCTGGCAGCAAACCGCGCAGCAAAACGTCGGCGCACAGACGAGCGCGCTGGTCCCCCTGAACCGCCGGCTAGGGTTGCTCGCGACCAAGCGCGGCCTCCTCGGGTACAGGATTTCGCCCGCCAATGGGGGATTAAGCATCGTCCGGCTCCGGCCGGGTGCGGTAGACGCGGTGCATGTCTCTGATCTTCTGGTCGTCTGGCACGAGGCCGGGCAGTGGCGCGCAGCGTCGCGCGAACTGGTCGAACGGGCAATTCAGAACAGCCGTCTTCTGGACGACGCCAATTGCGGGCCACTGGCCAACATCAAAAGGACAGACTCCGTCGCTTTACTCGGTAGGCGGCTCACCGCCTGGTCCGAGAAAGAACGTCGGGTCACGGTGCTGCGGATCGACGGAAGCCGAGCGGAACCGACGGGAACCCTCAGGCTGTTTGCCCCCCAAGGTCTGTACGCCGGGCTGCCCAACGGGGCCGTGCTGGGAGTCGACGGGGGCTTACTGGTACAGCGGTCGGGGAAATGGCAGCGCTACTCGCTTCCGTCCGAACCGCGTGTCCTGGGCATCGAGGGGGGCTCGGCGTGGGTGGTACACCAGAGCGGCGTATTGAAGCTTGATCTGGACACTGGTCACGTGTCGGCCCGATCAGACTGGAGGGATGAAGCGCCGACTGCTGCCGCTCAGGTGGGCAACCACCTCGTTGTAGCCGGTCCCCGGAGAATCCGTTGCTACAGTCCGATGCTGGACCGCCAGGCGGAACAACCGGTCCCCACGCACAGCAGCGCCATGGCCCTGGGGGCCGTTAATGAACAGACTGTGGCCGTGTTGCTGCGGTTCAGAACAGGCAATCAAGGGGGCGGTAAGGCCAAGCCGCAGCCGCCTGAAGACAGCGAGTGGGGCATTGCCACCTATGCCGTTCCGTCCCTGGAACCTGGTAATGTTCTCAGAATAGCCGGGAAGGGCCCGAGAGAACGCGGGCCTGCCCAGGTTCGCAAGTTCGGCCGGTGGGGGAAGAACTGGTGGGCGATCGACGGCGACGGCACCGTTTGGCTGGTGGACGAGAGTCGGACGTGGCGGCGGTTCGACGGGGGAGTGCGCGACGCCGCTGCCCAGAACGGCGAGCTGTTCCTCGCCAAGGGGCGCTACGGCGTGCGGGTCGTCACCCTTTCTGGGTCCGTCCCCGAGTACTCCGGCGGTTGGAGCGCACGCTGGATGGCCCCCCAACGCATCAACCTGACGGGAAACCACGTGTATGCCTATCAACCCGGCGCGATTTACGAAATCAGGCCCCACCGTCTGGCCCAAACCGCGGAGTTTCCCGTGCCAGGACTGCGTGGGATGATCGGGCCGATTCGGCTGTACGACAACGGCGTGGACGTGACGTCCGTCCAGTACGCCGTGGACCGCGGATATACCGAACCACTTCGCCTGGTGGAACACTCCGGGGGTGAACCTGGACCTGTGTCGAACGGAACGGTGCTCATTGACCGAGAGCGGGGCACGGTTCGGTTTTCCGCAGGCTCGAGCCGCGTCGATGTGACGGAAATCGGTAGCTGCTTCCTACCGCATCCGGGGAACACCTTCGCCGTCTACCGCGGTCGCTACCTGTTTGTTGGAGGAGGCGAAGGGCGCAATCTGGAATGCTGGGACCTGGCCGATCCTGCTCGCCCCAGCCACCTCTGGCGTCTGCAGCCGGCGGTCGGCCCACCTGTGGCTATGTCGGTGCAGGACGAAACCCTGCTGGTGAGCGTGAACATCTGGGGCGTGGGGCTCTACTTGTACGATCTAAGCGACATCCGCAAGCCGCGGCTGATCGGCAGTTGTCAGAAATTGGGCGACCGAATTTCGGGCCTCCATGTGCAGGGGCACTATGCGTATGTGGTGTCGTACCGTCCCGATCCGGCTGTTCTGGTGGTCGACTGGTCGAAGAAGGCAAAGCCTCACCTTGCCGCGAAGCTCTCGGTTCCAGGCGCGTACGCCTTGGCCGGTTCCGGGGAGCAACTTTTCGTGCTGGCAAATGTTGGGGGGAAGGCAGAGCTCGTTGTGATTGACGCTCGTGGCACGACGCTCTCGGTCAGGGCGCGCTACCCGCTGAACTTCCAGGCCGGTTCTGTGTCCGCGACGGACCGGTTTGTGGCTGTGGGGGGCAGTGTTAAAGAGAACGGCAAGTCCTACGGAGCTCTGGCACTGTTCCGCCGGAAGCCGGACGGTGCACTCGATCCGATTGCCGTGCGCCGCCTCGAACCGACAGGATGGCGGACTGAGACGCGCGTCTGCGTCACGGACGCTGCGCTGTACGTCGGTCATATGAGCCCGTCGGATACCGTCCTCAGAACTCTGGATTTGCGGCAAGGCCAGCTCCCGGTTGCATCGGAACTCCATGTGGGGCCGGGGCTGGATGCTGCATGCACGATAGGAGAGATGCTAAGGCACGGGAACTGGCTGCTCGTCGCCGTTCCGGAAAGGGGGCTGCGAATTTACGACTTAACACGGCCTCTTCAGCCGCAATTCGTATATGCGGTGCCGGCTGCCGAAGGGTGGGGGGGACACGTGGAGGTAGCCGGGAACGTTGCCTACATTGACGACGAAGGGGGGCCACATTTTGCCATCACGACGGTTGATGTATCGGACCCGGCACACCCGCGTTTGGTGGCGCGCACCCTACCTCCAGGGACAGTGCGGCCGTGCCATCCGCTTTTCCTGTCCAACCGGTTGCTGGTGCTGAGCAACGGCGGTCCGATGGCCGCGTTGTCTGTGGAGGATCGTTTCCGCCCGACGTTCCTCGGTGCCCTCAGTGCCGGCGGTTCTGGCCCCGCCGCCGCTCGCGGGGTCGTGCCGTTCCGCGAGCATCTGGCCCTGGTCGCCCCGCTGTACTGGAACGGTCAATGGGCTCTGGTCGACGTCAGCGACGCGAGGCAGCCACGGATCGTTGCTCGTGTGACCGGCCGGCGTGGAGGGGGTCACGGCACGGTGGGAATCGCCGCCTGGCGCAACTACGTGTTCTGGTTCGGTATGCCCGGTGCTCGGTATGACGGAAACCGCGCCAATGGATTTCGGGCGTACGATCTGAGCGATCCTGCCGCCCCGAAAGAGCTGGGCTCGTGGTTCCTGTACAACGTGGCCAGCAACGGCGAAGTAGCACAGCGTGATGGGTTCTTGTTCTTCTGGATCGATCGCGTCGGTATCTGGGGATCCGCAGGCTGGTGGGCCGGACGCAAGTCTAACGGCCGGCTGCTCGTCTTCGACGTGCGCGATCCGCACACGCCGAAGCTGGTCGCCGACTATCCGGCACCGGCGATGACCGGCGTACTGGCCGATATGACGATCCACGGTTCTTTCCTGTACCTCGTCTCCTACATGGAATGGCGGCTGATGGTCCTGGACGTTACCGACCCCACGGCCCCCGTGGAGGTCACCAACTGGGCCCGCCCTGGCGACGAGTTCTGGTATCCTGGCGGGATCGACATTGCCGGCGACTACGGCTACGTCACGGGGGCTGATAGACTGAGCGTGCTCAGGCTCCCGCTGGCACCGCAGTTGCCGGCGGGAAAACTGGCCGTGCGGCCGGCCCGGTAGCACGAGCCGATCGTGGTCCCACGCTGCTAGGCGGACCTCAGCGCCCGGCGGAGATCCGGAGCGGCCGGCCCAACTGAGGCGGCTTGTTCCCCACCGGGAGGAGGCCCCGGCTGCCGGGTCGGATCCGGGCGGCTTCGTGCTGGAATCCGGGGGGCTTGCCAAGCTACGGCGAGGCGGTGACCGTGTGATCCCCCTTGCCGGTCCGGCATGCACCTGCGTCACCCGGTTGCCCACCGTCCTGGCCACAAACCGACGGCGGAAGCCGAAGAGCTGCACTCGCCGAACCACCGTGCGTGCGTTGCCACGCTAGGCCCGCTGCCGGCCGCGGCATCCACGAAAGCGTGGGCCCTCTACGCCTCTGCCCAGGGCCAGCTCTACCTCGTCTTGCTCTCCGTCGCAGGAGACAAGCCGAACCGGGCAAACAGGCTGCTGACGGTCGGCTAAGTCGGGGAGGCGGCCGGTGGACGCACCAAATGCTGGGCCGTTCTTCTGACGAAGGGGGCATGAGCGCATAAGATGAGATCGATTGGACATGGTCTGAAGGGGGAGAATGCGGGAGGCGCCCCCGGAAACATCATTGGGAGGTTGAAACACGTGGTGATCAGGTTCCTCACTGGCGTCGCGTTCCTGGTGACCGTGGCTGCATCGACGTCGCCGGTTGCAGCCGCTGGTGCGCCGAACCCCTTTGCTCCGGTAATTTCACGTCGGGCGGAACGTCTGGTTCAGAGTCCATCGCGGGCCTCAACGCCTCGACTGGGCAGGAAGAGCTTTTGGGTGTGCGGACTTGGTCCGTACCTGTGGTTCAAACCCGAGGGGGTTGCTGCATTGAAACAGGTGGGCTTAGAGGGCCATGTCATCCCGGGCTACATGAGCGTCGCGCATTTCGTGGCCGAATCGAACGTGTCTCCGGCGTTTCGGCAGATAGCACGCCAAATGCTCGAGAACCGGTGGCCGATCCACACGATCGACTACACGGTTTCGATGCTCTTGCCCAAAGTCAGCCCCCCGCCCGGCAGGTTCCGCGAACTCTGGCTGGGCCAGGGGCACCCCGAGGAGCTCTACCGCCTGGAACCGTTCTTCTACTACGCATGGCGTCACAAGAAGTGGCCGGGCTCTTCGATGGGCCATTGGACACTGGAAGGCATGCGGCGTTTTATGGCACAGCGAGTTTTGCCGCGGACACGGCGTGAACTGCCCTTCTTCTCCGATCCGAACCACCGCTGGACGCGTGCCGAACTCCGCCGCCTTTGCGACATCCTGGCCGAAGAGTACTGGAGGGACACGGTGCCTGTGGTCTGGAGCTGGATGCTGGGAGCTCCGTACGCCGCCTCGTGGCCACGCGTCCGAACGATCGGCATGAAGGGCTGTAGCGCGTACGAAGTGGCGGTAACCCGTGGCTTGTTGCGGCACACGGGAGGGCCACGCTTCGTGTACGTCTGGTTGGGCCACGAACCGCCAGACCGCAACTGGTTCGGCTGGATCAGCGGAGCCCCCATCCGTCACAACCGTGGTATCGCGATTGGCCTGCCCAGGGAGTTGATGGGCATATACCTGATGAGGCCCTATCTGAACGGGGCAACGGTGCTCACGGTAGAAGCCAGTCCGGAATCGTACATTGAAGACATCGAACGCGATGGCCAGTACGAACGTTCCGTCTTGGGACGGGCACTAGAAGGAGTTCTGGATCTAGCCGAGCGGTATCCGGATCGCGGCACGGCCTATGCACCGGTGGCTCTCCTTCTGGACCGCGAGCGGCAGATCGGGGTCGGGGGGGCCACGTACGGCCTCCCTTACGGGCTGAGTAGGCTCTGGTCCGTCCCGTACGATGCCGCCGATCAGATGAACCACGGCATGATCTGGGATCTTCTCTTCCCTGAAATCCCCACGCTGGACGGCACCGCCGCTTACTTTCGAGCAAGCCCCTACGGAGAAATCTTTGACATCGTGGTGCCCAACGAACGTTTTGCCAACGGCCTCACGACCGAATCGCTGCTGCGGCCCTACGCCGTGGCCTTCTCTTTGGGGGGACTACGCCTTGAAGCCCCGTTGAGCGCGCACTTAGAAGGCTATGTTCGATCCGGGGGCACGCTGGTCCTGCATGCCGGTGACGTGCTCCGCTCGCCACAGCGCGGCTCATGGCAGGAATTGGCGGGCGTGGTCCTGTCCGACGAAGTGCGGGTCGGTACACTGGTGCGAGACGCGGGATGGCAGGTGGTGACCCGGGAGAAGCCGTTCGACTACTACGTGGGCCGGCTGGCCGGTGCTACTGCGGTGTACACATGCGACGGGCACCCGTTGGTCACGGTCAACCAGCACGGCTCGGGGCAGGTCGTGCTGGTACTGAGCCGCTACCTGGTACAGCGTGAGAAGGTGAAGCCACGGTCGGGGCTTGCGCGAATCGAGTGGCAACAGCAACCATTGCTGAAGCTGGCGGGCGTGTTGGTACAGCAACTCACCGAACCGGCCCTCCCGGTTCGCATCGAATGTTCCGAGCGGGTGAGACCTTTTTTGGCCTGGTCGCTGCGCCGCAGGGGGAACCACTGGCTGGTGGCGGTGTTCAACCACAGCCTGAGGCGCCAACTGCGCCGCCGCGTGGTCGGCGTCGCCCAGGCGGTGGTCTGGGCTGAGCCCGCGACGGACGAGGTTCGCATCGCTATCGGGACGCCGCAACTGCGGCACTGGCTGGAGTGGGTGACGGGCGAGACTGGAAAGATCGAGCAGAAAACCGGAGAGAGGACGAAGCTTGCGCTAACGATACCGGCGGCGTCAACGCGCGTGTACGAACTGGCGGCGGACCCGTTGCAACCGGCGCCGCCGCGCCGGCACAACATCGCGGCGGGAAAGCCGGTGCAGGCATCATCGCACACGCCCGGTTATGAGCCCGCTCTTGCGGTCGATGGCCGCCGCGAGTTCGATCGCTTCTGGTGGTCGGGGCCCGAAGCGAACAGTCCTCGTCGGCCGCTCCCCCAGTGGCTGGAGATCGACCTGGAGCGGACATATACGATCGATCATATCGGTGTCTACTTGCACTACGAACTGGATGATTCACTGGATAATCCGCTCAAGATCACGCGTTACCGCGTGGAGGTATCGACGGATCGAGAGCATTGGCAAACCGTGGTGGACGAGTCGAAAAACCTCAACCCCGCGCGGCCGTGGGGTCTGCACCGCTGGTTCGATCCTGTCCCGGCTCGCTACGTCCGGCTCACGGTGCTGGAAAACCTCACACGCTCTGGAGCACAGGTTGTCGAGGTCGAAGTGTACGAAGCGAAGCCGAAGCTTCGGGGGAGCTTCTGACGTAGCTAGGGTTCGGAAACGCAAGCAGAACCGTCCGGCCTGCATATGGGCTACGCGCCAGGGCAGGGCTGACGCACTTCACTCGGTCGGAAGGGGGACCTCAAAGAGCAGGTACTCTAGGTAGGAGGGATCCCAGCCGGCTTTCTTGCGCCGGGTTCGAATAGCAATTTTGCTGTGCTTCTCGTCGGCG
>JALSID010000245.1 GCA_026981825.1 Planctomycetota bacterium
TGGACGCTGTCGTAGGGGGTTTGCCAGGGAAGGAAACGCCATTTTCCGGCTGCTTCGTCGAACTCGTATCGCCCGAAGACGATGTCCGTCTGTGGATCGATGACCACGGAGTGTCCCGCCGCTTTGTTCTGGGCAGCGACCTCGATCGCTGCGTTGATTGCGCTGGCCTCGTCTCTGGACCAGCCATATTCGCTGGCCGCCGCCAGGGCCGCCGCATCGGCAGCCGTGCGCAACTGGACACGGGTTACGTAGAGGTACCCGACGTCGACCGCAAGGGCAGCCAGACCGAGCAGGACGACGATAATTGCGACGCCGAGAACGAGGATGCCGCCTGTCCGGCAAGCGGAAACGAACTGGCACGGTCGATGAAATCTGTGCGCCATGACCTGTACCCCCGATCAAGATGTGACATTGCCGGGTCTCTAGAGGAGGGTAGCTTACAGAAGCGTGCCGTCAAATGCGAAGCGAAAGCTATCGCGGCATTGCAGACGCCGCAGACCAGAGGCGTTCCTGAGCCGCCACACCCATTGCGGTTCGACCTACGCACCTGCTGGTTCGTCCCCGCCGCAGTAGATGCTGCGACCACCGTCGATGGTGAACATCGTTCCCGTCACGAACGGATGCTCGGCGAAGAAAAGCACCGCGTCTGCAACGTCCGCAGGCGACCCGATCGATTGGACAAGCGTCGAACGGCGGATTAACTCGCGTTCTTCCGCGGAACTGGACTGCGGAAGCAACACCGGGCCTGGATGAATTCCGTTCACACGTACTTTGTGATTTCTGGTACCCAGTTCGATTGCTAAACCGCGCACCATCGGTTCGATGGCGCCTTTCGCCACGAAATAGGGCAGGTAGCCCCGGTATGGACGACGAACCGCCCAATCGCCGATCAGCACGATGCACCCGCCCTGTGGCTGCTCAATCATCGTTAAACCCGCTCGCCACGCCACCGTGTAGGTGCTGAGCGTGTTCAGTCGCCACATCCGCTCCAGGGCTCGCTCGTCCGCTTCCTCAAGCTCCACCCGTTCCCAAACGCTTGCACAGGTGACCACCAGGTCCAGTCGGCGAAACCTGTCGACCACGGCGCGTACGAGTTCCACGCCCGCTTGGCCGTGGGCAAGGTCCGCTTGAAACACGGCGGCAGGAACCTGCAGGCGCGAGCGAAGTTCCTCGGCCGTCTGTTCCGCCTCGGCGCGGCTCGAGAAGCAGTGGATTGCCACGGCATAGCCGGCTTCCGCCAGGCGTCGTACCACGTGGTTGCCCACGCGGCGTCCTCCGCCCGTGACCAACGCGACCGGGAAATCACTCATGGCAAGGTCCGTCCAGCTCCAACTCAAAACGACTTCCAGCAAACATCCGGATAGATCTGGCCGAAGGTGTAGCGTTTGCCGTCCGGGCGGTTGTACAGGGTCACGTGCGCGGGGCTGAAAAGGTTCGGGTCGATCTCGTAGAAGTTGCCCCCGGCGCGCTCAAACAGTTCCAGGAAAAGAAGACCGAAGTCACGGGACGAACTGCTCGGGATGTCCGGACCACGCTCCGCAATCGTTTCCGGCTCGAAGCATGTCCACAACGTCACGTGAGCACCGTACAGGATCGCGTCGTTGGTTCGTCCAATCGCCCCTAGGTCGTCTTCGGCGGGCGGGGGCAGGGGAGCTGCCCCGTAGCCGGCCGATACACGGCGAAGATCCAGGCCTAATTCGTGCATCTTGTGCAAGCACGTCTCCACCGACCTGGCGACCACCTGGATGGTGCCAGCAATACTTGCCGTGCGCGCAACGAACAGCACCAGCGAAGAGGGCTTCACCCCCGTCGCCTCCACCAGGTACGAGACCACCTCCTCGGGGGGTAACTGACCCGCCTCCAGCACGCCCACGGCAACGTCGGCATCGTCACCAAGCCCGTACTGGCCCAAAAGCTCCTCCTTCTTGGCCAGCAAACGCATCGGTCCACTGCCCATCGCGAAGAAGTTCCCGACACGTATTTCCCAGCCGGCATACTGACTGCCCATGCATGCCAGAAGTGGATGGTCTGTGCAGACCGACACATGGGGCATTGGGATTTCCCCCAACAACATGGGCGTGACCTCAACCCGACCCAGGTCGGCCATGCACAGCCGAGCCAGCAGCAGGCCCAGCTCGATCCCCCCTTCTGCTTCCACGCCGCAGTCCACGACGACTGCCCCGGCCTTCGTGCGGTGCACCTCTGCACGCAGTTCGACCTGCCTTTCGATTACCCGCTGTGCAAGTTCCCAGGCCCGGCGATTCGGCGAAAGATCAACCACGACTGCTTTCCCCTTGCCGTGTGTCGAGACGGATCCTCTCCCGATACGGCAGAATTCGGCTATAACAGTTTAAATGGAGGCGGAGCTGGGCCGAGGCAACCGCACGCGTAGGGCCCGCCGGTTCCGCCCTGTGGCCATGGCCCAGGGGCGTTCACGGAGATCAGGGGGTTGTTCGCGAGGTTGGTGCGGCACATGGTGCC
>JALSID010000246.1 GCA_026981825.1 Planctomycetota bacterium
CGATTCACGAGGCATCGGGTGCTTCGAGTGGTCCGTTCGTCGCGGTTTCGTGTACCGCGATGCAGGAAACACTGCTGGAAAGCGAGCTATTCGGCCACGAACGGGGGGCGTTCACGGATGCACATGAGCGCAAGCTCGGTCTATTCGAAGTGGCCGATGGTGGATCCATCTTCTTGGACGAAATCGGGGACATGGACTTACGGCTACAGGGCAAGCTGCTTCGTGCCCTCGAAGAGAAGGCGATCCGCCGTGTGGGGGGCACACAGCCGATTCGCATCAACGTACGGGTAATTGCCGCAACTAACCGGAATCTCGAAGAAATGGTTCGCCAGGGAAGGTTCCGTGAGGATCTCTACTACCGCCTCCGGGTGGTGCCGATTCACTTACCCCCCCTTCGGGAACGGCGAGAGGACATCCCGCTGCTTGCTACGGCATTCGTGCAGGAGTTCAACCGCCAGTTTGGCAAGTCGATCCGTGGTTTCACTGCCCGGGCGCTTGACGCGCTGACGAACTACCATTGGCCGGGTAATGTTCGTGAGCTCCGCAACCTGGTGGAACGGATTGTGCTCTTGGAGGACTGCGAATGGATTGACGTGCGCAATCTCCCCCGGGAGTTTCTCAACCTTCCGTCCGTTCCATCCGCGCGCGAGTCGGGTTCGAACGGACCGCTGGACAGTCTGCCCTTCCATGAAGCCCGGCAGCAGGTGGTACGGCGGTTCGAGCGGGAGTATCTGATCAGCTTGATGCGCCGCTACAACGGGAACGTGACCCAAGCAGCGCGGCACGCGGGGGTACCCCGTGGCACGCTTCAGCGGCTGCTGAAGCGGCACAACCTGAAGAGCGAATCGTTCCGTCCGGCGCGGCCGTAACCGCTCCGCGTGCAACCAGGTGCGCTGGACGCACAGAGCGCCGCGGATGCATTTCCCCTCAGAAACAGATCCGTCCGTTCACTCACGCTTCCGTCGGCCCCTCGACGCCGCCGGTGAACTCCTCGTCCGCCGCCTCGTGGCCGACGAGGACCTCGGCCTTGTAGCCACCTCGAGAGAGGAAGTAGACAAGGAGTCCCACGTAGCAGATGAACATGATGGCGGGCAGGACCGCGATTTGTTGCAACGTCGCCTGCCTGGCCTCACGAACCACACTTAGCACCAGCTCCTGCTCCTCATCGGTCAAGGTGGCCAGCTTTGCCTCGTCAAGGGCGCGGTACTTGCCTAACATGGCGTGTTTCTCGACCATAACCCGCTCGTGCAACTCGGTATACCGCTCCGCTAAGAGACGGTCGATTTGTCGGTCCTGTAACATGCCAATCAACGGGTTGCCAAGGGTTCCCACAGCCAGCATGCCCACGCCCGCGATTGCGTTGAGCGTGAGAGCGCCCCCCTTCGGGAACTGCTCGCTCACCACACCCAGCGTGGTGGGCCAGAAGAAGGTCTTGCCGAACCCGTAGATCGTGGCTGCGATGAAGATCAGCGACGCCGCCGTGCCGGCGTGCGACAGGGTAACGAGGCCGATGGTGGCCAGCGCTGCGCTGACCGCCAGCAGCCCGAGCGGTGAGATGACATGGACGATAGGCCCGGCGAAAAAGCGGAGCACGAACATGATGAAGGAGGTGTAGACCAGGACAAGATCGCCCGCGTTTTGGCTTTGCAAGACACTACCCATGATGTCCGCGATCCAACTGTCCGTGCCCAGCTCCGTGGTGGCCAACAGGAACATCACTAGCAGCAGGAAGACGAACATGGGCCGACCGAAGGAACGAACCAACAGGCCGAACAGGATAGTGGGGACCACGACCAACGCCCCGGCCACGGACCAGGGCAGAAGAATACCGAACACCTCCAGGATCTGATTCAAGCCGAGCACGAGCAGGGCGAGGGTGATGAAGCAACTCGCAATGCCAAACTCCCGAAGCATTTCCAGATAGGACACCCCGGCTGCTACCCGTTCCTGGACAGGGAAGCGCTGGCCGAACAGGAGTACGCCGTAGGCCAGCGTGGGCAGCGCCACGAGCCCCATCTTCACTTTCCACAGCACGGAATCACCGAAGTTCAGCGGGAGCATGCCCAGGCCGAGAGCGAGCAACCCGCCCAGCACGAGGCCCCCTGGCCATCCGGCGTGTAGGACATTCAAATAGTGTGTCTTTTGGCGGCCGTACATGGTCGCCACGACGGGGTTGATCACCGCCTCCACGATCCCGTTTGCCAGGGCAAAGAGGAACTGGCCCGCGTAGAGCTGGGCGAAGTCACGCGCAGTGAGGGTGATCACGAGCGACAGGACGTGCCCGGCAAAGGCGAAGATCATCGAGACCCCGTAGCCGATGTAGTCCACCACCAGGCTGAACAGGATAATCGAGATCGCAAAGGGGTACAGGCCAGCCCCCTGGATGTAGCCGATCTGCGTCTGGCTCAGGTTGAACTGGACGCGCCAGTCGTCGATGATCGTTGCGCGGATGATGAATCCGAAGGCAGTGGCCACCAGCGCAATGAAACAACCAAGGAACACGCGTGGACGGTTGATTTCGCCGTGCCCGCCTGGGCCCCCAGCGTTGCTCATCGCTCGCTTCTCCGCGGTCGACTCCGGCTACTTGCGTAGTTAGCTCGCTTCTCTGGCGAATACGTCGATTGGCGCGGATTATAGCACAGGCCACGTTCCGTTCGCAATCGGAAGACAGGCGCGCAGGGGCAATCCGCTCGGACAAGATGCCCCCCTTCTCCCGCAGCTCGACACTGTGCGGGTCGACGAACCCCTGCACGGTGTTCACCAGCAGCAGCGCAGAAGCCGCATGGGCAGACAGGAGCAGGACCAGGCGTTGGCCTGTCCAACCATCGATGGCTCTTGCCCCGGCAAGAACAAGAAACGGAAGGAACAGAAGCCAGAGCCGTGCCACCTCGCCCCGGTTCTTCCCAGAAAAGAGCAGCACTACGAACACAGCCCCCCAAGCAAGCACGATGGCGTCGTAGGCCAGGACGGCCAGACCGCCGCTCGCTTCCCCAGACCTCCAGCGCCTCAACGTTCGGACTAACCCAATTACTGCCCCCCAGGCTACGACCGTTCCTGCACTCGCTGCGAATTCCACCAGGTCAACGAACATCCACACCCAGTAGGAGCGCGGCACCCGGACGTTGAATTCGGCGTGCCGCGTATAACAGGCCCACCAGGAATCGAACAGGTTGCAGCCGGTTACGGCGTAGAACGCGCCTGAAATCAGACCGAAGACGAGCACGCCGATCAGCCAGCCGGCGAGCCACCGGAACCGGACAGCCCCGGTAGATCGGGCCAACACAAGGCCAGCTCCAAGGAGTGCGGTTACCCAGATCACCGAGAAAGCGAACGACAGGAACATCCCCAGCCACAACAGGCACCCAAGTGCCACGCCGCGAGCTATCCAGGTAAACCCCCCGGTTTCGGCACCCTTTGCCAGGCCAAGCACGCTCAGGACGATGAACGCCACAACGGTTGGATAGAGAACATCCGATTTCGGACAGAATAGGACGATTCCGGGTATGAACCACCAGAGGCTGGCTACCCCCCAGGCGACCCGTCCCGGCGCGACGCGGCGAAGGGCAGCCCAAATCGGCCAGAATCCGATACAGGTCACCAGAAAAGTGAGGTACGCGACGAGCGTGATAGAGGCTCGCTCCGCGGGGGGCAGTGGCGGAATGACGCTAAAGCCGAGCCTCAGCAGTTCTGGCTCTGATCGGATCAAAGCCGCGGTTAAGCCGGGATAGCGGCGACATATCCAGATAGCCGTGCCGTGAAGAAGCACCAGACCGGGAGGATGTGTCGCGATATGGAACGGATCGGGTTGTTCCCGCTGGAAGTCAGGGTAGCGGGCCAGGAACTCACGCCAGCCGGAAGCGGTCAACTCCGTTCTGGCAACCTCAAAGTAGCCGCTTGACATCGACCAGTACAAGATGTTCGGCCAACGCGCAACGTTGTACGGCGTCGGGGGGCTTACCTGCAAAGCGAGGAATGCTACTGCCGCCCCCACCGTGCCCACGAAGCCGGCCAGTTGTCTGGGAAGAAAACTCTGTCCTGGAGCAAGTCGCCAGCCCAGGTACCAGAAGAGAGCAACGACCGGAACCGCAGCCAGAGCCGGACCAAGGACGGCAAGACCCAGCGGGTGCTCCAGAAGGCCCCATGTCCACTCGCCTGGTACCCCAGGCGGCACCCATCGAGCTCGGAGCAGCACGGGAAGCAGGATACCGACCGCTGCTGCCGCCAGCCAACAGATTGCTCGCGCTCGTCGCTTCCACAAGATCTCGCCTGCCCCGGCACCCAGGCCGGCACTATCGGAAGCCGAACTCCGGACCAACCTTTCTCGGACTACCGGCCTCTTGCAAGGGCTGCCGCCTCTGTGCTAAGCTTAGCTCGTGGTTAGGTAGATAGCCCGCGGTTTCGGAACCCGTCTTCGCAGACGCGGGAGGGTCAACGATGGTCTTGACGCTGGTTGCTCCAGTCATGCGTCGCCGCAGCACCCATCGATTATGCGGGAAACCAGGCGCCGCAAGACCGCGGTGTCGCTGATACGCCGCGATTCCTTGCAACGTTCGCGCCAAGCTGTCCCGTCCGGTCCTTCGTGTCCCAGGTGTGTTCTGTTGGGGTGTCGTCTCCGAGACACTCGATCCTATCCCGGAGGACGCCAATGCGTACACGCAGGCAGTTCACCGCGTTCTTGGCCAACAAGCCCGGTCGTCTGGCCACCCTCTGCTCCGCGCTGGCGCGGGCAAAGGTAAACATCGTCGCCCTCACTGTAATGGATTCCCGTGAGCACAGCGTTCTGAGGTTCGTGACCGATCACGAGGAGACGACTAAGGAGGTGCTCAGCAACCTTTCAATCCCGTACCAGGAAACCGAGGTTATCGAAGTTGAACTTACCAATCGCCCGGGCGCTCTAGCGAAGGTCTGCGAGAAGCTCAGCGCCGAGCACATCAATATCGACTACGCTTACTGCTCGGCCGGCGCTCGAAACGGCAAGACGCTGGCTGTCTTCAAAGTCTCCAATCCGCAGCGTGCTCTGAAAGTGCTCGCGTCGAACGGGAACGAGCCGGCTAAGGAGCGCCGCCGCCCCGGTCGACGGCCAGCATACGCGCGCTAGCGGCACCAGAGGAAACCCGCTTCAGAAGGGGCCCAGGCAGCGCTCCCGGCCCCCGGGGCGTAGCCTGCACGCCTGCCACCAGACCGGACGCTACGACTTGCGAACTCGAACCGGCAATAGCACGCCTCCACGATCAGGCCGTGCCGGACGCCGTACACCCGTGCTGCCCCCCGTACAGAAGCTCGTCCAGCAAAACGCTCCGGTCCGCAAGCATAGGCGATGGCCCCCTGGAACCTGGGGAAAGAGGAGCCCGCTGGCTGGAAATCGGTCCGGCTCCGTTGGACGCTCCCGACGGTCTATGTCCCCCCGAACGCTCGTGGGCTCGGCAGAGCTGCGCCCGCCACCACGGCCGCCATCTGCCCGCTAAGGGCTGGTTTTCGCCAGCGGCAAAGGGATGAGCTGCACGTCGTCCACCCACATTTCCCCTACATCCGAGCCCGTAAGCCGGAAGTCGAGTGCCAGGGTGGTAGTCTCCGGACCCACCCGGAACCGACGCTCAAATGTGACCCAGCCCCCCTGCCGGACGAGCTCGCAATCGAATCCCCCACCCAGCCGACGCCAGTATCGCGGTGCATCCTGATACTCGACAATCCGAACCCGGCAGGACGCGGTCGTTCCCAGTGCGATGGCGTACCGGAACCGCAGTAACCAGTAGCTTCCGTACCGGACCGGTACGTCCGCGAACCGGTAATACTGGTAGCCGGGGATGTCCGCTGCAAGGTAGAGCGAACCGGGGGCAGAGCTGTAGAACGTAGGATCCTGGCGGCTGGGAGAGGGCTCGAGGTTGATCTCCCCTGCCCCTTGGAAGCTCTGCGGTTGCTCGTGCACGAGGCGCAGCTTCGCGAACACAGGCCCCCACGATAGGAGAAGCTCACGCTGCCCAATCAAGGGATCGTACCTGCCGAACAAAAAGTGCTCATGTTGGAAGCGGATTCTCAGTATGATCCCTTCGCCGGGCGCGACGCTGACGATCCTCCGCTGGTCCCGGCCATCCGCCCCCAGCAACTCCACAGACGCTGTTTCGACGCAGCGTTCCCTGTCGCAGTCGCTCGCTCGTACGAGAACGTGTGCGGCGCGTCCAATGCCGTTGACCCGACCCTCCACCCGCGCCGGTACCGTATGCGCCTTGCAAGCGCTATTCGACACAACCCCGCGATAGGTGATCGTGAGCTCTTCCGGGTTGAGCTCGACGGGGGCCGCCGAGTCGTTTAGGAGCTCGATGTCGGCCACGCACGTTCCGCCCTCCGTCCAGGCGCTCGAACGTACCCGGAAGGCGGGAGACTGTTGCTGGGCGAGCAAGAGCAGAACTGCGAGCATTATGGGGAGAGCGGGATGCGCCATCTCGGTGGCCTCCTTGCCGTCCGAACCAGCGCGCCACCGGCGGTGCAGCATCGAGGTGGGATACGTCTTTGCCAGTGACCCGGCCTAACCCGGCCTGACGTCACACACGCGCGGGTACCTCCTACTATTTCCCTAACATCGACGCGATTCCCACGCGGCTTCACTGTTTTTCCCAGGCCTTGATCTCGGCGATTGCATCCCACACAGCAGCCAGTTCGTCCGTTCCCTCTCCCACGAACTGCCGCGTCACATACGGATTCCCGTCCAGCGGTACCCAACAGGTAAACCGGTATCTGAGCGGCTGGCCAATGCTCTCCAGCCGGAATCGGTCAATACCGCGTCTCCTCAGAAACTCACGCGCTGCCTCCCACGTTCCGGCGATGCCCGACCGGCGGCCTGCTTCACCTGCACCGGGGGGCAACCCCGCCCTAACCACGCCGACGAGCTCTGCTTCGCCGCGGGGCACTGCGCGGTCCGGGGCCGCCGGTTCGCGGGGCTCAGCCCCCGTTCCGCGTGTGCCGGCCGATTCGGAAGACTCATACACGGGCAGGATACCCGTGGAGACGTCGATCCACACACGGGGCTGCGGCAAGGTAGAATTGGTCGCCGCTACTTGCGAAGAACTCGGCGGCAGATTCGAACTAGGAAATAGGGGGAGGAGGCAGACCAGAAGTGTGGCCGTGACCAGCAGACCGGCTGTCCGTGCCATTTTAGCCCTCCTTCGCAGCACCAGGGCCCTGTGTGGGGCATCACCGAGCATTGCATGGTAACCAGTTAGCCCCAGGGTGCAAGGTCGAATTCCATAGCGTACTCGACCGGCTCTAGGCCGGTGCGTTGCCTGCGACACGACGCCCGGGACCAGCGCGTACACTGGGACAGGGACCAAGCTGTGCCTCGGCCGAATCGGCAGGAATCGGAGGATGGTGGTTTCGCAAACGTGATGCGAGCCATCTGGTGGGTCATCACTCTGCCGTTTCAGTTGCTGTCCTTAGTGGCCGGCTTGATAGCGAGGATCATCCTGGCGGCAGTCGGCTTGGCGGCAATCGCCCTTGGCACGATGCTTCTTGTGAACGGTGTTTCTACACCGCTTGGCGTTACTGCCATGATCGCCGGCATCCTCCTCTTCTGGCGGGCCATCTGGTAGAGCAGCGAGCCGGCGGCTCGAGCGCACGTGCGTCCCTCAGAGCCCTGGCACAGGCCCACACCCGGGTCAGGTAAAGATGCGACGTGTTTACCTGGACCACAACGCCACCAGCCCGATGCGGCCCGAGGTTCGCGAAGCCCTCCTGGAGGCCATCGACAGCCTGCATGGCAATGCGTCGAGCCTCCACGCAGAAGGTAGGGCGGCGCGCAGGCTGCTGGAAGATGCCCGGGAACGGATAGCGGCAGCCCTCGACGCCCACCCGGATGAGGTCTTCTTCACGTCCGGAGGCACGGAAAGCAACAACACTGCCATCCTCGGGCTATCGCTGCGTACCAAACCCCCTTCCTCGGTCACCGTCTCGGCAGTAGAGCACCCGTCGGTCTACGAATTGGCCCAGCCACCCGGTCCTCTGGCCGAACGCAGCACCG
This sequence comes from Planctomycetota bacterium, assembly GCA_026981825.1. Taxonomy (GTDB): domain Bacteria; phylum Planctomycetota; class Planctomycetia; order JALXBF01; family JALXBF01; genus JALSID01. The sequence continues at coordinate 8,012 of JALSID010000246.1, forward strand.
TGATCCCCGTCTCAGCAGAAGGAGTGGTGTGTCTGGAGCGGCTAGAGGTCCTGTTGCGGAATCGCGCCCGAGTCGTCGCGGTAATGCACGCCAACAACGAAACGGGCGTCATCCAGCCGATCGAAGAGGTGGCGGACTTATGTCGCCGATATGGAGCCTATCTGCATGTGGATGCCGTGCAGTCGGTGGGCCGGTTGGCGTTCTCGTTCGCCTCGATCGGCGCATCCACCGCCTCAATCAGTGGCCATAAGCTGCAGGGCCCACCGGGAATTGGTCTTCTTCTGATACGGCGCGGTACGCGGCTCCAGCCGCTTCTCTTCGGTGGTCCCCAAGAGCGCGGCCTCCGCCCGGGGACCGAGGCGGTGGCGCTTGCCCACGCCATGGCTCGTGCCGTGGAACTGGCCGTAGCCGAACGCTCCGAACAGTCGGCTCGGCTACGCAGGCTACGCGACCAGTTCGAAAACGCGGCCCTCTCTCTGTGGCCGCCAGCGCGGGTCAATGGCGCCGGTGCCCCACGCCTGCCCAATACGTCCAACATCTGCTTCCCTGGCCTGGATGGCCAGGCGCTCGTAATGGCCCTCGACATGGAGGGGGTCGCCGCATCGACAGGTTCCGCTTGTTCTAGTGGCGCCGCAGCCCCCTCGCACGTGCTCCTCGCCATGGGCCTCCCTGAGGAGCTGGCCCGCGCTTCGGTCCGCTTCAGCTTCGGCCCCGGCTCGACCGACGAAGACGTGCAGTTCGCTCTCGACAGGCTGCAGTCGGTTCTCCGCCGGCTGGTGCAGTCGCAGCGCTAAACGGCCTCCTTCAGGGACACGCCGCGGCGATTACGCGCCAGCGTGCCGCTCCCGTAACGCAGGGCCGACCGGCGCAGCGGCACCAATGCTCCCCGGCCGCTGAGCCGAGAGAAGCACAGGTCTTACTTAAGTTTAGAATTAGCAATAAGTTGCTATAGAATTGATCGGGCCTTTAGGGACAGCTTTCCGTGGCCGGAGGCTGTACAATGGAAGGAACACCGCTGCCGGCGCTTCTGGTCTTCCGGGAATGGTTGCTCGCCCTGCCTTCGGGGGCGTTCTGCGTGTAAGCCGTGCACAGCGCGTCAACAGGGCTTCGTTGGGTGCCTGGAACCGTGTGCGGTCGAGGAGGATTCTGCTGACTGTCGTGTTCCAGCACGCTGCCACGTCGAGCGGATTGTGGCGTTATGCACGGCTTTACGCACCGCTTGATCCTCAGGAGCACCGACGGCAACCTCTCTCCATTGGAGAGCTTTGGGAATGGAGCGAACACCTGGACACGGACCAAGGGATGGAAGACGGAGAAGACGGAGCTATCAGATTAGAGCAGACTTCAGCGACCTCGGGGTAGACGCATGAAGGTTGTGTGTGATCGCGAAGCCCTTTTGGCGGCGTTGCAGACTGTGGCCGGAGTCGTACCGTCGCGTACGCCAAAGACTGTGCTTCAGAGCATCAAGGCATCTGCCTCCGAGGACATCAGGTTATTCGGCACGGATCTGGAGATCGGGATCCAATCCAGGGTTCAGCCCACGCATGTGGAGGAACCGGGCGAGCTTTTGCTTCCTGCAGCTCGCACCATCGCCATCCTACGCGAGATGCGCGACGATGAGGTCACGCTCACGGCGACGGCATCCGGAACACGAATCGAGGGCACTCGAAGCCACTTTGAGCTGACAACGGAAGACGTTGCGGATTTCCCGGCAGTTCCAGAGCTGAAGGGAGACCGGTTCCATCGGATCGAGAGCGAGGTGTTGAGGGCTCTGATCCGGCGAACCGTATTCGCAACTGACCCAGAGAACACCCGGTATGCCTTAGGAGGGATTCTAACGGAGATGGAAGGGGAGGAGGTAAGGTTTGTAGCCACAGATGGGCGCCGCCTGGCGTTGATGCAGGCCACGGGCGAGCCGGTGAATGGCCATTCGACCGAGGGGATCACGGCAGTCGTTCCGGCGAAAGCGATGCAACTTGTGGAGCGGCAACTCGTCGGGGAGAAGGAGCCGACCCTGGTGACGATTGAGGAGAACCGTGCGATCTTTGCCACCTCACGCGCAACCGTGGTCACCAATCTTCTCCAGGGCAGGTTTCCGAACTACCAGGCGGTAATTCCGAAGAGCCGGACGGGACAGTTGTCGGTGGCTGCGGGTGAGTTTGCGCGGGGGATCCGACAGGCGGCGGTAGTGACAACCGAGGAGAGCAGGGGGGTGACTCTTGGCCTTGGCGGTGACGAGCTAAAGCTGGTAGGCTCGTCGCGTGACATCGGTCGTTCGGAGGTGTACGTCACGGCTGCCTATGATGGCCCCCAGATGCGTATTGCGTTCGATCCCCGTTTTCTGCTGGACATGCTCAAGAATCTGGAAGACGCGGTGACGGTTCGGATGAACGTGGTCGATGCCGAGAGCGCGGCGTGCTTCGAAACGGACGACGGTTACCTCTACGTCGTGATGCCGCTGACGATCGAGGAGGAAGAGGAACCGGTCGATGAGGAGGTCACGGAGGCGGAGTACTGATGTCGCTTGAGGGCCACCGAAACAGGCGCCCGGAACGCCTGGGGGACGTGTTGCGAGAGCTGTTTGCTGTCCGTGGGTTGAATCGCGTAACGGTGGGGCGCAGTCTGGAGCGGGCCTGGGCCGAGGTGGCCGGTGCGGAGGTGGCATCGCGAACCCGTGTCGGGAGGGTTCGGCACGGCGTGGTGGAGATCCTGGTGAGTGATTCGAGTCTTCTGCACGAGCTTGTTGCATTCCGGCGAAAGGAGTTGCTGGAGGGGATGCAAAAGCGGCTGGGCGCGCGTGTACGAGAACTGAGGTTCCGACTTGGCCAGTAGATGCAGGTGTCGTTTGGAATAGGGCAGAGAACTGCATGAGCGAGATAAAACCGTCAGACAGGGAAGAATCGCGGTCTTCGGAGGCGGGCCTGACCGCCGGAGAGTTGGCGCAGGACGTGGAAGAGTACACGTCGAAGGACATCCGCGTTCTGGAAGGGGTGGAGGCGGTACGGAAGCGGCCTGCGATGTATATCGGCGACACGGGCATCCGTGGCCTTCACCATCTCGTCTACGAACTGGTGGATAACTCCATCGACGAGGCAATGGCGGGGTACTGCCGGAACATTGTTGTCCGGTTACATGCCGACGGCAGCGTCACAGTAGCGGATGACGGGCGTGGTATCCCGGTGGACATTCATCCGGAGGAGGGGAGGCCGGCGCTGGAGGTCATCCTGACAAAGGTGCATGCCGGGGGAAAGTTCGACCACACCGCTTACAAGGTCTCCGGTGGCTTGCACGGCGTCGGCGTCACGGTGGTGAACGCGTTGAGTGAGTGGCTGGAGGTGGAAGTCTGGCGGAACGGGTGCGTGTACGCCCAGGAGTACGAGCGTGGCGTGCCTGTAACGGAGTTGCGCATCATCGGAAAGACGAACCGCCGTGGCACGAAGATCTGTTTCAAGCCGGATCCGGACATCTTCCCGGACACTCGCTTTCGCTACGACATCTTGGAGAATAGGCTGCGTGAACTGGCCTTTCTCAACAAAGGTGTCCGCATCCGGCTCGTTGACGAGCGTGACGGCAAAGAGGCGGAGTTCCAGTACGAGGGGGGGATTGTTGAGTTCGTGCAGTATCTGAACCGGACGGAGAACCCCCTGCACCCGGACGTAATCTACATTCGGGGCCAGGATGGTGCAGTGATTGTCGAGGTTGCGCTGCAGTACACGGAGGGTTTTTCGGAGCGGGTGTATGCGTACGTGAACAACATCAACACGGTGGAAGGGGGAACGCATGTGAGCGGTTTCCGCACGGGACTGACGCGTGCGTTGAACGCCTACGCAAGAGCCGAAGGGCTGTCGGGCAACGTGCAACCCACAGGGGAAGACTTTCGGGAGGGGCTGACGGCAGTCATTTCCGTCCTCGTACCCGAGCCTCAGTTCGAGGGTCAGACGAAGACGAAGCTAGGCAATAGCGAGGTAGAGGGGATCGTTGCTTCTGCGGTGTTCGAGCACCTCAAGCAGTATGTTGAGGAGCACCCGGTAACCGCGAAGAAGATCGTTCAGAAGGCCGTGTTGGCAGCAGAGGCGCGGGAGGCAGCCCGCAAGGCTCGTGAGCTGACCCGGCGCCAGGGTGCACTGAAGACCAGCAGCCTGCCCGGTAAGTTACGCGATTGCACAAGCGAGGAAGTGGACGGCACGGAGCTGTTTCTGGTGGAAGGGCAGTCGGCAGGGGGAACTGCCGACTCGGCGCGTAACCGGCATTTCCAAGCGATCCTTCCCCTCCGTGGGAAAATCCTCAACGTCGAAAAGGCGCGGTTTGAGAAGGTACTGAAGAACGAGGAACTCACCAGCATCTTCCAAGCGGTCGGTGTGTTACCGGGGGAGGAGAAGGAGCGCAGGCCCCGCTACGGCAAGATCATCCTGATGACGGACGCAGATGTGGACGGTAGCCACATCCGCACGCTCCTGCTCACCTTCTTCTACCGGCAGCTCCCACAACTCATTGCAGAAGGTCGCATCTACATCGCACAGCCGCCGCTATACCGTGTGCGCCAAAAGAAGAGCAAATGGTATGTCCACTCCGAGGATGAGATGCGGGATACCTTGTTGCGCCTGGGCATCGAGGGCGCGACGATCGAACGGATTCGGGGTGAGCCTATACCACAGGAGAAGTTAGAGCGCCTGCTCGCCGTTCTGGCCCGGATCGAGGATCCACTTGCGGCCATTGAGAGACGGGGAATCTCGTTGCGGACGCTGATCGACAACTACGACGCGCAGCTCCGCAAGCTACCCGTGTACCGCGTGCGCTATGGAGCGGAGGAGAAGTGGTTCGCCACGGTGGAACAGGTGGAGGAGTTTTCGAAGGGTTTGGAGCGCAGCTCCGCTCGGCAGGTCGAAGTCACCGATGAAGAGGTGGACGAGTTAGATGAGGGAGCAGAGGTGGGGAAGCTGCGTGTCACAGAAGTCCATGAGGTTCGGGTGATCAATCGGTCGTTGCCCGAGCTGCTTGCCTGTGGTGTGTCGGTGGAGGAGCTGCTACCGGAGGAGGTGCCGATTGGGGAGGAGCCGGCGCCGATGTTCATCATTCGGCGGGGCAAGGAAGAGGTGCCTGTGGATTGCCTGCGGAACTTGGTGGCCGCTGTGCGAAAACTGGGCGAAAAGGGGTTGGACGTGACGCGGTTCAAGGGGCTCGGCGAGATGAACGCCGAGGAGCTCTGGGAAACGACCATGGATCCAGAGAGGCGTACGCTGCTGAAGGTGGAGCTTGAGGACGCTCAGGCGGCCGATCATCTGTTCCGCGTGTTGATGGGCGATCAGGTGGAGCCGCGGCGCGAGTTCATCGAGACTCACGCGCTGGAGGTCAAGAGCCTGGACATTTAACCGAGGCCGATCGCCCGATAGGTCCGCTTTCCTCCACGGATGGCTCGGTCTTATCCCCCTCCGGTTGCTGGGCCCTTGTAACGGCGCGTTGAGCGCAGGCGTTGGGGGGTCCAGCTACGGCGTGGTTGTTCCCTGCTGATGGCGAGCATCCGTGGTGCTCGGGGGGTCCGAAAGCTCCCCGGGGTTCGGGCGAACCACCCCGGTACCAAGTGGCGCTTCGGGGAAGTCGCGTCGGAGGGCAGCTAAATCCGCGGGCCGGTCCACGTCCGATAGCCTTTCAAGCAGCGTAACGCGCATTCCAACAGCGCGGGCGCGTTCCAGGGAAGTCGCGAGGGTCTTCGAGCTGCTCCACGGGATCGCCTTGAAGAGCTCGCCCTGCATCCTACGCAGGCCGATCAAATAATAGCCGCCATCCTCCGTGGGACCGAACACGACATCGTAGTCGAGTAGCTTGGCGCGAGCCTCGCAAAGGAGCTGGGCCGTCAGCCAGGGGCAGTCGGTGCCAATTGCCAAAACCGGGCCCCGACCAGCCGAGAAGCAGTCCTGGAAGGCGCGGTGGAGCCGGGTTCCGAGCGAACCCGGTGCCTGCGCAACGAACATCCATCGGTCTGTGAGAAGCCTCAGAAAGCGTGCCCGTTTGGGGGCAGGGTCGAAAGCCGCCACAAGATGCAAGCCGCAGTGCCCGGCTGCCTGCTCGGCGGTGCGAACGGTCCGCATGAGCATCCATTCGTAAAGCCGGGCGGCACCCTCCTCGCCAAGCTGTGCGACCAGCCGGGTCTTCACACGGCCAGGTTCGGGCCACTTCATGAAAACGAGCAACGATCCGCCGCTCACGGTTGCCGCCCGCCCGATAGGTTGACCAGCTCCTTATGCCGCGATGTCTACGCCGATCAAGGACACCATTCGTTCCAATCTTAGAGCAGGTTCGTCCGATGGATTGGGAGGGAGGCGAGCGGAAGAGCGTGATCGAGCACCGGAAGGGACAAGCTTGGGCGCCTGCTCGCTGTTGACAACAGGGACGGGGAGGTTGAACTTAGCGTGTGCGGCGACCGGTTCGCCGCAACGCACAGAGGCAGCGGAACCCGGCTGTAAAAGGGGCCCACTGGCGAGGAGACCTCTCGGATGGGTGACAAAGGCCGGCTAGCGATCGCGCTCGTGGTGTTGAGTGTCGCGTGCTCGGCGGTGGTGTTACTCCGCGCCACCGGCGCACCGGACCTTTGCGACAACGCCCAGGCCAAGCAGGCCGCGTATGCGGTGGATCTGTACTACAACGGGAACTGGGTGCTGCAGCACGATCACGACGGTTCCGTGCAGACGAAGCCGCCGGCCTACAACTGGCTGGTAGGACTCTTTGCCGTAGCGCGCGGTCGGTTGGACACGCTGGCCCTGTATGCCCCGTGTGCGTTGTCGTTCGTTGGACTGGTTTTGTCGGCGGCGCTTTTCGCGCAAGCGCTCTACGGTCGCGCAGATGCTGCGGTACTGGCTGGCGTGGCGGTGATGGCCAGCTCGCTAGGCGTGAAGCTCGCTTGGCTGGCCCGAACGGACACAATGTTTGCTTTCCTGACCTGGAGTTGCTTCCTCGCAGGCTACGGTGCTTTCCGTCGGCCGCGGTTGTGGGTGTTATTCTGGATGCTGGCGGCGGCTGCGACGCTGACCAAAGGCCCGCTGTCCCTGCTTTTTGCTTTTATAGGGCTGGCAGGGGCTTGGCGCTGCAGTGGGAGCGCGGTCCGATTCGGATGTTCCTTTTGGCTTGGTGCCGTGCTCTTCGCGGGTCTAACCCTGGGCTGGTTGGCCGCGGCGGTAACTGTGGGGGGCGCAGAGGTGGTTCACACCCTTCTCGGACGCGAGCTGGCGCAGCACGCGCTGTTCGGCGTGGAATGGCGGGTTCCGTTCGCGAACTTCTACAAACCACCGCTTTCTTTCGTGGCCAGGCTCGCCCCATGGTCGATCCTGGCGACCGCAGGGGTGGTCCACGCGCTGCGTAGGCGTGCGCTTGACGCACCGCTGGTTGCTCTAGCGGCCTATGTCTACGGCGGCGTCGCTTTGTTGATGGTCTCGCCGCACCACCGGGCTGATCACCTGGCTCCGCTGATTCCTGGTGTAGCCGTTCTTTCCGTCCTCCCCTTCGTGCGCTGGCGTGGCTTGGCGGAGAAGCGTCTTGCGCTACGCATTGCCTCGGGGAGCGTTTTTGTCCTAGCCGTGGCTGGCGGCTACGGCTACTACCACTGGGTCCGACCGGCCCAGGTCCAGGTGCAGCGAACGGCGGTGGTGCGACAGGCGGCCATCTGGCTCGCACGATCGGGCGACCGGCGCCCCGCCTATGCGTTCCATGCGACCGGTGCCCTGGACTGGTACGCACGCGAGGCGGGCAGAACGGTTGGCGTGGCCCCCTGCCGGTCACTTCCGCCGCCGGCCGATTGTCAGTATCTGGTCACTCTGCGGCCCGATCTGGTCGATCCTGTGTTAGGCCGGGAGGATTGGCGCCGTTTACCGTTCGGATCCGGGCGCCGTACAAAAGGCACGCTCGTGATCTACGAACGCACGCGCAATGCTGTGGCACGCAAGCGGGCGGATGAGGACGTGCCGCAGGGGGCAAACCGCCTTCGTTAGACGGAAGAATCCCCTGTACTGGCACCGACTGGGCCCCATCATATTGTGTTACCAATGTCTCTGCGAGGACGGGAGGGGGTATGGGTGTTTTTCCGCGCGTGCTGGCGGCCGAGGGGAGCCGTGACACTCCGCTTCCGTTAAACGGTCCTCGCCCTGCTCTTTTGCCGCGCGGCTTCACAGAGGTCTCACAGGGCGGAACAATCGCGAGATGCAGTATATCCGGCACCCCTTTCTGCTGCATCTGCTCGGGCTGGACTGCAGCGCCGCCGATACTAGCTACGTCAACAGGCAGCGGAAGCAAAGGTAACACGGCGTAGGGAAGGGGATTGAT
>JALSID010000247.1 GCA_026981825.1 Planctomycetota bacterium
CATCTGCCTTCCTCATCGCCTACGGTACGGTCTTCGTCGACTACCACCCCGCTACCAAGCCGACCTCGACGTCGCGATGTGCCCGGGCTGTCTTTCACTTTCCTGAGTGCGACGCGGGTGCCGGAGAAGCCTACGAAAACCTTGGTTGGGTCGTGGGCAACATCACATCGCGAGTGCAGAGCGCTCTACCGGAGTCGCTGATTGCGCTTGGGATGTCCCTGCATACCCTCCAGGACTCGTATTCGCACGAAGGATACGGCCCTACGTGGGGCCACCTTGCGGCAGGACATAAACCCGACGACCCGATACAGGACCTGGCCAAGGCCCTGAACGCAGCAGAGGCGACGTACATGGTACTTCGCCACTATCGCGAGCGTTTCGGGTTGCCGAGACCGCGAGCGGGCGCGGAACCGACGTGGCCGATGCTAAGGGCCGAGCTTCTGGGCGTTTTTGCAGCGTACGTGGTAGCGTACAGGAGCCACCCGCGCATCGATGTTGACAGAGGGAAATCTCGTCCGCGGGCTATGGTCTATTACACTGGGTACGCGTCCCTCATGCAGGCGCGCCTCGGCGTCTGGAAGGACTTTCTCGGTTCTGGTGACCGCCCGCCCGGATTGCGGCCCGCATTTGACGAGTCCTTCCCAGGTCCTAGGGCGAAGTTCGACGAGGCGTTGGAGCGTTGGTGGCCGGAACTAGACCAATGAACGTATAGCTAGACGACTTTTCGTGCGTCCCACGCAGGGAACGCAGCAATGGCCTGCGGCGCGGGCCCAGTTGGGGTGTACCTCGCCGCTACGCCACGGCGGTGGCGAGCGGACCCGCAGAGAGCCAGCCTTAACGCGCTTAGAGCCTGCGTGGGATCCGTGAAAACCCGTTTAGGGCGTGTGTAGGCAGGGGTAAAACGACCATCACCCCTAGGCCGTCACAGCCCGGGGATAAGGACTGCTGGCAGGGCGACGAGCACCTGGTTTGGTTACGGGAAGCTGCCAGCAACTCCTCGACAACGTGTCTAGTGTCTTCCTCAGCCGTCCAAAAACGGGCGATGAGGTGGAACGTCACATGCCATGCTCGAGCGAAAGCGAACGTGTCAGCCGACACGGGCTATCCGGTTCCCGGGTCGCGAGCGCGGTGATGCTGGCGATGATCGCTCATCTGCTGGGCTGCTCGCGCGTCCAGTCTGCCCGGGAGGTGGTCGACCAACTAGCGCGTGGGCAGGCGCCGTCGCTATCGTCGGTTGAAGCCGTCCGCTCCTTGGTTGAGTGTACCGATTCTACAGTGCGCGAGGTCGCCCGCGCGCACGACATGCCGGCGCACGCACTTTACGAGAAACTTGTCCGTTGGTGTCAAGATCTAGCCGGATCGGGGGAGCTCCGTAGCCTGGTCGCGCACAGGATAGGTGACTTCGGAGATCCGTTTCTTCAGGCTTGGTGGCTCGTCGAGCTATGGCGTCACGACGAGCTCACTGAACCCTGCCTGGTTTTCCTACGCGAGGCGCTGTCGTTTTATCGCATGGTCGACAACATGCCCTCGGACAACGCACAGGCCATTCTCGCTGCAATGCTTTTCCACCTCCACAATTCCGGAGCTACTTCTCACCAGCCAAGCTTCCCCTATGGTCTCCGCCTCCGCGATCGGCCTGAAGCGCTTGTGCAGCTGACGCCCGAACAGTGGCGGGAATTCTTGCAGGACTACTGGCCGCCGGGACTACAAGTCCCGGTGACGACGACCGCCGGGTCATGGGGCCTGCAGGCTCCGCTTCTCATTGCCCGACAAATGAGTCTGATTGAGCGAGAGCCCGGTGAGCTAGTTAGACTTGGTAAGCATGCTAACACCCCTGTGGCTAGGGCTCAGTGCTTGCTCGCGTTGTTAAGCACAGGAGCGATTGAGCACGCTCGGCACCTTCTCGAACAGTGGCAGGAAGCTGGCGATCAGGTTGCATCGAAGTCTCTTGGCGGCGATCCGTTTAGGCTGGCCCTCTTCCAGTGGTACCGCACGAAAGGGCCGGGTAGCTGCCGCGACCGTCGCGGGGCACCTAGTCGCCGGAGGCGGCGCTCTTTGCGCGTCTTGCTGCATGCGGTCCCGACACCCGAGCCCCCGCCTCTTTCTGAGCTCGTCGACTGGCTAAGGAACGAACCCGACTACCGGTACGTGCTCGCCCACCTGGTGTGCGTTGACAGCCATAGCCTCCGCGCGCTGCTTCTGGCGGCGCTTACGGCTGTCGACGCCAATGGCGTACCCTCCTACTGGTCCGTCTGGGCGCAGTGGGCAATTCGAGCAGCCTCCCCGGCGGCGTCAACGTGGGCCCAGCTCGGTCGCGATAGGAGCAGAGGGTTTCTTGAGTGGATCCGCCGCGCAGCACGCGAGTCACCCGCCATTCCATTAGAGGTGCTGCTCGTCGAGCTTGCTCGGGCAGGTGATGGGCCTTCAACCCCAGCGCCCCCATGGCGTCTCTGGCGCTTTCGCGC
>JALSID010000248.1 GCA_026981825.1 Planctomycetota bacterium
CGGCCAGCCGTACTTCTCGATCAGGTCCCGCTCCAGACTGCCCGCGTTCACGCCGAGCCGCATCGGGATGCCGCGATCTCTGGCCTTACGCACCACCTCGCGGAACCGATCCGGCCCCCCAATGTTGCCCGGGTTGATGCGGATCTTATCGCACTCTTCGTCCAGACAGCCCAGGGCCATGCGGTAATCGAAGTGGATATCGCAAATCAAGGGGATCGAGATTTGGCGGCGGATCACGGAAACCTGCCGGAGGGCTTGAGGACGCGGCACTGTGATTCGAATCAGTTCGCATCCTGCCTCTTCAAGCTGGTGGATCTGCCGTACCGTCGCCTCCACGTCCTCTGTGTGGGTGGACGTCATCGACTGGACCCAGATCGGGTTGTTCCCGCCGACAATCTTGTCTCCGACGGCAACTTCGCGGGTCTTCCGCCGTTGAACGACTGTGCTGTAAGCCATTGTTCGCTCGCAGGGTTACGCGCCCGGTTCGGTTCTCAACACCACGTGCTCAAGCCATTGTAAGCGTGCGCCACCAACAGCCTCAGCTCATCGACTGGGCCCGGCAGACGTTACCCTCATGTAGTATTGGGAGAACAGTCCGGCATGACGGAACGTCCAATGCGCGGCTTTCCCCTGAAATTGAGCGACTTACCCGCCTCGCTTCGGCAGATTACCCTCCCGCGAGTGGCCCTCGTGCGCCAGCATTTTCCCTCCGATCGGATCGACTCCGTCGAGACCGCCCTGCGGCGCGAGCTGGACGCCCGCGGCGTCCGCCGGCTCGTGCAGCCGGGACAAACTGTGGCGATCACCGCGGGAAGTCGCGGCATCGATCGCATCGTCGAGCTGCTCAAAACGCTTGTCTCCTACCTACGCGCCGGCGGTGCTGAGCCATTCCTCGTGCCCGCCATGGGCAGCCACGCGGGCGCCACCGCCGAGGGGCAGGTGCAGCTCCTCAAGAAGTACGGCATCACGCCCCAGTCGGTTGGGGCAGAGATTCGTTCCAGCATGGACGTCGTCGAGCTCGGACGTACCCCCGAGGGTATCCGCGTCCTCGTGGACAGAATCGCCTGGCAAGCCGACCGCATCGTCGTCGTCAACCGCGTGAAGCCCCACACAGCATTCCACGGCCCGATCGAAAGCGGCCTGCTCAAGATGATCCTCATCGGCCTCGGCAAGCATGAGGGCGCCCAGTACTACCATCGACTGATCCTGGAGCGGGGCTTCGAGAGCGTACTGCGTCCGGTAGCCGAGTTCGTGCTGGCTTCGGGCAAGATTGCCTTCGGCGTGGCGCTCGTTGAGAACGCGTATGACCAGCTCGCCCATCTGGAGGTCATCCACCCGCAGGAGTTTTTCCGGCGCGAACAAGAACTGCTCGCGCTGGCCCGCCGCCTGATGCCGCGTCTGCCTGTCCGCTCAGCCGACGTCCTGGTCGTGGACCAGATCGGCAAGGATATCAGCGGGAGCGGAATGGACACGAATGTAGTTGGTCGGAAGCGATACGCTCCGCCCGGGACAGATTTGCCCGAGATCACGCGCATCGTCGTTCGTGGCCTCACGGAAAAGACCCTCGGCAATGCCACCGGGCTCGGCCTGGCGGACGTGGTCTGCTTTCGCGCCATTGCGAACCTGGACTACCGGGCCACGGCGATCAATTGCCTCACCGCCTCGCACCCCTTCGGAGCACGCATCCCGATCTGTTGTGCGGATGACCGCACCGCGATCCACGTCGCCGCTGCCACCTGCCCGGTGCAGAACCCGCAGAACCTCCGGCTCATCCGGATCCGCGACACGCTTCACCTCGAGCATGCGTACGTGAGCGAGGCGATCATCCGCGAACTCTCGGGCCGACCCGACATCGAGGTCGGTTCGGATCTTCGTCCCCTTAGCTTCGATAACGACGGTATGCTCATTCCAGAGTTCGTGCCGACTGACAGCGGGGATCGCTCCCGTTAAACTGGGTATACTCGGACCTCTGGGAAGACTGCGAATTTTGGGGAGGTCACTCACATGCGTCATCTGATCGTGCCAGGGCTCGCTTTGCTAGCAGTGTGGGCAGTCAGCGGTGTCGATAGTGGTCTGGCTCAGCAACGTGCCGACCGAAACCGCGCCCGTTACGCCGCGACCAAGCTATCCGAAGTGGACGAGGACTTCCCGTTCCAGGGGGAGTATGTGGGCACGGTTCAAACCAACGAAGGCGAGGTCGAGTTCGGTGCCCAGATCATCGCCCTCGGTGGGGGGCAATTCCATGGGGTGGGCTACGTGGGCGGCCTGCCTGGAGCGGGCTGGGACGGCAGCGAAAAGCGAGAAGCCGACGGACGACGGGAGGGAGATCGCGTGATCTTCGAGATCCCCGACGGACCTCGTGCCGAGATCACGAAGGAGGGCGACGATTACGTTCTGCGCATCTACGACGCGGCTGGCGCAGAGATCGGTAAGCTGACCAAGACGGTGCGCAAAAGCCCCACGCTGGGCAAAAAGCCTCCCAAGGGCGCCGTGGTGCTTTTCGACGGGTCGACTGCGGAGAAGTTCATCAACGGTCGAATGACCAAAGATGGGCTGCTCATGCAGGGGTGCATGAGCAAACAGAAGTTCGGTTCTGCCTTTGTCCATATCGAGTTCATGACCCCCTACATGCCCTATGCTCGGGGCCAGGGGCGAGGCAATAGCGGGGTCTATCTGCAGGGCCGATACGAGGTACAGGTACTCGATTCCTTCGGTCTGGAAGGAGCCATCAACGAGTGTGGGGCGATCTACGGCGTGAAACCCCCCGACGTAAACATGTGTTTCCCTCCGCTAACGTGGCAGACGTACGACATTGAATTCCACGCTCCGGTGTTCGACGAGCAGGGCAAAAAGGTCCGTAACGCCCGCATGACGGTGTGGCACAATGGCGTGCTGATCCATCGCGACGTGGAGATCCCCGGTCCAACGCGAGCGGCCCGCTTCGCCGAGTCTCCTGAACCGGGGCCGCTCTACCTGCAGGACCATGGCAATCCGGTACGCTACCGGAACATCTGGATCAAACCGATCGAGGACTGAATGATCCCCCCGTCGCGGAACGAGGAGGCGTGCTCCTGGGCGCAGGCCGGCAGGTCGCCCCGCCGGCCGGTTCGGGCTGCGGGCTTCGCTGATCGCCGGCTCCTGCTCGGCTCGGTTCCCGCGACTGACTTCCGCCTGCGCCCCCTCGACTCGAAATCGGTAGACTCGGGTGCGTATCTGGCAACGGCAGAGTTGCGTGCCCGGTCCGCGCAGAACCGTGTCAGGGGAGACTCCGCACTGCGCCCAGGCTGCCCGAACTCCCGGGGCTAGCCCGCCGTCGTACGCTGCGCAGAAACGTGAACCTCCCCCCAGTACTGGGCAAGATGGGGGCTGGTCGCCTCAGTAGATGTCTGCCCCGGTCAACGTCTGCTCCAGGCGGTCTGCCCATTCGGCGACCTGCAGGATCGAGAGCTTCAGCTCCTCGGGATCGCACGTGGCGCGGGGATAGACGTTCGAGACCACGAACCAGAGCTGATCGCCCTTTGGCTGGATGCCCACCTTGGCGTGCGGCAGGCTGGCGTTTAGCGCCAGGGCGTCCTCGTAGTAGCTCGGGCGCGCCGGTGCGCAGAAGCTATACACCCGCACCACACGCTCCGCAAGAACACGTTCCCGCGTCGCCTCGATGTAGACGATTTGGCGGCGGTCGGCAGGCAGTGGCACCACCACTCGATACAGAAATCGCTCCTGGCTGGTCTCGACCACCTCGGGTACAAGCTGCGTCGAGGCCAGAGCTTCATGGAGGAGTTGGTCAAGCCCCCTCGCTTCACCGAGGGCGAAATTACACGCCATGAGGAGTTCCGCACCGTTGGCGTACCGGTCCTCCGGCTTCTTTGCGAGACAACGATCGATTACCCGCGCGACCGGCTCGGGCACCGTCGGGTTGAACTCTCGCACATTCGGAGCCGGCCGATAGAGGTGAGCGTCCAGGAGCTCATCGGTCGCCTGGCCGACGAACGGCAAACGACCGGCCAGAACGGCGAAAAAGGTCACACCAAACGAGTAGACGTCCGTTGCGGGGATGGGTTCGGCCCCCCGGATAACTTCTGGGGCCATAAATGCCGGGGTTCCTGCCGCCCTTCCCGTTTCGCGGCGCGTGACGGTCTGTTTGAGCCTGGCGAGGCCGAAATCGCCCAGCTTCGCCCCCCCGTCGCTGGCCAGGAAGACGTTGCTTGGCTTGACGTCCCGATGGAGCACATCATGGCGATGCGCTTCGGCCAGCCCGGCAGCCACATCTACCATCCACCTGGCAACGGTTAGTGCCTCGATGCCCTGCCCGCTCCGGACCCGTGTCGACAACGACCCACCGGGCACGTACTCCATCTCAATGAACGGGAGCTTTATTCGTTCAATCTGCCCGATGTTGTGGATGGTCACGATGCAGCGATGTACCAGCCTGGCCGCCAGACGCGCCTCGCTGAAGAACTCCTCGGGAGCCAACCTGTACAGGTCCGTATACCTGGGCAGGGGGACTTTCAGCGCCGAGAGGCGATCCAAGTCCACATGGCGCACGAGGTAGACTGCGGCCATGCCCCCCGTGCCGATCAGGCTCTGTACTTCATACTGAGCCACCCGCTGTCCCAGTAACCCGTACAGATCTTCCCCGCCGGGGCGCAGGTCGGTGCCGCCTGTAGCTGCGGTAGGAACGGTCGGGCCGTCAGCCAGTGGAAGTGTTCGCCCGCAGCGCGGACAAACCGGTTCGGCTGATGTTTCCACAATCGCACCACAACCGTCGCATCGAACCATCTATCGGCGCCTCTGAGGTGAGCCTACGCGGCGATCCTCTTCTTAAGTATTCGCCGCCGGCTGTGCCGCTCTTGCCCCACCATTCCCTGCGCCGTGGCCATCGTTGCTACCCCATCACCGGGGAAGCGACCACTCGAAACCCTTCGAGCGAATCGACCACCGGCAGCCGGCACCGACGCGGGGAACGGCTATCGCCAAGCGTTCCCCGCGTTCGACCCACCAATCCCCCCTCAACGGCGACGACAGCACAGGGAGCTGCTCACTCGGAACCGCCGTGCGTGACGGAATATTGTCCGGCACGACGGAGTCGGTTAGCATCAACATAGAGCACAGAACGAGGTGTACCGGAGGTATCCCGATGTCCCGCTCCGCTCGATCGGCCGTAACGCGTCGCGAATTCGTCTGTGCGTCGGGGCTGGTAGCCGGCGGGCTTGTGGGCCTGTCCGCGGCCGCAAGTTCCGCCGGAACGGTTCCGCAGGTGGTGCTCGGCCGTACAAACGCGCGGGTTTCTCGTCTGGGCATCGGCTGTGCCCCCTTACAAAGGCCTCACGTCACCCAGCGGGACATCGAGGAGCTGTTCCATACCGCGCTGGAGTGTGGTGTGAACTATCTGGACGTGGCCCCAAACTATGGGAACGAGCGCACGGGCTTCTCCGAGGAAAAGATGGGGCCGGTTGTCAAACGGATCCGCGATCAGGTATTCCTGGTGACCAAAACAGAAGAACCGACTTACGAGGGCACGTGGCGGCTGCTCCGCCAGAGCTTGCGTAGGCTGCAAACCGACTACCTGGATCTCGTTCACCTGCACAATCTCGGCCACGAGCCCCGCTTTCCGGACCTGGACCTGGTCTTCAGCGAACGGGGCGCTCTGGGGGCCTTGCTCGAAGCAAAGGAGAAAGGCGTGGTGCGGTTCATCGGGGCAAGCGGCCACCTGTACCCGTCGCGGTTCCACGCCGCGCTGGACACGGGCAAGATCGACGTGCTGATGAACGCCGTCAATTTCGTGGCACAGCATGTCTACGACTTTGAGAACAAGGTGTGGAGCCGGGCAAGGCAGATGAACATCGGGCTGGTCGCCATGAAGGTACTGGGCGGCGCGGGACGGAATCAGAAAGGCTTTCGCCTTCCGAAGGAGCTGTACGAGTCGGCCATCCGGTACGCCCTTTCGATAACCGGCGTCCACGTGGCCGTGATTGGCATGGAGAGCGTGCAGGAACTGCGGCAGGCGGTCGAGGTTGTCCGCCGGTTCAAGCCGCTAAGCGACGACGAGCGACACGAGCTGGCTCTCCTCGGCCTGAAGCTCGCGGGCACCCCCGAGTGGCGAACCCCCTATGGGAAACCGACGTTGTGACCCCGGAGGGAACCACTGCGAGCAGAGTGTCCCTCCTTGCGCCGTCTGGCTCCGTCAAACGGAGCCCGTGTGGGCCGCCTGCTTGCGCCAGGACCGGCTAGCGTACCGACATTAGCAGCTCTATAAAGGACGTTTCGTCCCACGCGTCCCGCGGACCGGCGAATTGGACGAACCGCCCCACATTCTGCTCGGAACGCACGCCCACCACAACGACCCAGTCGCCCTTTTTGTCCGGTGGAATGAGCGGTGCTTCTTCGCCTTGCTCAGACGGGACGCCTTCCGCTTGGTTACCCTCCCCCCGGTGCTTCTGCGTCGCCCCCTCTCCTTCGCCGGAACGATCCGTCCGCTCACTTACCCCCTCGGTGCTCTCTACCGTGCTGGCTTTCTGTTCGCCTTCTGCAGCGGCCTTCCCGACGGTTCCTTCGCTGTCCGCGCCACTGCGTGCAGCCTCACCTCCGGCGGGCGCTTCGGGCCTTTCCGCCCGCGCCGGTTGGTAGAGCGACACGAAGAACTCGACTTCCTCCCCGTCCACGTCCCGATGCACGGCATAAGACTCGACCAGCTCCATCCCCGGCGGTATCTCCGGATCCGACCGATCCTGCACGCGGCCCCGCACCCTCCGCTCCGGTTGATCGATCTGAAAACTTGCGGTCATCCGGCCTACGGCGAGCTGCGCCGGCAACGTCCCGCCGCTTGGTCGCGCAAACCGCGCGAACTCGAGTCGGAACAGGAAAAGATTGGCTTCGACAGCTTCGACCGGCTCGAAGCCTTTCAGAAGGGACGAATCACACAACCGAGCAGCGAACGCACGGACCTCCTCGGGGTTTTGGTAGACCTTCTGCCCGCGAACGATGAAGAAAACGCACCCCGCGCAAGCGAGGATCACCAGGAGCGTCAACACGCCCATCGTCATAAGGAACGCGGTCAGACAACCGCCCCGCCGTCCCGGCCTGGTCCGCATCGGCATTCTCCGTCTCGGATCGAAGTGAGCTACGACCACGACGCTAGTTTAGCGGAGTGCTTCGGTTGGGCCTAGCTCTACCCAGACGTCCGGCCTCGCCGTCCGATCGGTGGACACGGGAAAGTCCGCGGCTCGCTGTTCCATGCGCGCGACGCCCGCGCCCTTCCGGGGATCAAGAGTGAAGGCGGCACAACCTGGCCGATCCACCAGGGCCGAGCACGATACGATCAGGAGGCAAGGGGGCAGGAAAAACACCCGCCTGCTTCCTCGGGCCGTTCGATCAACTCTGCCCTGGGTGGGGAATCCGGCAGGCTGACGCCGAAGAAGCGACATTCCAACCGGATCCAGGTGTCGAAGGTGGTCGCCAGATCGTGGTAGAAGCCGTTGCCGGCCTTCCGCGCCAGACCGCTGGTGAACGATGGTACCCACCAGGACAGGTGCTCCTTGAAGAACTTCTCAGCCGCCTCAGCACACACTTGGGCGTGTTCCTGGTCTCGTTGTTCCAAGGCGTGGCGCTGCTTGAGCAGAACGATGGCCATGAACTCGCACATCAACGCGATGTGGTCGGGCCTCTCGGGCGCTTTGCGCGCGGGCTTTAAGCCGAAGGCGCGATAGAACCCGGCAGCATCCGCCATCACCTGAGCACGCTGGAACGCATCCCCCGCTCGAAGGTACTCCGTCTCGTACGGGGGACACTCCTTGGGGACGAGCAGCCCGAACACTCGATCGTACTCTTTCTGGAGCGTCTCCTTCGCCTCCGTACGGATAGTCTCGGCTACGCCGCTTGCGGAGTCTGCGAACCCGCGGGCATCGTCGCGGTCGGCGCTGTCCTGGACCAGGTGCGCCGCAAACCGCACCAGCCTCGGGTCGATCGCCCGCTTGCCCTCCTCCCAGATCGGCTCATGTGGCCCCCGGAAGGCGATGGCGAAAAACCGGTAGAGCAGTTCCCTGGCCATGAGGAGGGCGGTGTCATCGCAGGCCTGGGTTGCCTGTTTTGAGCCGCTCCCGGTGCTCATGACTGTTGCCTCCAATTTGTCGGTGCATCGGTTCCGCTCGACATCTCCGAGCATGCTCAGATGGAATTCAGGTGGATCTCGGCCGGACGCTCATGCGTCGGCTCCTCGACCGTGATACGCACCACTTCGCGGCCGTTCTTGTTGTAGCCGATTACCGTGTCGTTATAGATCTCCTGGACCTTTTCCTTGCCCGAAGGCAAGCGAACGGGGATCTCCGCGATCTTCGGCCCCTTCTCGATCTCGAACCGGAAGATGACCTGCTGGGTCGTACGGAACAGTTGCAGCACGGCAAGGAGTTCTCGGTCCGGGCAGCAGTACTGTTCGAGCGCTGCATCCACACCCGGGCCGAACATCTGGACCAGGTACGGCCGTGGCACCCATCGCGGCGGGATGTAGTAGCCGTTGGGCTCGGTGCCGAACTGGGGGTAAAGGGGCAGAGCCACCTGACGTTCGCGGATCAAGAAGTAGAGCGGGTTGTCCGGCTGCCGTACCCAGGAGCCGTCCTTGGCAATCTGGACCAGGCCACTCATCCGGATCTTGCCCACGCACGCGGCCATGCAGCGCGGCTCAATCGGGCTTCCATCCGGGGTCAGCTCTGGGTCACGGCCTTCCAAACGTGGGTAGCAGGCGATGCACTTTTCCGAGGTTCTGGTGGTGGGGCGATACATGACCTTCTTGTAGGGGCAGCCCTCAACGCATTTGCGGTAGCCGCGGCACCGGGACTGGTCGATCAGCACCACTCCATCCTCGGGCCTCTTGTAGATCGCCTGGCGGGGGCAAGCGGCAAGACAGCCCGGATAGGTGCAGTGGTTGCACAGGCGGGCCAGGTAGAAGTACCAGACCTTGTGTTCGGGAAGCGACACGGTTCTTCCGTATTCGTCCTTGCCCCACGGCGGCCCCGCAGCGGTATCCTCGTAGATGTTTGGCGAAGTCCATTCCATATCCGACGGCAAGTAGCCCAACACGTGTTTCTGTTCCGGACCCATCCATTTCTTGGCGGCCTCGAAGATGGTCATGCCCTCAAACCGGCCGTAAGGCGAGCGTTCAGAGCGCGCACTGGTGTTCCAGACCTGCCCCCCGGGATTGAGCTTTTCGATCATCGCCAACAGCTTCACGTCCCAGTACTGGGGGTAACCGCCGAACGGTTTGGTCTCCACGTTGTTCCAGAACATGTACTCCTGGCCCTTGTTAAACGTCCATGTGCTCTTGCAGGCCATCGTACAGGTCTGGCAACCAATGCATCGGTTGATGTTGAAGACGAACACAAACTGCCACTGTGGATGGTGCTCCTCGTAGGGATATTCCATCTCACGGCCGATTTGCCAGTTGTAAACGCGAGCCATCGCTATCTCCCTGTGTGCTCTGTTGGACGACTACGCGTTGCGTCTCTTGGGCCGCCCTATTTGCTTGCAAACGGGTTCTTCAACGGCACCGTCTCCGGTGCCTCACTCGTCGGCGGTTCCGCATACTGCACGCGAACGCGGAAGGCGCCGAAAAGAGTCCACGCTTCCTGGACCAACTGCTCGATCCGATCCATCCCAAGGCGGCGAGCCAGGCTGACCAGCGCCGGGTACTGGGGATCGGCAAACATCCCCTGTACCTGGTTGGGGGGCATGCCGAGCTGGAGGAACTCCTCGATCACGCACCGGGCCATCTCGGCCGGGTCGCCCGGCACCTGGAGCGCCATCAGCTCGAGCGGGTCGCCCTCCTCCATGGGCCGGCTGAGCGGGTGGACTTTCGGAACCAGTTTCGGCTCACCGTCCATTGCGGTGCCCTCCACATCGCGACTACTGCAGTTTGATGAAAGCACCGGTGAGGTACGCGGTCTTCTCCGGAGATTCCTCACCGGGGCTGAACCCGCGCGTAGCCGGTTCCCAGACGCCCTTGCCTCCAAGGCCGCCAGGCTCCGCTTTCACGATCCGGACCAGCGTCTCCTTCGGAACCGTGTTCACCGCGTGGTTGTCCACATCGAAGCCGAACACAAAGCCGACAGCAGCGGTCTTCTTGTGGAACAACGTGTCCGTCTGATGCATGGGAGGCATCCAACCGCGGGTTATGCTCTGGTGTGAGCCGTACCGGTAGCTCGCTTGGTAGCCCGTTTCGTCGGCCAGGGCACGGCCATCCGCACGCGTCTCGTGTGCCCGGACGGATCGTTCCGTCGCGATCCAGCCCGTGTGCTTCAGGATGGTGAAGTGGTACGGCAGTGCCGGGTTGAACTTGACACGAACCAGGCATCGGAACGCCCGATGGCGGAAGCTTCCCTCGTCCTTGTCCCAGCCAATGTACGGCCGATCCGCCGGGTTCGCGTCCACCCAGACGTAGTCGCCATCGTTCAGGCCCAGATCTTTCGCAGCCTGGGGGTTCATCTGGATCTGCCGGTCGGCAACACCGGGCAGCCGCTTGTCGCGGCGGTAGGGATCGCCGAAATTGTCGCTGTAGATCCAGTGCCAATCGACCGTCGACCAGGACGAGTGCGTGCTGTGCCGGCTCTTCGGCGTCGAGCAATAGAACTGGAAGCCCTGCTCCCAGAGCGGATTCCTGGTCTTTTTCACCTGTTCCCAGGACATCTTGATGTTCCGCACCTGCCGCTCGATCGGGTCAATGCTGTCCGGCGAGATGCCGTAGTCCTTGGGCCGGATGTAGGGGCTGGTGGAGACGATCACGTTGGGCAGGTACGGAGTTGCCTCCACTGCCTCACGGTGCACGATTAAGTTCTCGCCGTATTCAATGGCCTCGGGCAGATCGCAGTAGGAGTGGAGCCGGCCCGAGTCGGTGTAGAACGGCAGCGACTCGTGGATCTGCTCGTAGAACGGCACGCGCGGGTAGGTTCGGTGCAAGAGCAGGACCGCACCGGGCTCGTTGCCATAACCGCCCGAGACGATCTTCTCGAACTCGTACGGGCCGTCTTTGCCGCGGGTGGTGATGCAGTTATCCAGCACACGCTGGATATAGACCCGTGACTTCTTCTCGGTGATGAACTTCCAGTAGTCGGCGAAACGACGATCACCGGTGATTTCGCTCAGCTTCGCCGCCACACCGGCGAACACTTCGGCGTCGTCCTTCGAGTCGTAGACCGGATCGATGCCCCCCTTCCAGATCTGCAGGAACGGGTTCGAGCACGACACCGAGCACTCGTAGTCCGTGAATTCCACCCAGGAGTTCACCGGCAGGACGACATCGGCATATTCGGCAGAGCCGGTCCACTCCATCTGCTGGTCGACGATCATGTCGACCTTGGGCAGGACGTTGACGATGATGTTGTACACCCACTTCGCCTGGTTCAGGAAGTTGGCGTTGTTGTACCAGATCGCCTTCGTGGGGGTAGGCATGTGGGTCTTGCCCGTGAAGACCTTGCGACCTTCCGGCGTGTCGATCGCCAGGATGGTCTCGCCATTGGCCCAGTAGGAGGGGTCCTCGACATCGGCGCACGCCCGGATGTTCTCCTTCGTGATACGTGCGTTCTCGTCGAGCACCGGGTTGAACGGATCTTCCTTGGCATAGGTTCCTGCTCCCGGACCGGCCCAGGGTGCCCCCTGGAACAATCCGCCCTTGTAGTTCCCTGCCCACGTGTATACCCCCGCACCGTGCTTGCCGATCTGTCCGAGCAAGATCATGGGCAGGTAGGTAACGCGGTTGTGCAGAGTCGCGTGGAAGTAGTGATTGATCCCTTCGCCAATATGGATCGCTGCCGGAAGACCGGCCTTGGTCGTGTTCCAGAGGTCCTCGGCGAGCTTACGAACCATTTCGGCCGGAGCACCCGAGATCTCCTCGACCGTCTTGAGGTCGTAATCCTTCAGGTGGCGGCGATACATCTCGAAGATGGGCATCACCTCGACCTCGGTGCCATCCACCAGTTTGACCTTGTAGGTGCCTTCCAGAGCGGGATCGACGGTCATCTTGTCACCGACCTCGTCCCGTGAGATCGCAGCCACGCTGTTCGTCTTCGTATCCCACACGCAGAAGTCGCCGATCCGCTGCCGCTGTTCGTCCGTCAGGTTCTGGATCTTGTACGAGGGGCCGTTGCGGAGGTCCTTAAGTTGGTAGTTCTTGATCACCTCCTGGGGACGGAGCCGCCGGAGGGTGTCGGTGCGCACCAGGAGCGGGAAGTCGGTGAACTTTTTGACGAAGTCGGCGTCGTACCAGCCCTCGTCCATCAGGATCTTTGTGATCCCGAGGAAGACGGCGATGTCAGACAGCCCCGGACGGACGGAAATCCAGTAGTCCGATTTGGTGGAGGGCGCGTTGTACTCTGGCGCAATGCACCAGACTTTCCCGCCCCTCTCCATCACCTCCACCAGCCAGTGCGACTCGGGCATCTTGTTCTCGATCAGGTTTTTACCGACCTGGATGACGAGCTTCGAGAAGCGGAGGTCGTTGAAGTCCATGTCGGAGGTCTGCAAGCCGTGGACGAACGGATGCCCGGGAGCCTGGTCGCCGCGCCACGTGTACTCGTTCCAGTCTCGGCCCCCTCTCGCCTGCTCAGGCGGAACACCGCGGACGTGATGGTCGAGCAAGCCGAGCATGTTCGAGAACCGATAGATGCCGAACTTACCCACCAGACCGTGGGCAGGCAGGTTGGAACCGATCTTGATCGTCCGCGTACCGGCCCCCTGGACCTGCTCGATCATCAGTGGGTCGTAGCCGTCCTTTTCGAGCCGCCGGCGGCCTTCCTCACCGCTGTAAGTGCGTGCGATCGCTTCCAGCGCGCGGGCCACATAGTCGAACGCCTCGTCCCAGCTCACCCGCACATACGTGTCGTTGCCGCGGTCGTCAAACTTGTACTTCTTGCGCAGCTCCGGGTTGTCCGATAACGACGGGAAGCCGTCGTCGGCCCATTGCTTCCAGCCTGCCCGAAGAACCGGACCGCGCAGCCGGTAAGGGCCGTAGACACGCCGCTGCATCGTGTAGCCCTTCGGACAGGCCCGGGGATTCCAGGCTGGAGTGGCTGAATTGCCGTAGAGGTCTTTGTACCGTTGATGATCGTAATTCTGCTCGCTCCTCAGGAAGACCCCATTGCGCACGAACGCCCGCAGGCGACACATGTGCGTATCGTTCGGCGCGCAGACCCAGGTGAACGTGGAGTCGTACCGGTACTGGTCGCGATAGATCTGTTCCCAGTCCCGCGCCGGATAGCTGCCCAGAGGGTTTTCCACGGACACCGGCTCGAAGCCGTACAGCCGTGGCGCCATCAGCGCCACCGAACCTGCACCAGCCACCTTCAGGAATTCCCGCCTGCTGATTCCCTTGCCGTTACCCTGCATTGCCTTCTCTCCCCAAGAACAGGGTTGTTTGCCTAGCTCAGCAGTCTCCGCCGGTGATCTCGATCCACCTCGTACCGGCGTGGATTACGGCTCGATCAGGAGGTCGTTCCAGATCGAAACGAGCTTCTGGCCGTCGCGGTCCCGAGCCGCGCCGTCCCAAACCGCGAACGCCACCGAGACGCGATCGCCTGGCTCCAGTGAGAGTTCGTCTTCGGAACTGCCCGCCAGGGAGCGTTTTAGGATGACCGTCCACTTGCCGTCCGACCAGGTGGCGGTTGCCACCACGTTCTGGGACGGTTTCGGCAGGAACGAAAGCGATCCGAACCGCCGCGCGGCCGCAGACTCGACCGCCACACCACGAGCCGGATCGGCCAAGAGGTTACCTGCCGTGCGGGCCGTCACGAACGGGTTCTCCTGGTCCACCCGGCCGTTTGCATCCCGAGCAAACGGATACCAGTCGGCATAGCCACGGGGGTACTCCGTCTCCACGTCCGCGTACCCCTTCAGATCGCGCTGCCAACCGGCGTGCCACGCCCAGACGAACACCTGAGCATCGCTCCAGCCCATGCCCAGGAACGGCTCCTCTTCCCCCTTGAAGAACTGGACCGCCACCTTGTCGTCAAAGGCGTCCAGACGTGCGGCGCTGTCATTGCGAGTAGCGTCATGCCAGGTGAGCCGCAGCGCCAGGAGCTTTCCGTCATGAACTGCCTGGACATGGAGGTCCGGATCCTCGAACTCACGCCACCAGAGGGGGCTTAGAACGATTCGCTGCGCGGGGACACCTTGCCAGACCTCGTCGCTGATTTCGCCGCTCAAGGCCGCCTGAACACGCTTGGCCACAAGCTCCACACGACGATGAACAACCCGCTCCTCTACCCCCTCTGGAACCATCGAACGAACGTAGTGCACCAGCGCCCAGATCTGCTCGTCGCTCAATTGCGGATACTCCGGCATCGGGCTGCCGGGCATACCGACACGAAGCCGCACGAACAGCGTGGCCGGATCTCCCTCCCCCTTGAAATACCCCTTCGTAAAATCACGGGGTCGCGTCGGGGTACCGTCGTCGTTGTACTGCTCCTCAACCCCCGAGCCCTTGCCGTCCTCACCATGGCAGCTCGCACAGTTCTTCGTGTAAAGCTCCTTACCCTGGGCGAGCAACTGTTCCGTAGCAGGTGGAACCTGCGTGGGCTTAGGGAAGAGTTCGCCCGGTTCAGTGCGGCGGCGAACGTCCTCGGCCAGTTGCTGTTCGTCCACCTCGACTCCAGCCTGCTCATACGCTCGACGCAGTTCCTCCTCCACCCCCTGGCGCATCAGTTCGCGCACGTATGCGATCACGGCCCGCTTCTCCTGGTCGGAAAGGGCCGGGAACGGGAACATGGCCGAGCCGGGCATACCTCGATTCAGCACACCCAGAAGATCCTCATTGGTGGGAACGCGGTTCTTGGTACTGACCAACCGGAACTTCGCAGAGCGGAAGTTACGCGGCTTCGGCCACAGGTAGGGCGCGGCGGGGCCGTTTCCGTCGCCGTTGGGGCCGTGACAGCCCGCGCAAAGCCGAGCGTAGATCGCCTTTCCCCTGGCGATTAGAGCCCCCCTATTGGGTGCTGCCCCCTCAACCGCTTCCTTTGCTTCCTTCGGTGCCGCCTCGCTAACCGGCGTCTGCTCCTCAGCAACCCCCTCCTGCTTCGTGCTGGCCGAAGGCTGCTCCGGTTTGGCCGTCTCCTTCGCCTCTACCCCTGCAGCGGACTCCTTCTGCTCAGGGGGCGGTGCCTCCTTCCCTTGCCCCTGACACCCGAAGACCCACAGACCGCACACGGAAATGAGAACGACGGCAAGACAGCGAACTCTGGTCCCAGGCTCCCACATCGCACTTCCTCTCACCCTGCGATGCCAACCGGACTGACACTGGCACCGGTCCCGCGAGACCGATCGCAAACGCCGTTCCAAAAACAGAGTAAATAATCCTATTTATACGTTTGTCTTTCCCCCCTGCGAACGGCGCTTGGACGAGTCAAATGGGGCCACCCCGGCGAAGGGCGACGTCTGGCACGACCGCACCGCTGCCGCTTGCAACGGATACCGCGTCCAAGGTGATCACCAAGCGCATCCCGTGCCATTCCCAACACCAGGAAACCGCGGGTTTCGAACTCTCAGAGGGTGAAACGTATTCCCGGCGCGCGATATGTTGCAGGACTGAAGCGCGCACGCGCGCCAGAATGCACAGCCCGCGATGGGACGTTTGTGATCGGAAGCACCAACCTCCGCCTTCGCCGCGGCGGCACCCTCGATCCTGCCCGGCTCGCTCCGCACGACGCCGTGATCCAGCCCGTCTCGGCCCGCTCCGTGTTGCGGTCCCGATGGCGGCGCACGACCGCGCCGCAACCCCCAAATAGCCCGGCACGCGTTATGATCGAAAACACCGTGGCACAACAGCGGAGTAGCAACATGATGAGGCCCAAACGCGCATTCCGTACCCTCGCTTGTCTTTTGCCACTATTGCTCCTCGTCTGCCGAGCAACCGAACGGTTCGGTTTCGGTCAGGAACACGCGGAAGCCGTTCTGTCCCGGCTGCCGTCGGACGTGGCGGAGCTGCTCGCCCGGCCCCGTTACCAGCACGCGCGCTGGGGGATTCTCGCGGTAGACTTGGCCTCGGACCAGGTCCTGGCCCAGCACAACTCGAACGAGCTGTTCGCACCGGCTTCGGTCACGAAGCTCTTCACCGTGGCCGCGCTCTGGTCCCGTATCGGACCGGACCACCGGTTCCGGACGACCGTCTACATCCACGGGGAACTCGACTCCGAAGGCACCCTCCACGGTGACCTCATCCTGTACCCGCAGGGGGATCTGACACTGGGCGG
>JALSID010000249.1 GCA_026981825.1 Planctomycetota bacterium
CGCGCCCCACCGGCATACGTCTACAACCTCGAAGTCGCGGGGGAGCATGTCTTCGGGGTTGGTTCGGCGAGCCTGCTAGCTCACAACTACGAGCCCAAGCACCTCCGTGTCCGGAACGTCAAAGGGGTACGCATCTACCCCTCCAAGCCCCACGGCGTCAAATCGGGCCAATGGAAGGTCATCCTGGCCAAACTCAAAGAGCTGCGCAAGTCTGGCAAGTACGAGGCAATCTACATCAACCGGACGCTTCGGAAGGCCACCGACGGTAAGGTCGATAGCAGCCTCCGGCCCGACATCGTCGCGAAGGTGAAGGGCGAAAAAGACAAATACGTCGTTATCGAGGTCCAGGGAGGTGGACAGAAAGTGAAGGACCTTGAGGACAAGATCAAGGGCAAGATCAAGCCGCTGATGGGCGACCTGTTGGAGTGGTGGAAAGTGGTACCGTTACCGAAGGGGAACTAATGGCTGTTCCGAAACACGCCTATACGATTGTGCTGTGCCTATTTGGGGACCGGCTTGTGCGTCGCGAGTGGGTGCCCGTCTTCGTTCAGATGGCGAAAGACCTAGAACATTTTTTCCATCTGCCCTACCGTGACATCCGTATCGGTCTGAGAGGTGGGCATTCGAAAACCTACATCTGCATGAAGCGTAATGAGCAAAAAATCCGCGCGATGCTCGCTAGGCGTCCCAGAACGGTGTCATTCACCGCCCAAGGCAAGCAGGACCACATCAACGACGTGGACTACTTCGTTGACTTGTCCGAACCCAGGCCAGCAGCCGGGGACTTTTACTACCGGTTCTACTTTGAGGCTGCCCCATGCGTCCTGGAGAAGGCGTTGGGGCCCCGACGGCCCGAGCAGTTTTTCCTGGACCTCATTTGCCGCGTCAACAGTGATCTCTTCGATGTACGCTACGGAGTTGTCCACCCGCTAGACACTCGGAAGATGCCCCTGATATATTTCAGCGCTGGCGGGTCTCCGTACCTCACGGTCCTTGACGCAGCGCGGCATGCAGTATGGAGGGCGTACTCTCGTCACTACAAGTCCCTGGTCTGGTGGGTCGCTTGGGGCAACGCCATCACCCGCCAGCACCTGGGCGAGGCCGGAGACGAACTGCTGCAAGAGGTTGCGCAGCTCGTCGGGCAGGAACGCCTTGTCGAGTGGCATCCCGGGAAGTACTTCTTCACACTCCCGATGGATGTCCTCGCCTTGCCACGAAGCATTCTCACGTTCCCGGACGCGGAGGAGGCGTTCGAGAACCAGTGCCGAGAAGCGGAAAAGATCTTCGCTCGCTACGGCCGCCTCATGCCACGGGCCGAGCTGGATGCTGTTGACATTGCCTGTCGCCAGCGAGAGCGGGAACAGTGGCTCGAACAAGACCGGCAACGGCTTCTGGAAGCCGGAGAATCCTGACCCGACCGGCCTACGTCCTACGTTCGCCCCTCGGGTCCGAGCGAGGTTCTCAACGATCCCAGGCACCGAACGACACTGACCCGAGGTTAGGCTGGTGGGTGCCGAGCCGGCTGCGGCGCAAGCGGTGGCGGCGGCCGGTGCTCTGCTGCTGGGCCTGGGGCTGCAGCGGCCACCGCGGCACCGCCGCAAGACGCTGCGTCCCGACGAGGTCGATACGCTGCTGAGCAGCGCCGACGATTGCTTCGACCCTGCCATGCCCGACGGCTACAACCCACTCAGCGAAGAACTCGCCGACCGGCAACCGCTCGATACCACCGCCGTCGATACGCTCCTGGCCCAGGGGACGCTGGTGGCCGAATCGGCCGCCGCGGCTGCCACCTCACGGCCGTTGCCCAACGCGACGACAATGAACTACGCCTCGGCCGTCGCGGAGACAGCCTGTGCGGCTCGCTCGGATAACGCGGGTGGCACCCGGCAGGATCGTCTACGTCTCCCTGCGGTTTACACACACCGTGCAGCCCGACGTCCTGCATCCGCCCACGGGCCGGGAGCGTGCGAGCAGACTCCATCGGCCAACGCCGCAGAAACGGTGCCCGGCGATCGCTCCGCCCGGGCCGCCTGCGCGGCCCGACCCACGCGCGTTCGCTGCGGCTTGCGTGCCGCGTACGGACCATGTCCCGACGCGCACCATGCCCGCTGGCTGGCGGCGGTGCGGACCGCGTTGGCCTGGGTGTTGTTGGTGAGCGGTTTCGTGCTGGGGGCCGATTGGGCCCTGCGGTACTATGCGGTCGGCTCGCCCGCAGCCGCTGCCCTGGCTCAGCGGTTCAGCCTGCCGGCGCTCTCCGGCTCCAACACACGCTACGTCTCTGAGCCGCTCAGCGGCCGCGTCGTGCCGACCCGTGGCGTGCCCATTGAAGAGGTGCGCCTTGGCCAGCGTGTGCTGGCATTGAACCCTGCGCGTGATCCTGAAGAACGCGCACGTGACGTCGACCCCGATCCGAAGACCTGGCGCCGTGCGAAGCTGC
>JALSID010000250.1 GCA_026981825.1 Planctomycetota bacterium
GGGCGCGATCGGCCGCCGCTACCGGCGGCAGGACGAGGTCGGTACCCCCTTCTGTATCACCGTAGACGGTGAAACTCTGAAGGACCGGACTGTGACGATTCGCGACCGCGATACCTGCCAGCAGTGGCGGGTGCGGATCGACGACATCGAGCAGGAACTCGAACAACGTCTGAGCGGGGAGCTCAAAGAAGTGCCCGGATCGTGACCGTGCGTTCGGGCTCACACCGCGGACCGGTGAGGACACGTGCCCCGTTACGACCTGTGCAGGGCGAACCTGGCGAGCCGGCCGGCATGGCAATCTATGCAAGGGGGGATCCGCCTGGGCTTTCGGCCACCGTGGAATGCTGCCAGGATGTTTACCGCGGGGCTGGAGGCGAACCCTACCTTAGGCCGATGTGGTGCCGGCTGATCCGTTCGAATCCGTCCGCCGTGATGCGGTAATTGTGCTCTATCCGGATCCCGGCGATTCCTTCGACGTAGACACCCGGCTCAAGCGTGACCACGTCGTTCTCTGCAAGTACGTCATCGGATGCCAGCCCGAAGACAGGTGGTTCGGGGTGCTCCAGGCCGAGACCATGGCCTGCATGATGTGGCAAACGGTAGGCCGGGCTGGCAGCTTCGAGCACGTCGTTCACCGCCTGCCACACGTTCTTCCCCACAGCGCCTGCGCGTAGCTGTTCTTCCCCCGCAGCCATCGCCTTTAAGCACAGTTCCATCAGCTCCTCTTGTTGCCGTGACGGTTCCCCAATGCAGAGTGTGTTCGTGAAGTCGGCGCGGTAGCCGCCTACAACGACCGAAAAGTCCAGAAGAAGCAGATCCCCCGGTTCTATCCTTCGCCGGGTTGGGGGGCCACCGCGATCGATCCATGTGCGAGGCCCGCTGGCAAAGTCCCCGTAAACTACGACCGGTGCGCCGATCACCTCCGTACAAACGCTTTCGATCTCGCGGTAAACCTCCAGTTCCGACATCCCTGGCCGAACCTTCTCCCTGGCCCACTGGAGGCCAGCTTCGATCGCCCGGGCCGAACGTTGGATCAGCGCCAGTTCGTCGGGATCCTTGCGCCGCCGCATCTGGCGGATTGTCTCGCTAAGGTCGTGAACCTGCCGCGGGCTGATCTCTCGGAAAAGCCAGCCTGGCAGCGCTACCAGGTCGGTGGCGATGGCGTCGAACCGGAGGGTGCGCAAAAGCCGCACGCAGTGTTCCTGGACAGCTCGGCGCCGATCCGGAACCGGGTCCTGGTGGGTGTAGTACCGCACGATCTGGTACTCGTCGACGAACGGTTCCGGTTGGCGGCGGGTGGCGTGATTGTCGGCAACCAGGAAGGACTTGCCGTCGGGTTCGATGAGGAGAAACGACAGGGAGCGGGGGCTGTTGCTGACCAGGTTGAACTGGAGATCGGTGAAGTAGGTGACGTGCTCGGGCAGGGAGATCAGGATCAGCGAATGCTCCGGTGCAGCGGATCGCAACGCCTTTTGCCGTTGCCGGCAGCAATCTTCGGTCAGGTAATGTTCCAGTACTTGCTGCATGTCGGCGTCCCGTGCTGAACGTTGGGGTACCTGTCAGTGAGACGGTATCACGATTTTACGGACGGGGTTGCAGAGGTGAGGGCGCTTCAGTACCGGGCTTCCGGACGCCGAGGCCCCGATTTCGCGCAGTTCTGGCGTTTTCTTGCCGCGGCCTGGTCGTGCTGCAATCGCCCGTCAGAGGCACCGCCTTTTGTTCCGCCGATAGCTCTGGTTCTGCCCGACTGGAGCCACATGCTTGTTTCGAGCGGCGGAGCGAGCAAGAATCTACCACACCACACTGGGGAGTGATGCGAGATGGCCTACAGACAATACGCCCGGATCACAGAGTTCCTCGAAGAATTGGAAGCTGATGGCGAGCTCGTGCGGGTCCGGTGCGAAGTAGATCCGGAACTCGAGATCACGGAGATCACCGATCGCGTTTCGAAGTCCCGTACGGAGCGCTGGGGATTAGGGGGGCCTGCCCTTCTGTTCGAGCGGCCCAGGGGGTCGTCGATCCCCGTCCTCATCAACATGCTCGGCTCACAGAAGCGCATGTGCCGCGCGCTACGCGCAAAGAGCTACGAAGAAGTGGCGGACCGGATCGCATCTCTCCTGAAACCGGACGTGCCGGAAGGGGGGCTAATCGAGAAGCTGAAGTTCCTTCCGGAGCTTGCACGAATCGGGCGTGCGGTGAGCTCAATGCCCCCGAAGATCGTCGGCAGCGGGCCCTGCCAGGAGATCGTCAAGACGGGGAGCGACATCAATCTGTTCGAGCTACCTGTGCTGAAGTGTTGGCCTCTGGACGCGGGCCGATTCATCACGTTCGGCCAGGTCTTCACACGCAGTCCGGAAACCGGCGAACGGAACGTGGGCGTGTACCGGTTGCAGCTCCTCGACGACCGCACAACCGCAATGCACTGGCACCTGCATCACGACGGCGCCCAGCACTTCTTGCAGTACAAGAAACGGGGGGAAAAGATGCCGGTGGCGGTGTCCATTGGAGGCGACCCTATCTACCCGTTCATGGGAATCGCGCCGTTGCCACCGAACACGGACGAGTGCCTCTTCGGGGGGTTCTTAAGGGGTAAGCCGATCGAGCTGGTACGATGTCGGACCATCGACATGGAGGTCCCGGCCGATGCGGAGATCGTGATCGAAGGCTACGTGGATCCGAGCGAACCCCTGATCGTTGAGGGGCCATTTGGCGACCACACCGGCTGGTACTCCCTTGAGGACCGTTTTCCAAAGTTTCACGTGACGGCGATTACGCACCGGTCGAATCCGATCTACTGGACGACGATTGTCGGGAAGCCGCCCCAGGAGGACTACCACATGGGCAAAGCGGTGGAACGGATTTTCCTGCCGCTGGTCAAGCTGACGATCCCCGACATCGTGGACTACGATCTGCCCACTTTCGGAGTGTTCCACAACTTCGCCTTCGTATCGATCCGCAAAACGTACCCGTATCAGGCACGCAAGGTGATGAGCGCCCTCTGGGGGTTGGGCCAGCTCATGTTCACGAAGATCATCGTCGTCGTGGATGAGGACGTGAACGTGCACGATTACGACGAGGTCTGGTTCCACGTGGGCTCGAATGTTCATCCGGGCCGTGACGTCGTCTTCTGTGAGGGGCCCACGGACATTCTGGATCATGCCGCCCCGGTGTGCGGAGTCGGACACAAGATGGGGATCGACGCAACCAGGAAGCTACCCGAGGAAGGGCACCCACGGCCGTGGCCACCTTTGATCGAGATGTCGCCCGAGATCCGGGAGCTGGTCAGCCGTCGATGGAACGAGTACGGCATCGACCTGTGATCGATGCAGACGAGGAATCCCGGTCGAGCCGTTTGCCCACGACCGAAAGCCGGGTGCGGATGCGCGGGGGTATCCGCGTGACCCTCGATGTGCCCCACCATCCGTACGGTGGCCCTACGGAAGAGCTACGGCAATCGAGTCGCGGATAGATCGCCGTCGTCTCAGGCTTTGGATGCTCGGAACGGAGGGTGGCGGGCCGAACCTAGGCGCCGGGATCGGTGCTTGTTCCTGGAGTCGATTCGCCCCATCGACGGCTCAGTGTGTGGGGTACGGAGAGGTGATCCAGGATGCGCGCGACGATGAAATCGACCAGGTCTGCCAGTGTGCGAGGTCGGTGGTACCAGCCTGGCGAGGCGGGCAACACGATGGCCCCGGCCCGCGCGCAGCGCGCCAGGTTCTCGAGCTGGATCGGGCTCAGTGGGGTTTCGCGGGGCACAAGGACGAGGGGGCGGCGCTCCTTGAGGTGTACATCCGCAGCGCGCTGAATCAGGTTCGTCGAGATCCCGTGCGCGATCGCAGCCACGGTGTTCATCGAGCAGGGACAGACCACCATCCCGTCGGTTGGAAACGAGCCACTGGCGATTCCGGCACTCCAGTCGCCGATGTCGTGGCGGACCAGACGTCCGCGCAACAGGGCGTCCTGTGGCCGAAACCCGTAGCCATCCAGGACATCGCGCACTTCGTTCAAGAACGCGTGTTCGTCAAATTCGTCCAGGGCGACGTCCAGCTCGTCACGCAGCACCTGCTCCGCTGCGCCACTCATGCACAGGTGTATCTGGATTCCGGCAGCGAGTAGTCGTTCCAGGAGACGAATCCCATAGATCGCGCCGCTGCCGCCGCTCATCGCAAGCACAATACGATTATGCCGCATATCAACCACCCACCCCCCCCACGCTGACCAGGTCAGCCGGTCGCTTCCCTGGGGCGATTTCTGCGGGAGCAGCCTTCTGGCCCACGTAGAGAGTCGCGATGCCCAGAGTGAACGAGATCGCGCGACAGTTTACCAGCCCGTGTTGCGCAAAGAGCTGCAGCATTTCCTCCGGTTCGAAGAACTCCAGCACGCTGGCCGGAAGGTACTCGTACGCTCCTTCACGGTTTCGCGCGATCGTCTGACCGATCAGAGGAAGGATCCGGCGGAAGTAAAACAGATAGAGCGAACGGACAATCGGCACCCGCGGTAGGCTGAAATCCAGCACGCCGATCAATCCACCTGGCCGGGTAACCCGAATCATCTCGCGGAGCCCTTGATCATGGCGAGTGACATTGCGCAGGCCGAACGCCACCGTGACCAGGTCGAAGCTGTCGTCCGGAAAGGGCAAACGCTGGGCATCCGCTTCCACCAGCAAGTACTGCCAGGCCGCTGCGACATGGCGTAGCTTTCTCTGACCGATCTCCAGCATTGGGCGGCAAAAGTCTGCCCCTACGACGTGGAACGTTCCGCCGTGCGTCCTCAAGAATTCGATTGCGAGGTCTGCGGTGCCCGTGCAAACATCGAGCATCCGCGCCCGGGGAGCTCCGAGCAAACGGGCTGTCTTCTTCCGCCATAGGATGTCGATGCCGCCGCTCAGCAAATGGTTCAACAGGTCGTACCGTGCGCTGATCGCGGCGAACATCTGGCGGATCCGGCTTTCTGTGCGATCGACGCCCACCGTAAGCTCTCCCCTTCGCAGTCGGTTTGGATGCTCCGCCCGACCTGTGTCTCCATGATAGGACAGGGTGTGCCCGTGAAGGGAAAGGAATCGGCCGGTGTGGCTGGTCCCGGATGTCCGTCAGCGTGTTGGAGCTTACGCAGGGGGGCTCCGTGACGCGCGAGAGTATCTCGCTACAATGGCGGTCGAAACGCTCGGAATGGCGATACCTAAGCGGATCTTCTGCGGGAGACAATCCCCCATGACCTGCATGCGCGTTTCGCTTTGCCTGTTCGTCCTGTTGGTGGCGGTACCGAGTGGGCTTGCGACGGCCCAAGACCGCCCCTGGCCGACGTTCGAGACACAAGAGATCGATCGCTCTTTGACGGTTGGCTACGCCGTTTTGCTGCAGGACATCAACGAGGACCGTCGACCGGACATTGTGGTCGTCGACAGTCGGCGTCTGATCTGGTTCGAGAACCCAAGCTGGCGACTGCATACGATCCTCGGGGAGGGGACGACGAAACCGGACAACGTCTGCATCGCGCCGCTTGACGTCAATGGAGATGGCCACGAGGACCTCATCCTCGGGGCCGGGTGGCGCGGGTTCAACACCAGGGAGCCGGGCACGCTGCAGTGGCTGGAACATCCTGGCCGTCCTGGGGCTTCCTGGCGCGTGCATCCGATTGGCGAGGTGATTAGTCTGCACCGAATCCGGGTGGGAGACATCGATGGGGATGGGGTGAAGGAATTGGTTGTTGCCCCCTTGCTCGGCCCGGGCACGACGCGACGCGGCAACTTCATGCAGCGACCGGTGTCTCTGTTCTACTACGAGATCCCATCCGGCTCTGACCGCTCGTGGCGGCGTGAAACCATCGATTCCGAATCCTTGCACGTGATGCACAACATCTGGCTAGATGACCTGAACGGAAACGGGCGGCTGGAGGTGTTGACAGCAAGCTACGAGGGCGTGCGGTCGTACGAGTTGGTGGGGGGGCGTTGGAGTTTCGTCCGAATCGGCGCGGGCGATCAGAGCCGACCGGACCGGGAACGTGGGGCAAGCGAGGTGAAAACCGGCCGGTTAGCCGACGGCCGTCGCCTGGTGGCTACGATCGAGCCATGGCACGGGGACAAAGCGGTCGTTTACGTACAGGAAGGTGTCGGCATCCAGCGGTACCGCAGGATTGTCCTGGACGACCGTTTACGACAGGGCCATGCGGTCTGGTGTGCGGATCTGGACGGAGACGGCAATGACGAAATCGTCATCGGATCCCGGCAGCACTTGTCCGAGACCGAGCGTTATGGGGTGAGGGTCTACCGTGTTGCAAGTGGGGATGCGGCGAAATGGGAGCGGTTCGTGCTCGATCACGGAGGCATGGCATGTGAGGACCTGGCTGTGGACGACCTGGACGGAGACGGTCGGCTTGATATCGTGGCCGTCGGTCGCGCGACCCGCAACGTACGGATCTACTGGAACCGGGGGCAGGAAAGGTCCCGATAGCGGAGGATTCCGGCGTGATCATTAGGTGCTACGAGCGACCTGGGTCGCTCGGGCCGTTCCACCGCCTCTAGGGCAAGTCTAGGCAAACACGGGAGAATCTCCGGGGGATTGGCCGTGATTGTTGCATTTGGAACGGACCATGGTGGGTTTCCCATCCGTGAAGCTGTGCTGCGCGCCATCCGAGACACCGGACATGAGCCGCTGGACTTCGGTGTGCAGCATCCTGATCCGGTCGACTATCCGGACATCGCCGAGAAGGTAGTGGATGCGGTCTTGGGCGGACGGGCGGAACGAGCGATTCTTTTGTGCGGGAGCGGGGTGGGGATGTGTGTGGTAGCGAACAAGTTTCCGGGAATTCGGGCCTGTGTCTGTCATGATCCGTACAGTGCCGGGCAGGGCGTCCGGCACGACGACATGAATGTGCTCTGTCTCGGTGGGCGAGTGATCGGTGCGGCATTGGCAGAAGAGCTGGTCAGGGTCTTCCTTGCCGCAAGCTTCGACCGTTTCGAGCGGCATCGGCGTCGCCTGGAAAAGATCGAAACGATCGAGCGACGCTTATTGGGCTTGGACGGGCGGCAGTCAGAATCGCCCGAGGCGGTGGCCTGACCCCACGCTCGTCGGCCTCGGGCCGATGTCGCTCCGCGAACCGGACGCGGGTTGACGCAGCCGTCCAACGCCATCGGCGGTAACCGCGGCCGGCAGCCTGTGCCTGGTGGGGTTGCTACGGGATTCCAGCAGCGTGAACTCCTACAATAGGTGACCTATTCTCCCGTAGGGCAATCGAGCTCCTGAGAGGACGGGCGGATGACAATCTCGGTCGACGAATACTTCAGGGTTCAGAAGAAGTCGACGCGGAAGAAGGAGCCCCGGTACATCGCGGTCATCAACAAGAACTCGTGTACCTCATGCAATTCGTGTGCGACAGTCTGCCCCGTGGACTGCATTTACGAAGTGCCGGGTGTTCTTCCTTCAGAGAGCTACCACCAGATCGATACGACGCGGTGCATCGGTTGCCAGCTTTGTTACCGCGTTCCGAGCGAAAGCACCGACTACTACCAGCTCGTCGTTTGTCCCTGGAATGCGATCGACATGCTGTACAACCCGGCCCAGAAGTCGACGCCGACGGTGCTGGAGCCGTACTATCGGGGCGAGCCGCAGGAGGAGATGCCCTGGGATGAGATCGAGGAGTTCGGTTACGCTCTTTACTTGAACGAAGAGCTCCGCGTGCGACCGCACGACGAAATCCGCCAGAAGGTGATGGATTTCTTCACCAGCCCCGTGTGGGCGCGGAATGGGGAGGAGCCGTTCCGGATCTGTGACCCGCAGTTCGAGGAGCATGACGGCTATCGGTTGTATCGCGCCACCCCTGAGGGGTTGCAGCTCCTGATCGAGGTGTTCGAAGGCTATCCGAAGGTGTTCATGGACTAGCCCTGGCGCCGGTCTGGTGTTGCCGGTGCCGGGAGCGGGCGGATCGGCTGAGCTCTGGATGTGGTTCCGTTTCGGTCAAACCGTTTTCCTGGACAGCGTCTTTGCCGGTGCGCGGTGGTGGCCCTTGTTTGGCCGAGGAGGGGGGCGGGAGTGGCTACGCTCGTGGGGGCCGTGCGACGGTACTTAGGCCGGTTAGCGCATCGGGGCCGCGTGAGCGTCCAGGAAGGGGTTTTGGAAGTGTAACCACGCGGCGAGCTTACGGTGGGCCGTGGTGGCGAAGGGGGTGGATGCGGTTGATGGAATCCG
The DNA here is from genome assembly GCA_026981825.1 of Planctomycetota bacterium. GTDB lineage: Bacteria > Planctomycetota > Planctomycetia > JALXBF01 > JALXBF01 > JALSID01. Next base: position 8,184 of record JALSID010000250.1, read on the forward strand.
TTCGTGGGGGTCGTGGTCCAGATCGAAGGTGAGGCGGCGGCCGGTCGTAGCGTCGTAGATGTATTTCCGGTTCTTGTGAAGCACGCCGAACAGGTAATGGTTGTAGCAGGTGAACAGGTACACGGGCCGCTCTTCTGGGTGGCATGGGCAGATCGGTTTACCCTGCCATTCGGGGACCAGGGGGGATCCGAGCAGCGCGGCAAGGGTGGGCGCGAGGTCGATCTGGCGATAGGTTCCGCCCACCCGTCCGGGCTGTTCGATTGACCGCGACAGGAAGACCAGGGGGATGCGGATTTCTTCCTCGAACAGGGTTTGTCCGTGGGCGATATGCCCGTGTTGCCAGAACGCTTCGCCGTGATCGGCTGTGATGACCAGCACGGTATTGTCCAGGAGGCCCTTCGAGTCCAGGAGGTTCCAGAGATCGAGAAGCAATCGGTCGGCGTCCTTGAGGGCGAGCAGGTAGCGGTTCAGATCTCGGTCTTGGGCCAGGCGTTCCCGACGGTCGGTGACGTAGGGGTGGTGTGTTTGGATCGTCCAGAGGACGAGAAAGAAGGGCTGGTGACGGTTTTGGTCGATCCAGTGTTCGGCAGCGGTGAGTAGAGAGGCGTCGGGCACCTGGCCACGCCCCCCGCGCAGGGCAGGACGGCTCCGGTTCGCGAACCGATGCGCGCGGAGGGTTCGGAAGTCCCAGGTATCCTGGAACCCGTGGTTCCTGAGAAATTCCCCTTCGTCGTCGAAGCTCAAGTCGCCGCTGTGGAGAAATCCGGTACGGTAGCCGGCGGTGCGAACCACATCAGCTATGCTCGCGATTGAGAGCTTGGGGTATTTGCCCGGGATGGCACGCCAACCGTGGCGGGGAAGGACCGAACAGAACATGGACGCGATCGCTGCCGAGGTGGACGGGGCGTGGGCGTAGTAACGGTCGAACACGAGCCCGTATTGTTCGGCGAGCCGGCAGAGATGTGGGGTTGTCATGTACTCTGGTGAGTAGAGGCTCATGTACTTTGCCCCTACGGATTCCAGCACGAGGAGAAGCACGTTCTTGCCGCTCCAGGACCCAGGTGTAGTCGAGCAGGATGGGGGATCCAGGCGCGTAGCCGGATCGAATTCATCGAGGTCCGCCGCTGCATAGGTTCCGGCCACGAATGGGTCCTGTTCGGTTAGCCAGGAGCGAAACAGTTCGACGTGGGGGTTTGCATAGAGTTCGTGATCGAGTCCGACTGCAAGAAGCACGACGAGACCGCTTCCGGCCCACAACAACACGGCGACACCGATGCGGGGGGCGAAGCGGCGAAGCTGCCCGGCGCGCGATCCAACCAGCAGCACGGCCAATGCCGTGGCGAGGGCAGCGGCCGGGATGATCCAGAGGGCCAAGGCACGCTCTGGCTCGAGAGCGGCTTCCACCGATGCCTGCACGCCCTTCAGGTTGTCCGACAGTCGCCAAAGGCGGTAGGTGAGGGGGCTGCGAAGGTAGCGGAACACCTCCACGTTGACGGCCGCATACAGGGTGCCCACCGACGCCAGCACCCAGCACAGGAGGCGCAGGGCGCGGCGACCTCCGGGACGCCGGCAGCGCGAGTGGGCCGTCCATGCGGCGGTGAAAGACGCTGCGACGACGAGGAGGTCTTCGGAATGCAGCAAGGGGGCCCACTTCAGCGCACCCACCCCCTCTGGCACGGCTTTCTCCGCAAGCCATATGATCCAGCCGCGCATCACCAGGAGCGCGACGGCCAGGGCAGCCCAAGGCGCCACCAACCGCGCTTCTTCGCGGGCCAAACTCGCCGTCTGCCGGTGCTCGACCCGACGCAAGACGCTGCTCATGCCGATCCTCTCGCCCGTCATGCCAACCCGAGCCCCCACACCGCCTCTTGTGGGGGGCCGGGCTGTTCGAACAGGTAAGGTCGCTGCTTGTGCCGGAGTCGGGTATGGCCTGAGCAAACGCGACTGCGTCCGAGTTACGGCCCCCCGGGAAGGCTCTCGATCAACGCAGCGGCTGAATCGAGAGCACTCGGTAGCCCGGGTTGGGCAGGTACGGGAACGCGGTGTTTTCCACGATCGAGCCGCGAACGACGACAAACGCTCCGGGCTGAATCCCGTACTGAGTGGGATCGACCCCCTGCAGGACCACAGCGCCGCCGTACGGGTCCTGCTCAGATGGAGAGGCGTAGCGTACGATCCATGCTCCGCCGCCGATGTGAGAACGTTCGAGCTTGCCGCGAATCCAGGAATAGTCCGGCGCATGCCCCATTGCGTTCCCGGTGGACGAGCTGGGGCTCTGGTAGGGTACGGCCCCACCTGGGGTGGTTCCCTGCGCCGGTTGCACACCACCCTGGCCTTGGGGGCCGTAGTAGTACTCCGCCGGAACGGACTGCATCGGTTGGAAGCTCATCGGAGCGTTGTTCAACGGCCTGCTGGGAGCGACCGCTTCCGCACCTTGCACACGTGTCTGCGCTGGATTCGGGCTGTACGGCTGTCCGTACGGGGGCCCATAGTAGGGGGATGAGTAAGTGGTGCACCCAACCAACCCCAGCGCGACACCCGCCCAAATCGACCGGATCGCGAACCTCGCAGTCATCGTCGACTCCTCTTCGAACCAAACCTGCCCGCAACAGACGAACCTCGCAACCGGATGCTGTTTGCAGCCCCCGCACCGAGTTGTATGCCGGCCGGCTGCTGGGTGGAGCTCCGGAGCACCGCAGAGCCGCGTGGAACGTGAGGCCGACGGGCCTCTGCTGCCATTGCCGGTGAACCAGACTGCAACGCCAGTAGTAGCCGGGCCATCCAGCACGACGCACACCATAGCCTTTCGCCCCGATCTGTCCAGCCCAAATCGATGCGGGCTGCCAGGGACTCCACGTGGTCGGTCTGGTCGGATACCGATGGATCGGATAGGCGCACAGGGCAAGAAAACTGGGCTTGCGATCGTCCGATCGCAGAGCGGTCTGCCGATGCAAAGGGGACGTTCCCTCGGTCGGTGCCTGGACGGCGAACAAGGCCCGGACCGATCAGGGTGTTTGCCGTCGGGCTTGTTTCCGGCCGCGGTTCGGCGTGCCGCGTTGCAGTTCACCACGGCGTGGTGTCCGGAAGGAGTTCGACCATGTGGCGGCGCTTGGGGCGGTGGGCATTTCCTCTGGTAGGGCTCTGGCTATTGGCGGTGGCTGCTTATGGCACGACTTGGGATGCCGACTTGTTGTTGTGGGACGACGCCGCCTACGTGTATCGAAACGAGATTGTGACGCAAGCCGGTCCACTCGACGCGCTGAAGGCCGCGTTCTCATCGTTTCAGTGCTCGAATTACCACCCCCTGACCGTGCTCTCCCACTGGGCAGTGTATCAGGTTGTGGGTGGGACCCCATGGCCACACCATCTGGTGAACCTGCTTCTCCATTGTCTGAATAGCTCGCTGGTCTTCTTGCTTCTTCGCACCCTCGGCCTACCCCTGGGGTTGGCCCTGTTTGGCGCGGCCACGTTCGCCGTCCATCCGGTCAACGTCTCGGCGGTGGCGTGGGTTGCGGAACGCAAGGAGGTGCTGTGTGCGTTCTTCATCCTGCTGAGCGTCGTTAGCTGGCTGAGGGCTCGAAGTGGCCTCGTGCTCCTGATCTCGCTCCTGTGTGGTGGGCTGGCATTGCTCAGCAAGCCCACGGCCGTTGTCCTGCCGCTTGTTCTTGCCGCTGCGGATCTGACCGGGGTGAGCGAGGCCAGCTTGAGGCGGAAGCGATGGATGGGGATTTCGCTGTTGATGTGTGCGGCCGGATTGGTTGGGGCGCTGACCTGGCGAGCCCAGGCGGAAACGGCAATTCACCGGGTGGCAGTGGGACAGAGAGCCACCAGTGCGCTGCACTCCGTTGGTTGGTACCTGGCCAAGGCGCTCATTCCGGCGGGGCTGTCGCCCCATCACGTGCGCACGCCCCATTGGGACAGTTGGGACGTCCACGCCTATACGGGCGCGGGGCTGCTCATTGGGATTGGCTTGCTGAGCTATGTGGCCCTGCAGGCGAGATGGACTAGAGTGACCTGGGGACTGATCTGGTACGTGGTCTTGTGGCTGCCGGTTTCTGGCGTGGTGCGCGTTGGGCTTGCTCCGGTAGCCGAGCGTTACCTGTACCTCACCCAGGTTGGGATCTGGATTGCGCTTCTCTCCGGGGCACTCCATCTGCTTCGGCCGATTCAGGACCGTGCCGCTCCGGTCAAATGGCCTATCTGGGGAACGATGACCGCTCTGGCAGTCGGGGCGGTCGTTGTGTTCTTTGGCATGTGCGTCGATTATGCGGGCGTTTGGCGGGGCGATGAGCTGGTGTGGCGACACGTTCTGCGGCATTATCCATCCTCTGGCTTGGCGCGGGTGAACCTGGCGACCTATTACGCTTCGGTAGCCGATGACGAAGTGACCGCCGTTCGGCTGCTCAGCGAGGTCAAGCCGGACGACCCGGATGGCCAGTACAAGTTGGCCCAGCTCAACCTGTTGATCCTCAAGTTACGTGCTCTTCCCCTCGATCCGGTGCTGCTTGCCCGTATGGAGCGGTTGCTCGAGCTACCGCGAGAGAAGGACAACCGGTTGGTGCGCGAGGCGCTGGTAGCGGCGCGTGAGCGGGCCGCACGGCTCTGTCTGGAACGCGGCCAGTACCGGACCGCGTTGATGCATTGCGAACGGGGGCTGCGTGTCCGTCCTGGTGACCCGGGGCTACTCTATCTGCAGGCGCTGGCCTATTGGCAAACGGGGCGGGATGAGGCCGCGCGCCGGATCGTGAGCGAGCTAGAAGGGCGACGGGACACGCCCGAGGCGATTCGCACCGCGGCCCGGTCGATTCTTGGTGATCAGCGCCGTTAGCCGCAGGCTCTGGTGTGCCCTGGGGTTCGGGGTGCCCACGCGGGGGGCGTCTGTCCTGGTCACGCGGGACGACGTTCATCCTGGTGGGGGACCGAGTTCGTTTCAGGCGGGTTGGATTGGTTGAGCTTCTCCCGCACGATGTTTAGCATTCGATCCACAACCTGGTCGATCGACAGGTTGGTCGTGTCGATGATCGTGGCCCCCTCCGGAATACGCAAGGGCCCCACGGGGCGATTCATGTCCGTTTCATCGCGACGGCGGATTTCTTCGATGAGCAGGGAAAGGGGCACACGTTCGCCGAGCTGCTGCAGGTCGCGTAGTCGTCTCCGTGCCCGTTCCTCCAGGCTGGCTGTGAGGTAGAACTTCACGGCTGCGTCGGGGAACACCACGGTGCCCTGATCCCGGCCCTCGGCGACGAGGTTGGTGCCGAACCCCGCGGCCCGTTGTTGCTGGACCATCTCGGCGCGGACCTGAGGATTATCCGCAAGTCGCCGGACTGCTTCCGTGACCTCGCGACTCCGGATCGCCTCGGTCACATCTTCTCCGTTCAGACGCACGTGTTCGCCGTCCAGTTCGATGTGCAGGTTGCGGACCAGTTTGGCGAGCGCGTCGTTGCCCTTTTCGATGGCGCCGGTTCGAAGGGCGGCGAGGGTTGCGGCGCGGTACATCGCGCCGGTGTCGAGGTACTGGAAACCAAGTCGTTCGGCCAAACGCTTAGCGACGGTTGACTTTCCTGCCCCTGCGGGCCCATCGATCGTGATGACGGTCCCTATGGAACGGCCTCTTTTCTTTTGGTCCTGATCTCTGTTCACCTCTGTACCCTAGGCACGGTGGCTCTGGCTTGCGCTGTCGGCATCATTTGAGCCGGACCTCGAGCTGGACGAGTTCGTGAGCGAGCACGTCCACGTCAATATAGTCGTCGGCGCAGTCCGCCTCGAACAGAACTTCCCCCAGGAAGTCGGTCATGAACGCCGTTTCGATCGGTCGCCAGCATCGCACGCGTACGCGGGTCGGTTGCCCGGCCGTCTCGAGCAGCCGTAGGCGGTATCGCTTTCCTTCCGGATCGAGCGCGCGGAGGTCGAGCAAGGCGATGTTCTGGGCATCGATGTGGAAGAACCAGCCCGTTTCGGGGCCTCGTGGGGCAGTCCCAGTTCGGCGTACCAGGATGGGGGGGCACAGCAGGCTGGCCAGGGTGTGATAGGGGTTGTGGGGGTCCAGAGCGACAGCGATCTCGAAGAATCGTGCCTTCTCCGTCTGGGTGACCAGGATCAAGTCGGCCATGCGGCCGTGTGTGCGGACGTAGAACGGTAAGCCGGCCGTGATCACCGCGGTATACCTCGGTGGGTCGTGCAGTTCGATAAAGGCGGGGGCTTCGAAGCGTTGCTTGCGGGTTGGGACGCGGAGGCAACCGGTTCCGCGAACGATCGCGGTTGCTGGATCGGGCCAGGCTAGGGTAAAGCCGAGGTACTGCGACCAGGGAGAGTCGTCGGAAAAGACGTCGGACTGCACGTCCCAGAATTCGCACGCCAGCCGTAGCACATTGGATCCGGCTGTGATCTGGTAGGCGAGGCGGAATCTGGCCAGCAAACCGCTCGGGCTGCCTTCTGGGGGAGGATCCCCGACGAGGATCCCTTCGGTGACGATCTCTGCAAACGCCGGTCGGCTGTGGAGCACGTGCACGCGTTGGGCAGCCATGCGTGCCGAGCAATGGGTTGGGGTGGGGACGACGTAGGGTTCCTGGCTTTCGCTCGGTGCTTCCGCCAGAAAGCCGCGCGCGCAGAGCCTGATTCCCAGCCGGGGAAACCGTTCACCGGCGCGGCCGATACCTCTAAGGGCGCCAGTGTCACGGTCGATTGTGGCCGTGTATGGCCCCCATGCGATTTCCAGGATCTGGTCGGATTCGCTCAGAGAAATGGGCAGATCGACCGCCCGCTTCTCCTGGGGCAGGACGCTGTAGCCCAGTGCGGGCACCTCGGCCACGCCCAAGAACTCCGGTTCTGTTGGCCGTTCCACGGGGTTGAGTATGCAGGGCTGTCCGAGGGGACGCAACCGAACGAGTTCGTCTGTTGTATCCGGGATGGCGACGCACGCCGGCTCTGGGGAGGGGTTGATGGCCAGAAGTGCGGGAGGACGTCCTGGAACGTCCTTGCAGAGGACGCGGGTTATTGCCGAAATCCGCTCTTCTTCGACGCGGCTCAGGGATTCCGGCGTCTCGGGGTGCCGCGAAATGGCGAAGATGTCGATCTCGTCTTGTACGGGCGGCTTCCGGTAGCGGAGTGTGTGTGCGATGGCGTCCAGGGCGCAGAGCGTGAAGAAGCGACTGTACGTGCGCCACTGCTGGGCATAGCGGGAGACGGGGTGTTCGTGCTGGCGGAGGTGGTCCAGGAGCAGGAAGGTGCTGCGATAATCGTCGTCGGGCGGGTGTACACTCATGTCGACCGGCTCGGTAGTCTGGAAGTAGTCGGACAGCGTGTACCAGCGTCCGAAGGCGGGGGTGAGCCGGGCGACGCGCGCGACCAGCTCTGGCAGCAAGGATGGTTCGGCCGGATCATATGCCCACGTGGTGGTTGCTACGTGGTCGGAGGCGATCGTTTGGGCGACCGCACGGCCGTAGGCGAGCACGTCGCGGGGATCGGCCATGTTGTGGGGAAGCCGTGTCAGTGCCTGGACGCTGCTGGTGGCAAGCCCTTCCCAGCGGATGCGGGGCTCGTAATGTTCTGGAAAGGTCGCTCCATCCATCGAGAAGTGAAGGGCGTAGTAGACGTTAATGCGATTGAGGATTTGGGGGACATAGCTCGCGAGCCCGAAGCTGCGCCGCCCGTACGCCTGGGGGGCCGTACCGGTGAGGTTCCGGTAGGTGTTCATTCCCCTGTGCAGGTTTTCCAGGAAGATGGCGGTTGGCAGCAACGTATGGCGGCTCTCCTGCCACTCACCGCCAACGATTTCGCACCGACCGCTGTCCAGCAGAGCGCGGAGGCGGTCGAAGATTTCCGGTTTTTCGGTCGCCAGCCGTTGGAGGGATCGTGCGGTAACGACGAGGTTGAAGGGAAGGGCGTGGTCGAAGAAGGGGGCAAGGGAACTCTCCGGTGGG
>JALSID010000251.1 GCA_026981825.1 Planctomycetota bacterium
TTCACGGATGGGGACACTTCCGACGGGATCACGCCGGTGCTGACGGACCGTCGGTTGTACGGGGCGGGGATCGATTCGCTCCTGGCGCGCGAGGACGCCGCGGGGGTGGTGGATTTTGCGTTGCGGGACTTGATCGGTTCGGTGAGGGCGTGGGTGGAGGCGGATGGGACGATCGCGGCGAGACACGACTTTGATAGCTACGGTATTCCCAGCAAGCCGGCTGATTTCAGCGGAGGGCGACGGTTTGGGTTTACGGGGGCAGGCGCCGCTGGCGTTGACTCGCGGTGGTCGATGCGGGCCAGAGACCAGGATCACAACACTGGGCGGTTCCTAAGCGCGGACCCGCTTGGGCTCTTATCTAGGGCGAGTACCCACCAGTACGCGAAGAACCGACCGGTGGGATACGTGGACCGCACTGGCCTCTCCGAAATGCCGGCCCGACAAGGTGGCAAGGATGGTCCGTCAGTCTGGCCGGCCCTGACTTTCGATCAGTTCGTGAATCTCGTCTGGGATAAGCTCGGGCCGGATCCTGGGTTTTTCATTGGGGGAGGCAAGGAGGCCACAGAGGGCCGTCTGGAGGCTATGCAGGGGCTGTACGCCCGGTACATGAAATACTGGCAGGAATCCCTTCTCTTTCGGGGACTTTCCTCCAAGGCATACTCGGCGGGCCTTTTCTGGGAGTTTTTCGGGGCCTGGCCACATGACGCGCCGGAGCTCGAGCGCATGCTGGCAGCGGCCGAGGAGTATGGCTACAGAGAAACACTATGGAAGCTGTATCTGTACGCACTTAGGCTCGGCCGCATGTACCTTCGCTGGGAGAGCATCTTCCTTTGGGGCCCATTTTCATGCTTCGACAAAAACGACCAGGGGATGTCTGGGGCTTGCGGAGAATTGGCTGAGGCACTTTACGAATACGCCACTACCCAGCTTGGTCTCTCCACCGCGGACTCACCTGCAGATGTCTACGTTGGACTAGGGACGCGAAAGCGGCCGTGGTTCGTTGTGTTCGGCTACGAGGTGGGGCCACGCCACAACTTCGTGACGGTCAACATCGGCGGTAAAGTATTCTATTTTGACAACAAGTGGATCGATTGGCATGGTCACATGTTCACCAGGGAGCAGCTCGAGGCATGGGAAGGCAGGAAGAGGTAGCCGCGACCGATTGGACTCAGGATCGCAGAACGTGATTGGAGATGCTGATGCCGATCGAACACGCGTGCTGGATTCTCCCTTTAGGTATGCTGGTCAATTTCCTGATGGGCCTGTCAGCGACGCTGCTTCTGCGCAGGACTCAACGGCGGGGGGAAGAGCAATACGGTCCCGGCCTCGCGTGCGCTCTTGCAAGCGCCTGGTTTTTAGTGGAAGCCTGCCTCTGGCGACTGGATTTTCCTGGAACCCTGTACACCAGGGATGCGGTGATGGCAAGCCACTTCGCGACCGGTATAGCGATCGTCGCTGCGTCACTGGGCACGGGGCGCTGGCTCGGTGGGCGCGCAATGGCATGGAGGGTCCTTACGCTTGGCTTGGTCGCCTTTCAACTATGGGCTGTGTGGGCGGGCCTGACGGGCACTTACCCGTCGACAAACCGGCTTCTTCAGTTATTCGTGCTGACGAAATCCGACCACTAGGGAATCATCTTCCTGTCCGGGATTCCGTTGGGCATCGTCATGAGGTAGCCGGATGAACACGCCGTGTTGGCGCAGGTGGTGGCAGCGAATGCTCTTGGGCACCGCGGTGGCTGCTACGATCGCCAACGCATTTTTCTGCGTGGCGATCCTGGTGCCTGATCTTTTGCTGGCGCCCGAATGTTTGCTACGTGCATCGCCTGTCCCGGAAAGGCTGCCAGTTGCCAGAAGCAGCATCACTTATGCCAGCCTGGATCTGAGCGAAGGAATGCTCTTCACTGCGAGCGAGGCAGACGTAGCGGCGTACCGCTGGCCGGAGCTGCGACTGCTCTGGCGGCGCCGCGCAAACGATGTGCTACCCGAGAGCGGGGAAGTGTGGGTTATGACCCACGACCCAACCCATCGTCGCCTCCTTGTTGCTGGCTCGCAGCAGCTGGCCGTCCTGGACGCAGCAACCGGGAAACCGCTCGTACGAATGAGCTGTTGGGTGCACTCCTCTTTGTACGTGCCGTTCTGCGTTGCCTTTGGTTCAGGTGGCCGCGTCGCCGTCGGCACACCGGGCGGGGTCCTCATCTACGATGTCCGAAGCGGTCGGTTCCAACGACTGGCTAAAACCCCTAAGGCAGTCTTGTCTCTGGCGGCTATCCCGGACTCCCCTTTTCTCATATTTGGGTCCTGGAAGGAGCTCGGAGTGGTACACGCCGACACAGGGAAGGTGATCTGGTCAGTGGCACCAGGACAGACGCACTGGACGCTGGCTCTAGCCGTTGACACGCGGGGACGTTACTTAGCGTCGGGGGGAAGG
>JALSID010000252.1 GCA_026981825.1 Planctomycetota bacterium
ATGACAGCCTGGTACCGGCGCGGTTGATGAGTAAGCAGGCCGGTGCCGGTTACTACAGCAACGCATGGGGGCCTCTACCCTACACGTGGGCCAGGCTGCCGCTGGAAGTTCTGAACGCCGCCGTGGTGGGACCGCCGCCGGAACAGCAGCCGACCGAACCCCATGCCTCAACTGTCTCACCGCCGGAACAATAGCCGCGCTGGCAAGTTGGGGAAGGTCGGGGCTGGTGGCCGCCGGCACGATCCTGGATCCAAAAGCTCGTCGCCCACCGCCGCTCGTTGCAAAAATCACGCGGTGATCGGGTGCGTCCGCTGTTTGGACCGGCTAAGCGACGCACTTGGCTCGACACGCAGATCCACGAACGATTGGTCAACCGGCTGCCACTTCCGGCCCGTCCCCATGCTTCCACGCAGCCGGAAGGCGCGGTCTCGGGAAGCTGACGGCCGTTGCAGGGCGGCTATAGCGAGGATGACGCTGAAACCGGAGTGGAACCCCCATGGCACTGGCTACAAATCTCGGTTTTCCGAGGATTGGCCCCCGTCGTGAGCTGAAGCGTGCTCTCGAATCCTACTGGATGGGCAGAACAAGCAGGGAGGAACTGATCGAGGCTGCACGGCGAATCCGCCAGTGGAACTGGCGGCTGCAGCGTGAGGTGGGCATCCAGCACATCCCCGTCAACGATTTCTCCCTGTACGATCACGTTCTGGACGCGGCGTGCATGGTGGGAGCGATCCCGGACCGTTACCGCTCAATCGGTCCCCCGGACGACCTGGATATCTATTTCGCGATGGCCAGGGGAACGCCCGGCTCCCCAGACGGCTCCCTGCCCCCGCTGCCTGCCATGGAGATGACCAAATGGTTTGACACGAACTACCACTACATCGTGCCGGAGTTCGATCCCGAGCAATCGCTTGCGTTGAGTCATCGCAAGGTGGTCGAGGAGTTCCAGGAGGCTCGGGCGCTGGGCATACCCGCTCGACCGGTCTTGCTCGGGCCCGTGTCGCTGCTGTTGCTGGGAAAGAGCCGCACGCGCGGATTCGACCGGATGAGTCTCCTCGATCCTGTGGTGGCCGTGTATGAGGAGGTGTTGGGCGAGCTGGCTGCTGCGGGCGCGGACTGGGTCCAGATAGATGAGCCTTGCCTGGTGCTGGACCTGGCACCGGACCAGCAAGCGGCTTACCGGCGCGCCTACGACCGGTTGGGGCGCCGGTGCTCGGTCAGGCTGTTACTGACCACCTACTTTGAAGGGCTCCGAGATAACCTACCGATGGTCCTCTCCTTGCCTGTGGCCGGGGTTCATCTGGACCTCGTGCGTGCCCCGGCGCAGGTTGGGGAGGTTCTCAGCCAACTTCCCGAAACGATGCATCTTTCCCTCGGGGTCATCAACGGGCGAAACGTATGGCGAGCCGATCTGGATCGGGTGCTGAGCCTGCTCCGTCCGGTGCTAGAACGGGCTGGTACAGAGAGGGTGATGATTGCCCCGTCGTGCTCGTTGCTCCACGTTCCGGTTGATCTCGACGCGGAAACATCGATGGATGATGAGTTACGCGGGTGGCTTGCTTTTGCCAGGCAGAAGCTCGAAGAGGTCGTCGCGGTGACACGCGCGCTCAACGAGGGGGAGGAAGCCGTTCTCGAGGAGTTGCGGGCGAGTCGCAGGGCGGTGCAGAGCCGTTTCGTCTCCGAGCGCGTCCATCGGCCGCACGTAAAGGCCCGTGCTGCTCAGATCACCGACGACATGATGCGCCGCCGTTCGCCCTATCCGAAGCGACGTGCGCGGCAGCACGCCCGCTTGCGACTCCCCCTCTTACCAACCACCACAATCGGTTCGTTCCCCCAGACGACCGAGGTACGAAAAGCCCGCTGGGAATTCCGTAATGGCCAGCGTGACGAGCAATCGTACAAGGAGTTCATCTGCGAGCAGATCCGGCAGTGTGTCGGGTTTCAGGAAGAGATCGGTCTGGACGTACTCGTTCACGGTGAGTTCGAAAGAGCCGATATGGTCGAGTACTTCGCCGAGCAGTTAGGGGGGTTCGCGGTTACGAAGCATGGTTGGGTTCAGAGCTACGGCTCCCGCTGCGTCAAACCGCCGATTATCTATGGCGACGTCTACCGGACCGGGCCGATGACGGTTGAGTGGACCACGTTTGCCCAATCGCTTACCCGGCGCCCGGTCAAGGGAATGCTCACGGGGCCGGTAACCATGTTGCAGTGGTCGTTCGTTCGGGACGACCAGCCCCGCGAGGAGACGTGCCGCCAAATCGCACTGGCGATCAGGGACGAAGTGGAACAGCTCGAACGCCAAGGAATCCGGGTGATTCAGATTGACGAGCCCGCATTGCGGGAGGGCCTACCGCTGAGGCGTGTGGACTGGCCCACGTACCTCGAGTGGGCCGTCGGTTGTTTCCGGCTGGCC
>JALSID010000253.1 GCA_026981825.1 Planctomycetota bacterium
TCCGGTGCGGCCTGGTCAATCATCGGGGGGTTGATTGTGCTGCTGTTTGGCGAGTTCCTTCCCCGTGGCGTGGCCAGGCAGTTAGCCTATCCGGTGTTTTTTGCGGCGGCGATCGTGGACCCGATTGCCGGTGAGCTGCGTCGGCGAAGTGCCAGCTCTGGCGCCGTCCTGTTGGTCAGTGCGGCGTGTGCGGGAGCGGTCTGGATCAGCTTCGGTCTGTTGTTCCACCTGTCCTGGTCCGTGGTCCTCGTGGCGGTGCCGCTCACGGCCGCTGTGGAGGGGCCACGCACGGCGCCGGTAGACGACAATTTGACCCTGTTGGTTGTCCCCTGGCTCGCCGGCTTACTTTGCCTTCTCGCTCTGCGCTGATGATCGCGGGAACGCGCCAGTAGGAGAACGGTCAAATGGAAGGGATGTCCCGGTTGCTTCGGCGGCCGTGTGGGGGCGGGACCCCCGTTGACAATTGGGCGATACGCCGCATACCCTAAAGTGACTATTGGGGAGTGGTGTAACGGTAGCACAGCAGACTCTGGATCTGCTTGTCCTGGTTCGAATCCAGGCTCCCCAGTTTGACGCCTGAGCGGATGCGTTGGATGCCGAAGTGGCGGAATTGGCAGACGCGCTAGGTTCAGGACCTAGTGGGCGTTAAGCCCGTCCGGGTTCGACTCCCGGCTTCGGCACTCTTGCAAGCTGAGGCGACCGGCTTGATCTGCTGGGTCCGGATGGTCATTTCAGGGCCGGCTGGTGGCGAATGATTTCCCCCTTCACGAGGTAGACCACATCTTCGGCGATGTTCGTGGCGTGGTCGGCGACCCGCTCGACATGTCGGCTTGCGGAGAACAGATGCAGCGCGGGATCGACCAGGTCTGGTGAGGACTTCATCACGGCGCGTAGCTCATCGATGATTTCACGATTGAGGCGGTCGACTTTTTCGTCGCGTTTGATCACGTCCAGGGCGAGCTGGTCGTTGAGCTGGACGTAGGCGTCGATGGAGTCGTGGAGCATGTCAACGGCCAGGTGCGCCATCTCGTCCAGCTTTGGGGGTACCTCGATTCGCGGGCCGTCCAGCAGGCCCGCTGCCCGTTCGGCGATGTTCACCGCCAGGTCGGCCACGCGTTCGAGTTCTCCGGTGAGTTTCAGCACGGTGGCGATGCGACGGAGGTCGATCGCGACCGGTTGGTGGAGCGCCAGTACCTTCAGACACTCCTCCTCGATCCGGACGTCCCACTCATCGATCACGTCGTCGTGTTGGGCAAGCTGCCGCGCCCGTTCGACGTCAGGAGCATCGAGGAGATCGACGGCTTCGTGAATGGCCTGTTCAACGAGACGACACATCTCCACGATGTGATTGTGCAGCATCTCCATGTCGCGCGCAAGATGGATGGTCATGGCTCTATCCGTACCGAGGTTCGGAGGTTAGCCGAATCGGCCGGTGATGTAGTCCTCTGTTTCCTTTTTCTGCGGGCTTGTGAAGAGCATGTCGGTAGCCGCGTACTCGATGAGACGGCCGTTGTACAGGAACGCGGTCCAGTCGCTGACTCGCGCAGCCTGCTGCATATTATGGGTCACGATAACGATTGTGTAATGCTCGCGCAGTTCGAAGATCAGGTCCTCGATCCGAGCGGTGGCTGCCGGATCGAGTGCCGAGCAGGGCTCATCCATCAGGAGCACTTCCGGGTTATTGGCGAGGGCGCGTGCGATGCAGAGCCTTTGCTGCTGCCCTCCGGAAAGCCCGTACGCGTTCTCGTGCAAACGGTCCTTCACCTCTTCCCAGAGGGCTGCTTTGCGGAGCGCTTGTTCGACGATCTCGCGAAGCGTCCCTTTGTCTCGAATGCCGCTGACGCGGGGGCCAAAGGCCACATTCTCGAAGATCGATTTTGGGAACGGATTCGGCTTCTGGAACACCATGCCGACCCGGCCACGTAGGACGACGGGGTCGACGCGGTCGGAGTAGATGTCTACGCCGTCCAGGTAGACGGTGCCTTCGATACGGGTGCCCGGGATCAGCTCATTCATTCGATTCATCGTGCGGAGCAAGGTGCTTTTGCCACATCCTGAGGGGCCGATAATCGCCGTAACAGCGCGCCCCGGGATCTTGAGCGAAATGTTGTAGAGGACTTGCCTCCGCCCGTAGTAAAAGGACAGGTCACGCGTTTCGATTTTTGCCGGTCCCTGCTCTCCATCGGGCCGTTTCAGGGCCGACCTGTCCGTTGCCCTGACCTCTGGTCTAAGGTCTTGCGGCGTCGTTTTCGTGGCCTCTCGGGGCGTTGCCATCTTCCCAGTCCACCCGCTACGTGCTACCAAGCCGTCGTCGGAATCGCTGACGGAGATAGATTGCCAGAGCGTTCATCGATAACAGGGTACATAACAGCACCACGATCCCGGCCGCCGAAAGG
>JALSID010000254.1 GCA_026981825.1 Planctomycetota bacterium
CGCATCTCGCCCAGCGAAATCCTGGTCACTGCAGGTATCGTGACCATAGGGATGACCCTCCTGGCCGGCGCCGACTGGAAGCTCGGGCTCCTGCTCGGGGTGCTTGCGGTAGCAACCGCACCGGCAACCACCATGCTCGTCCTGCAAGAGGCCGAATCGGAAGGACCCGTTACGGAGTACGCCATTACGCTCATCGTGCTCAACAACCTGGTTTGCTTGCTCGCTTTCGAGCTGGTGTTGACCGCACTGCTGTTTTTTGCCGACAACGACACGGCAGGCTCACGACTCGCCTGGGAACTCCTGCTCTTCGTGCGCGATATCGCCGGTTCCCTTCTGCTCGGGGTGCTCGCCGGATTGCTGGTCACGTTTTTCTCCGGGCTTGTCCATCACACCCACTGGTTCGTGCTACTCATCGCCATCACTCTCGGTACCCTCGGACTCGCTTCCCACTTCGAGATGCCCTATCTGCTCACCTTCTTCACCATGGGAGCAACGGTCACGAATACCACCGAGGAGGCCGGTTCCCTGGTGAACGAAGTGAAACATCTCACCGGGCTGCTGTGCGTCATTTTCTTTGTGACACACGGTGCCGAGATGGACATCCGGGCGCTCGTCCAAGCAGGACTGTTGGGCGTCGCATACATTGGCCTGCGCTCGGCGGGCAAGTACGCGGGGGCTCGCCTGGGCGCCGGCGCCGCCGGCTGCGACCGCAACGTGCGACGCTGGCTGGGCCTGGCGCTGCTCGCCCAGGCCGGCACCGCGTTGGCGCTGGTCGGAATCGCCTCCGAACGCACTGCCGGGATCGATGGGCTGCAAGAACTCGCTGCCCAGGCCAAAACCGTAATCCTGGGCACGGTGATCGTTTTCGAACTCGTCGGCCCGATCCTGACGAAGCTGGCGGTTGTGCGCGCCGGTGAGGTCCCGGTTGCCCACGCTATCCGGCACGTAACTACCACGCCGGTGGACGAACTGCGCAGCCTCGGCAGGCGTGCCATGGAAGCCATCGGACTGAGGAAACAGGTGGTGGCCGCCGCAAACGTGCCGATCCGAGAACTCATGCGTCGGACGTTCCGCGCGCTGCCCGTCGCCGCGAGCTTCGACGAGATCGTTCACACGCTCCACGAAAGCCACCAGAACACCTTTCCGGTGGTGGACAGCCAGAACAGACTCGTCGGCCTGATTCGCTACGACGACCTCAAAGACGTCCTCTTCGACCCCGACCTCGGCGACCTGGTGCGCGCCGACGACCTCGCCGTCAGTCCCCCCCTCGTCCTGAAGCCCGATACGCCGCTCCGCGACGTCTGGCACTCCATCCGCGGCGTCAAGGACGACCTCATTCCGGTCACCGCCGACGACGGCACCCTGGTGGGAATTCTCCGTACACGCGACGTGCTACGGCTGGTCCTCCAAGCGGGCCAGGACGAAGGAACCCGACCAACCGAGGCGATGAAGGCAGTCGAGACAGCACCGACATCGGACAAGAGCAAGCATGAGCAGCGTTTAGACGGCCGGCAGCGCACTTAAGACCCTCCCCACCAGCTTCTCACACCGCCTGCTCGACCGTCCAGGCCAGGAGCAGCTTCATCTCCAGAGCCTGCAGCTCCCTGGCAACCGCCACTAACTCCGAATCCGGCCGGATTGCTTCCTCGCGCTCCAGCCGTGCACAGAGACTGACGAACCCGAAGGGATCCCAGCGACCCCGGGCGTCCAGCACCGCGGTGGGCAACCGCACAGAGCGCGACCGAAGAAGCCGATCGGCAGCCTCGCCCAGGGGGCCAAATAGGGGATGATCCCCCACCCGGCGGTACCAGTAACGTGAATTGCTGTAGTCCGGTTCCCGGCGGTGCATGATCGCGTGCCAGTAGGCGCCGTCACGATTGTCGGCTTTCTGCGCACACCGGTGCGCTTCGTCGAGGAAATCGTTCACCTGGTACACTCCAGACAACACCGCGTACCCCTGCAGCTCGTCCTTGAGCTCGGGCAGAAGCTGTCCGACCGAGACTTGCTGCAACGCCTGCCGCACCCAAGCTGCCTCCGAGGACCGCGGGACCAGCGGTCGCAGCGGCAGCCAGGTGTCATACGGAGGCAACTCGACCTGCTCCGCCTGGGCGTGCAGGTCCACCCCTTCCGGCGGAACCGGCTCTCCGACGCACAGCCAGTACAGCAGCCGATGCCGGTTCAATGTTCGCGCAGGATCGTTCGATCCAAATCGTCCCAATCGACATCCTCCGGATCCAACGTCTCCAGGTTGGGGAGCTCGTCCAAATGGTTGTATTTCAACCCGGTGGCCGTGTTCAACAGGACAACCAGGTCGTTGCGCTGCAGAAAACCGCAGCGGAGCAACTCATGGTAGGCTGCCCAGCAGGCGGCCGCTTCGGGACAGACGTCGTGGC
>JALSID010000255.1 GCA_026981825.1 Planctomycetota bacterium
CGGCGAGCTTGACGCCTGGGGTTTGCTGGCCGACGTAGTGTCGCGGTTGGAAGCGGTCTACGACGACCGCTACGGTGGGTTCGGTGGTGCTCCGAAATTCCCTCGCACCGCCCCCTTACATGCCTGTCTCTGGTACGGTGCACGGACCGGCAACAGCACCGCCATCTCGATGGCGACCCATACCCTCAATGCGATGGCCGACGGTGGGATGTACGACCAGATTGGAGGGGGCTTTCACCGTTACTCGACCGACGTCCGCTGGTTGGTGCCCCACTTCGAAAAGATGCTCTACGACAATGCCCTTCTGTTGGCGCTCTATGCCGAAGCGTACGTGCTGACTCGTTCGGCGCGGTACACGGAGGTGGCCGAGGGCATCGCGGACTATCTCATCCGCGAGATGCGGTTACCTGAGGGGGCGTTCGCCGCAGCGCAGGATGCCGACTCTGAGGGGGAAGAAGGAAAGTATTACGTCTGGACGTGGGGGGAGCTGAGGGAGATCCTCGACGACGACGAGCTCCGAGTAGCCGAGCTCGTGTACGGTGCTTCCGAGCACGGCAACTGGGAGGGGAGAATTGTTCTGTACCGGAACCTATCGCTGGAGCAGGCCGCGCAGACGCTGGGGGTTTCCGTCGAGGCTGTCCGTGACCTGGCGGCGCGCGTGAGGGCGAAGCTTTTTGCTGCTCGTCAGCAACGCGTCGCTCCGGAGCGGGATGATAAGGTGGTGGCCTCATGGAACGGCCTGACGATCGACGCCCTTGCTCGAGCCGCTCTGATTCTCCAACGCGCCCAGTACCTTGACGTGGCTGTCGAAGCAGCGACTTTTCTCTGGGACACGTTGACGGACGAGTCCGCGCCCAACGGCACGATAGCTCTGGCCCATAGCTGGTGTAGGGGAAAGTCGTCGGGCCCGGCTTTCCTGGATGACTATGCAGCGGTTGCCGGCGCGTTCCTGACGCTCTACGAGGCCGGTGCTGGTCAGGAATGGCTCCATCGGGCCGGTATGCTCTGCGGTGCAGCGCGACGGAGGTTCGAGCGTGCTCGTGGGGTTTGGGCGTACGTCTCTTCGGAACACGACGTACCGGTGCCCGACCTTGCCGAGCTCCACGACTCCGCTACCCCGTCCGCTACGGCGTTGTGGCTCTGCGTTCTTGGCCGGTTAGGCTGGTTGAACCCCGGCGGAGAGTTACAGGAGCTATTCGAACTGTCCTGGAGGAATGTGGCTCACGCCGTTCGCACCGAGCCCATCGGGTGTCTGTCGACCTTGCTTACGGCGTGTTTTGCCCAGGCGCCGCCCGCCCAGATCTCGTTCGATCCACCGGTCGACTCGTCGCTCCCCCTCTCGACCGCTTTGCGAACCGTCTGGCAGGAGGTGTACCTGCCCTGGAAGGTCTGTCGCTGGTCGGCCGATATGGCAGCAACGGCGGGGATCGGCGGACTGCTGGACGGGTCCCGTCCGGTCGCGGTGACGGTGTGTCTTGGGACGCGCTGTTTTGAGCGTCCAGCCGACGCGGCCACGTTGCGCGAGCAGCTCGTCGAGTGCGTGGGTACGCCGCCGGCCGGTGGATCATGATCGCTTCACCCGAAGCCATCGTTCTCCGGGCCTTAGCCGGCCCAAGCTGGGCCGCCTTTGCGGCGTCGCGCACGCCGCGGCCGCCCGCCGTTTCCCGGTGGCTTCGTGTAGAATACCAGTCCGCTGGCCCAGTTTTTGGGGAGTTTCGGCCCTATGATCGGTTCGATCCCGTCGTATCACGATCTGGAGAAGAACAAGAAGAAGCAGGTGCTCGGACGCTGCGTGGACTGTGGATACTCGGGGCCTATGGAACATGGCCTGACGGGCTACGAGTGCGCCCAGTGCAGAAGCATGCGACTTTGGCTTAAACTGGTGGACGGGCGGTACTGGGCCCAGTTCACCGAAATCATTCGGGTGCTGCCCGAACCGGAAGCGACCGAGGCAAGTGAACCGAGTGAAGAATCTGGGAAGACGGAGTGAGTCCTCATGGCCACCGCTTTGCGGATCGATCCGGACAAATGCACCGGGTGTATGCAGTGCGAGCTCGCATGTTCCTGGGTTCAGACCGGACAGTTCCAGCCGTCGGCTTCGTTGATCAAAGTGTTCATCTTCGACGAGCAGGCAGCTTACACGCCTTACACCTGTTTTCAGTGCAATGAAGCGTGGTGTATGACCGTCTGTCCGGTGAACGCGATCGGGGTGAACCCGGTGACGGGGGCCAAGGTTGTGCTGGAGGACGCCTGCGTCGGGTGCGCGCTGTGTGTGATCGCCTGTCCCTTCGGCACGGCCTATCTGTCGCCTTCCACGCACAAGGCGACGAAGTGCGACCTGTGCGGCGGTGAGCCTGCTTGTGCGATGGCTTGCCCCACCGAGTGCATCACCGTGGCGGACAGCTCCAACGGTCAGGAGTGGACCGCGCGGTTGGCCAGCCAGGTGTCGGCCCGGTTCCAGGAGATGCTCCAGGGGTTGGCCTGAACCGCGAACGGACGCAGCTTCGGGGGCCATGCGATGAGCGGCGGATGGACCGGTAGAGTGCTCCGGGTGGACCTGTCCCGTGGCGAGATCCGGGTAGAGCCTCTTCGAACCGACTGGGCTCGGGACTTCATCGGTGGGCGGGGCCTGGGTGCGAGGTACTTCTTCGAGGAGGTGGATCCACGGGTCGACCCTTTTGCCCCCGAAAACAAGCTCATCTTCGCCACCGGGCCGCTCACGGGCACCAACGCATCCTGCGGTGCCCGCTACATGGTCGTGACCAAGGCCCCCTTGAACGGCACGATCACCACATCGAACTCCGGTGGTCATTGGGGGCCGGCTCTGAAGTTTGCCGGTTATGACATGCTCATCGTCGAAGGACGCGCCCCGGAACCGGTCTACCTGCTTATCTGTGATGACCAGGTCACGATCCGTCCGGCGCGGCACCTCTGGGGCAAAGGGGTGTGGGAAACGGAGGAAAAGATTCGGGACGAGGTCGGCCTGCCGGAGGTTCGAATTGCGTCGATCGGCCAGGCGGGCGAGAATCTGGTCCGTTTCGCAGCGATCATGAACGACTTACACCGCGCCGCCGGCCGCAACGGCGTCGGGGCAGTGATGGGGGCAAAGAATCTGAAAGCCGTCGCGGTGTGGGGGACAGGGGGAGTGCCGATTGCGCGGCCACGGGATTGGATGGAGGCCCAGTGGCAGTTTCGCCGCCGGCTGCGCGAAAGCCCCGTTACCTCCGAGGGCCTGCCTCAGTTCGGTACCGCGGTTCTGGTCCACGTGATCAATGAGTCCGGCGCCCTGCCTACCAAGAACTGGCAGCTCGCCCGGATGAAGCCCGACGAGACCGGTTCGGACGCCGAGAAGATCAGCGGCGAGACACTGAAGGCCGAGTACACGATCCGGAACAAAGCCTGCTTCGCGTGCACCATCGCCTGTGGCCGGGTCACGCATGTTTCCGAAGGGGGAAAGGTCCGGCACGCGGTGACGACCTCACCGCGGAACTGGAATCTGGCCGGAGAAGGCCCCGAGTACGAGAACATCTGGGCTCTGGGGTGCGATACGAACGTGGACGACATGGACGCGGTGATTAAGGCAAGCTTCCTGTGCAACGACTATGGCATGGATCCCATCAGCTTCGGTGCTACGCTGGCCGCGGCGATGGAGATGTACGAGAAAGGCTATATCGACGACCAGATCACCGGAATGCCCCTGCCGTTCGGTTCTGCGGATGCCCTGGTGGCAATGACCGAAGCGACCGCCCTCAGACGGGGGTTCGGAAAGGAACTTGCCGAGGGGGCTAAGCGGTTATGTGAGAAGTTCGGCCACCCGGAGCTGTTCATGGGCTCCAAAGGGATGGAGTTCCCTGCCTACGACGCTCGGGCGATTCAGGGGATGGGCCTTGGCTACGCCACGTCGAACCGAGGGGGATGCCACCTGAAAGGCTACTCGGTGAAGGCGGAGATCCTGGGCGTTCCGTACAAGATGGACCCGCACGCGACCAAGGGGAAAGCGGAACTCCAGAAGAAGCTTCAGGACTCAACCGGCGCCATCGACGCCAGTGGCATCTGCTTGTTTGTTGGCTTCGGTTCGGAACTGGACGATCTGTTGCCCCTGCTGAATGCAGCCACCGGGGTGGACTACACCCTGGACGATCTGCTAAAGGCGGGCGAACGGATCTTCAATCTGGAGCGTCTTTGGTTGCTTCGAGCGGGCTTTACCGGCGCGGATGATACATTACCCGAGCGGCTGCTGAAGGAACCGATTCCGTACGGACCTTCCAAGGGAGAAGTCAATCGATTGCACGAAATGCTCCCCGAGTACTACCGGCTCCGGGGGTGGACTGAGCAGGGTGAGCCGAGTGCGGAGAAACTCGCTGAGCTCGGGCTCGACAAGTTGCGTGCAGGCTAGTTCATCGAAACGCTGCGGCGGATCGGGGGAGAGGACATGGCCCAAAGACATGTGATCATTGGTGCTGGCCCTGCCGGCATGCACGCCATCGAAGCGATTCGTAGGTTTCAACCGGAAGGAAGTGAGATTCATCTCGTTTGCGACGAGCCTGCATACGCGCGCATGGTGCTGCCTTACTACATCTGCGGTGAGGTGGGGGAGGACCATGTCCTGACCGCAGACGATGCAACCCTGAAACGGTTCGGCGTTACCCCCCACTTTGGTAAGCGTGTGGTCCGCGTGAATCCGAACGAGCGAACCGTTCAGCTTGACGACGGCTCTACTCTGCAGTTCGACAACCTGCTGATTGCCACGGGATCGAGCCCGGCTCGTCCCCCCATCGATGGGCTCGACCTGCCAGGCGTCACCACCCTGTGGACCCTGGAGGATGCGCGTCGCTTGATCGAACTCACCGGGCCGGGCAAACGGGTCGTCTTTCTCGGCGCCGGATTCATCGGATTCATCGTCCTGAACGCCCTGTATAAACGACGTTGCGACTTGACCGTGATCGAACTTCAGGAGCATGTGCTGCCCCGCATGTTGGATCGGGAGGCAGCCGGTTTGGTCGAACGATGGTTGGCCGATCGGGGCGTGCGGGTTCGCTGCGGCGTTCAGGCGGAACGGATCGAGCAGATCGACAACGCTCTGCGCGTGCGTCTGTCCGACGGTTCGGCTCTGGACGCCGATTGTGTGGTCGTGGCTACAGGCGTTCGGCCCAATGTGGAGTTCTTGCGGGACAGCGGCATCGAGATCAACGAGGGGGTGCTCGTCAATGAGCGGCTGCAGACGAACTTTCCGTTCATCTATGCTGCCGGGGATTGTGCGGAGGGGATCGATCTTCTCGGTGGGCGAGGAATCCACGCGATCCAGCCCACGGCCATCGAGCATGGCCGCGTGGCGGGGGCAAACATGGCCGGGCAGGAGGTGGTCTATGAAGGTTCCCTATCCATGAACGTCCTCGATGTCTGCGGATTGCACGCGGCCAGCTTCGGGCGATGGGCCGGTGACGAAGATAGCGTCCGCCTGTCCAATCCGGCTCGGCCGGTCTACCGGAAGTATGTCTTTGACGGCGATCGGATGGTCGGCGCGATTATCCTGGGCCCCACTTCCGACGTAGCACACCTTGCGGACATCGGCATGGTAAAGGGGATTATTCAGACCAAGGTGCAGCTTGGACCGTGGAAGGCATACCTGAAGGAGTCGCATCCCCTTGACTTGCGCCGTCCCTACGCTGCGTTAGGGGTGGCGAAGATTCTGCTCGAGAAGACGGTTTTGCCGGTGCCTTCGGAGGATGCAGGTTACCGGCCTGGGAATGTGCAGCCGGACAGCGAACGCGACAAGGGCCCCCATCATCGGGTCCTGGCGGAAACGTTCCGCAAGGTGTTTGGAAAGTGAGCTCTCGCTGACGGCTTGCCGCGGTTCCTTCCCCCGTGCCACGCTCACTCCCACGCTGGTCGGCCCGTAGTCGGTCCCGTCCTCACGGCTGGACCGCGGCACTGGTCCGTAGCCGGACTGTGGAGCGAGTGCGGCTAGCGGCGGAGCAAACTGGAGGAAAGACGGTTGAAGGTGACCGTGAAGCTTTTTGCCACGTTGCGGAAGTACTTGCCCCCAGACGCTACAGGGGGAAAGGCGGAGGTCGAGCTGCCGGACGGGGCGACGGTCCGTCAGCTTGTAGAAAGACTCGGGATTCCTCAGTCTGCTGCTCGGCTGGTCATGGTTGATGGCGAGCACTGCCCCGAACTTGATACTCCGCTTCAGGACGGTCAGACCGTGTCCATCTTCCCGCCGGTGGCGGGCGGGTGAGCTGAGGCGAAAAGGGTGCCTGCTTCGACCCGGGGGGCGCTAAGTTCCCGATTCGCCCGGTTGGTCGGTGAACCCGCCCGGGGTCGGTTCTCGTTCCCTCTGGGCTCGGGATAGTTACTTACTCGCAGACGGCGTTGTGGCGATGGTCCCCGTCTCTTGCCGGTGGCCCCGGGTTGCCCGGCTGTGGGGGAGGGAACTCTCTGGCCGAATGCGCATGCCAAAGCCCCCTCAAAGAGGGGGCCCTAATGCAGACTGTTTGGTCAGCCAAAGCCGGTTCTGCGCGGGCGGTGAGGACGGTCACCTCCGAGTTACGGAGTCGGATTGTGCCGCATGCGGGGGCACAGGCCGAACGATCAGCAGCACGTCGGGCTGGTTCGAATCGTCTTTCGGGGAGGGCACGAGAGCCACGGCTGCTTCCGCTTTGCCTACTTCGGCCGAGACGCCTTCTTCCTCATTGGCGCTGGCCAACCGAACCAGGAGGCGGCCCGCCGTGGCTGGACGGAGCAGAACCTGCTGGATGCCCTGGGCGCCGCCTGAGCCACTCTCGACGACTTCGCCCTGTTGGTTGACGTAGAACCGAACACCGCCGTTGTCGCCGTTCACGGCAAGCTGGCGATTCTCCGCCGGTGCGATCAAGCCCAGCCCGAGCAAAAGCTGAATGCAAGCATCGACTTCGTTTGCGGTGAACCGTCCCGCAGCAAGTCGTCCCAGCCATTTGCGCAACGCGGCCACGCATTTGTTCTTCTTGGCGACCTCCCCGAGGTCGTCCTGAGCGAGGTAGGCGGACGCGATCCGGTAAGACGCAATGGCGACCGGTACGTCCGCTTTAGCGTCCGCCGGCTGCTCCGCTTGGTTGTCCGATACTGGCGCCGCGGTGACGACGATCCTGGGGTCGTTGCCCTCAGCTATCGCGTCCGTGTCGATGGAGGCGGACGCAACGGTTTGGGAGGCGGCTGTCGGTTTGGGGGCATGGTTGTCGGCCTTGTTTACCCCACTGCTCTCCACCGCCGGTGCCGCCTTGTCCGGGATGATGTGAGATTGAAGAAGTTGCTCGAGTTCGCGGTGTTGTGCGGGGGTGGCGTAGACCGCCACGATCTCACCATCGCTTGCCAATTGGACGCCCGTCATTTCTGCGATGCGGGCATGCAGTTTCGGGAGCTGGGAGCTTGGCCAGTGGTAGAGCCGCAGCACGGTGTCGTTGCTGCCGGAGCGGTCGGCCACGCGAGGCGAATCGTCCGATGCAGGAGCACGGACGTCCAGCTCGTTCAACAGAAAGGCTACGGCATCCAACTGCTCGCTGGTTCCCGAAACGACCAACTTGTTGGTCAGCTCGTCAACCGCTGCGGTCACGCGGGTGAGCCGGATGAGCGGCAGGATCTCTTCGGCGCGTCGCTCGTGCACATCGAACACAGCCACGCGATGATCGGCTGCAAAGGCAACCGATGGAACGGGCGTGTTAGTAGGGCTGTTGTGGTCAGGCGACGGGCCCGCCCCCAGTTCGGATCGATCGCTGACGAAAATCGGGGCGGCCGACGGGGCGAGTTCTGCGGCGAGGTCGTCGGTGCTTGGATTTTCGCTGTCAGCCACAGGATCAATTTCTGAGTCGCACGGCGAGTCCTCGTATTCTCCTCCCTCTGCGACCAGCGGTTGCGGTGCCGGCAGTCGGGTTGTCGGAACCGGCTGTGGGGGCACAGGGGGGGCCGCGGCGGCCAGGTAGCGGAGGGTTACGACCACGCCCGAGGCAAAGCCCGTGAAGGCGATTGCGACAACGGCGATCAAGGACCAAAACCGTCTCATATGGCTCTCCAGACCAGCTTCACGTCTCGTTGCCGCGTCCGTGCCGCGCCCGGAACCGCGGCATTGCTGGCGGGGGGAGGACTTAGCGTGGTTCGATGGCGAGCGTCATCGTGCTGTTGTCTGCCACGGGCAGAAGCGGAGCGTGACGATACTGCCCGAGGAATCGTGGTCGCGCCAGACCACCGAAGCTAAACTCCACTCCCCCCCATACGTTCCATGTGTCTGAGTCGAACGCGTTGTGGCCGCCGGCGGCAAGGGCCCAGCTTTCCGTCAGAGGGTAGTAGACGCGGGCTCCGATGGCGGCCCCAGACGCGTCGTTGCTTTCATCGGCTTTGCTCTGGCCATCTCGCCAGCCAACCCAGACCGTTGTGTCCAGGCCGACGGTCCAAAGGTGACGCCAGAAAAGATTTACCTGACCGACAGGCTCGGCAACCCGATTACTGACCGTAATGTCATCCGAAGTCCGCCCGGCTCCCCACACTCCGAATTCGTTACGAAAATCAGCCACGTAACTAATTTGCCCTCTTACCTGGGTTACCTGCGTTTCCAAAAGCCCATCGTGCATGAAGTCAAACACGGCGCCCACGTTCCACGCCGAGCCGTACTGCATGTCACCCCGCCAGAACAGGCCGGCCGTGACGAAGACCTGCTCCTGATCCTCCGTGACTGATCCAGACCCCCCAATCTGACCCCCGAACCCGACATAGTCGCTGAACAGGGGGAATCCCCAGTTCACCCCCAATCGGGCAGCGTTCCGAAAGCCACCCTCCGGCAGGTCGAAACCGTCGTAGTACGCAAATGCCCACGTATTGGCGAACGGGACGTACTCGATCGGGTACGTGCCCGTCGGGCACTGGCCGTCGAAGCTCGGGGCGGCTGTACCGCACGGTACAGGGCGGAACAGATTCATCGCCCAGCGGTGCCAGGGAGGCTCTTGGCCGGGCAGGGACCAGGGTTGTGCAGAGGGCGGTGCGGGGGGAGCAAGATCGGCACCGGGCTGAGCCGCCGGCGCGGAGGAGTCGAAGTCGAGCAGAGGAGGTTGTCCTTCGTCCGGGGGGATCGAGCTGTAGCCGTATTCAGGAGATTGCCCGCGCACGGTCATCGTTGTAGGAAGTGGCGGCGGAGGTAACGTCTCGTCGCTCAAGCGAACCACCCGGCCGGAACTGCAGCCGAGTCCGACCACAACCGCCACGCCGACGACAAGACAGAGGTACCGGGGTCGAAGGACCGGACGCGCCTTGTCCATCCGAACTGCTCCAATCACAGCGCCGCACGGATGCAGACCTCTCGCCCATCCGGTGGGCCGGGTTGATTATCGGTTCTCGCTAATCCCTGTCAATGGCGATGAAGGAGCGACGTGGAGAGCGGGGCGGAGCAAGGAGGAACCGCAGCACCAGCCGGGGAAGAGGCGACCTCCGCCCGACTCCGCCGACAGATGAGCGGCTGCGTACATGCGAATCGCGGAAGCGTTCTCCACAACGTTCAGGTGGCGCGCACGTCGCCGATGTTCGTCACATCGTCCTGGGGTTCGTATCCCAACAATTCGCGCGTTGAGGTCAGATCCCAGCGCGAGCCCAGGTTCTTCGACATCCCGTTTACTACCGCAAATCGAATGGACAGGTCCGCTTCGATCGCCCGTTCCATGAGCTGGCAAAAGTCGCGATTGCTCAGCCACATCATCCGGAACCAGGGGCCCCGTTCCGGCGGCAGATCTTCCGGCCGATTCTCCCCTTTGCGCACCCAGCCGATCCGCACAGCGATAACCGAGAGCCCGTGCATGTCGGCATAGCACTTCCCCACCCGCTCGCCGAAAAGCTTACATGCGCCGTAAGCGGTGCTGTCGCGGAGCTCCCCTCCGGCAACGTACCGGAGCCCGGGCCGGGGCGGTAGATCCGGAGTGAGCCAGTAGGGGTTCTGCAGCTCCGCATAGCCTCCCATGACGTGGTTCGAGCTCGCGTACACGACACGTTTCACCCCATTTCGGGCGCATGCCTCAAACACATAGATCACGGCGTCGATGTTGGGCCCAATCAGTTCTTCCCACCGCGCGTACGCGGTTGGGTTGGCTGCCAGGTGCACGACGGCATCCACGCCATCGAAGTGCCGAACCCAGGCCGGATCCCATTGGGACAGGTCTGCCTGGACGATGTTCGGGTTGCCCCTCGGATCTTTGTCTAGAAGGATCAGATCATACCTGTCGCGGAGATGCTCGCTCAACTTGCTGCCCAAGTTACCGCTTGCACCTGTAATGAGCACTCGCTTCCGCTCGGACATGCCGTGCCACCCTGGTCTTACTAGGTTCCGGGAGCTTGTCGGACGGCGACGATAAAACCTGTTTCCGGCAGGTGAGCTCTTGCGTTCACACCCTGGCCCAGCACCCGTTTTAGCCCATCGTGACGTGGGGCCCAACAGCCGTTGATTGCCGCGTTTCCACCCTCCCTGCGGTCGGCCGCACTCTAGCTTGCTCCTTGCAAGGTTGCACTAGCTCGCCGCATCCGGCAAGGTCAGTTGGGAAACCGGCCGGTGCGCCAGCGTGAAGTTGGCTCCGGTGCGCAGTTTACCGCCGTTCTGCGCGCAGCGCTGAAAGGCGACCATTCCCCTTGTCCGAGCGGCGAGCCGCCGGTCTGCGGCTACAATTCCACAGCACAGGCGATCTCTCCCCAGAGTACGGTGCAATGGCCGGCGAAACCGGTATGAGTCGGACGGATCTGGACCGCGCCTGGCAGTTCAGCCAGGAGCAGGTACGCGAGCTTATCCAACGCCACCCTGGCTATTACCCCATGTACACGGTGAACGGCAGGTGGGGGGCCGAGGGGGAGCTGTGGACGCGGTGGTGTGACGGATTCCTGCCCGGGATGATGTGGCTGTTCGCCCTTGCCGGTGAGGGAGGCTGGGGGGAAGAGGCGAAACGCTACACGCGGCCGCTCGAAGAACGAAAGCACGACACGACCGTGCATGATCTTGGGTTCATCTTCCTGTCCAGTTATGCGCGCTGGTACGAGCTGTGTCGCGAACCGAGCTTGATGGACGACGTGGCCGTGGCAGCGATGGCGCTGCGCCAGCGGTTCCAGAAGGCGGGCGGATACATCGCCTCCTTTGTTGGGCCGCACAGCCTCTTCATCGACATCATGATGAACGTCCCGATCCTATTCGTTGCCGCCCATTGGTTGCGCAAGCGGGACGCCCTCCCACAGGACCCAATGGTCGAAAAGTGGGGATATGAGACGCCCGGTCAGGCCGCTGAAGACCTCTGGCACGTGGGGTGGCAGCATTGTGTGACGTCCCAGAAGTACCTGGTCCGGCAGGATGGTTCCACCGTGCACGAGGCGGTGTTCAACCCGACGACGGGCCAGTTCGTGCGGGAGAGCACCCATCAAGGGGCCTCGGCGGAGTCCTGCTGGAGCCGGGGGCAGGCGTGGGCCCTGTATGGGTTTGCCCGCTGCTTCCGACTGACGGGGGCTCGCGAGCTACTCGATACCGCGGTCCGATGCGCGGACTATTTCCTCAACCACCTTCCCGAGGACAACGTTCCCCCCTGGGACTTTTCGCTCGTTGGCCAGGCCGACGCTCAGCGGGACAGCTCGGCGGCCGCCATAGCCGCAAGCGGCTTATGGACGCTGGCGGACGTGCTGGAAACCTGGGCCGATACCGATGCAGGGGAAAGCGATCGTCAGGAAAGGCGCGACAGAGCCGAGCGATACCGCACTGCCTCTGCCGCCATCACCCAGGCCCTGTCTTCCCCGCACTTTCTTGCCGTGGACGAACCGGAATGGGAAGGGATTCTGAAGCACGGCGTGTACCACCTCCCCAAAGGGCTGGGGGTGGACGAGTCGGTCATCTGGGGGGATCACTACTTCGTCGAGTCGCTGTACAAGTGGCGCACCGGTAAGGACGTTCCTTACTGAGACAGGCGGACGAACTCCTTCGTTTGTGGGCGGCGCGGCCGAAAGCGAACGGTTGCCGGGGCGTTGGCAAAGCAGGGGGCCAAATCACGGGTGCGGCTCGAGGTTTGCCGGTTGCCATCGCGTTACAGGCCGACTGCCGGGAGTGTGCTGTGGGACGAGTACGGGGGTGCGAAACGCAGAGAACGGTGGCTATCCCGGACGAACCAGGGGCATACCCGCGCGCCGTGCTGGAACGGTTCGTGTGGGATCGACCGCAGGAGCCATGCGAGCTGGGGGCCACGGAGTTCCAGGAATACCTGGACTATTTGCGCCGCCTGGCTCCCCATCCCGGAGTTGGGTTTTTCGGTCCGGGTAGTGTCGCGTGGGCGGTCAATCGCGAATGGGCTCTCAACCTCGGCGGCTTGCGTGCCCTCCTGATGCAGGTAGCTCACCCGAAGGTCGCCGAAGGCGTCCTGCGACACAGTCGGTTTACACGTGACCCATTCGGTCGAGCACTCAACACGGTTCGCGCCGTCCAGGCGATCATCTTCGGTACGGCGGACGAGGCGTGCGAAGTGGCGCGGCAGGTGTACCTGCGGCACCTGCGGGTTCGAGGGCCAATGCCTCAGGATGTACCGGCAGCGGTACGGGGAAGCTATGACGCTACCGATCCGGCGCTGACTCTGTGGGTACACGCCACGCTGATCGAATCCGCCGTCTTCACGCTCGGCCTGCTGTTCGGGCCGCTCTCCGACCAGCGATCGGACGCCCTCTACCAGGAGGGCAAACTGTTCGCCTTGTTTTTCGGCATTACCCCTCGGCTCCTGCCGGGAAGCTGGGGAGAATTCCGGGGGTGGTTCGACAAGCAGCTTTCATGGCCCTATTGGTTCGCCACCCACGCGTCGCGACGGGTGGCCGGTGCGCTGCTTGGCGACATCTGGTGGGGCCGGCCTCTGTCACCCTTGCTCCGCTTCTGGGCCGCCTATACGCTGCCCGATCCGATGAGGCAACGGTTGGGGCTCCGTCTAACCAGCCACCACCGGAAGCTGGGGCGTTGCCTGGCCGATGTGGTTGCACGGATCCTAGACCGACTACCCGCCCTGTGCCGCTACACCCCCCGCTACCGGTCGGCTATGGCCAGGATAGCAGCGCGGGGGAGCCCTTCAGCAGAGCAGCCCACGGTGCCTGTTGTTCGCGTGAGCTGAGTTCGGTCAACCAGTTCACCCCTGACTGTGCTTGTTCTTCCGGCGACCCACGGATCGCGTCAGCAACCGATCGTCGTGAAGGGGGCTAGAGTCCTGACGCCATGAGGGTGTCAGCGGTCGTGCCACAGGATACGGGTGTGAAGTGCGTTTCAACTATTGCTTTGGAGTATGCAGGGGGTTATGATAGTGCGCTGAGCAAGTCGTAGAAAGTGTGGAGTGGTGGAGCGTCGAGTCGGGGGATGGTGCGGAGTCGAACCAGGAGAAGGAGGTGAGGCTATGGCGACCACGATTGGCAAGTTGCAAGTCTGGCGTGCCGAAGTGGAGAATCGACCAGGGGCGCTCGATGCGATTCTGGAGCCCTTGGCAAACGCAGGCGCCGATCTATCCGTCGTCTTCGGTTGGGTGGACCCCGCGAACCCGAACCGAGGGGTCGTCGAGGTGGGTCCCATTAAGGGACGCAAGCAAACCGACGCAGCGAAATCCGTTGGGCTCGTCCAGTCTGACGTCCCGGTTCTTGTGGTCCAGGGCCCGAATGCGCCGGGTCTGGGACACCGGATCGCCAATGCCGTCGCGCAGGCGGGTATTAACCTGAAGTTCCTGGCGGCACAGGTGGCCGGTAGGAATTACTCGGCTGTGTTTGGCTTTGAATCCGCTTCCGACGCGACCAAAGCGCAGCGCGTGATCAAGAACGCACTCACCGCACGAGGCGGAGCGAAACGGGCAGGAGCCAAGAAGAAGCGAGCGGCTAAGGCAAAGAAGTAGTGGCGTATTCCCCAACCTCAACCCCGGCTCGACGCTCTCTACCGCGTAGTCCTCAGTCCTAACCAAGCGCTACTCGCCCACGCTGGCCACCCGGCAGACAGGCGCCGTTCTCGTACACTGCAGTTGTCCAGGACAAGCAGAACCAGCGTTTCGTCTAGCTCATGGGGCAGGTTCCGTCGATAGTGCTCTCGCCTTCCACGAGGTCCTTGACGAGATCCGCCACGTCGTCGACGAAGAAACTATCGAAGCCCGGGCCGCCCCAAAGCTTGTCCGCACCACTTCCTCCCCCCCCGGCATCGTTGCCTCGGTCACCATAGACCCGGTCGACGCCGCCACCCCCACACAGCACATCATCCCCAACACTCCCACGAATCAGGTCGTTGCCACTACCCCCGTGCAGGATGTCGTCACCACCGCCTCCGATCAGGACAGCGTCGACAAGAACCGAGCTGTCCAGCACGATCCGGTCACCGTCCCCGCGACCAACTGCCCGAAGCCGTTGCGGGACGGCCGTGCCGAAGAACTGGTCGAAGAGCTCCGGAGAATACAGGATGTCGTTGATCACAAACATGTCGCTGGCTTGCGCAACTTCCATCGTGTCCGCCCCTGAGGTTCCAAGCAGGAGCAACGTCCCGCCCCTCATGCGGATGCCTGTCTGGAACGCGATGCTGTAGGTGGTGAGCTCATTGGCGAGAACGCGGACACGGTAGAGATAGCGGTGCCCTTTCCGAGCCAGGAAATCAACTCGGTTCCGGCCCACAGCGACCCACTTCCGCGCGCCGATATCGCGAACTCGGATCACGGCGTCCGCCGTCGACGTCACTTTAACAGTGGCCAGTCCCGTATTCGCTACCCTGGTCCGGTACCAGTCGATGTCTTGCTTGCTGCCGGAGAGGTTGACGAACTCCTCGTGGAACAGTTCGCTCAAGCGGACGGCATCACGAGGCCGATCGTTAGGCTCCAAATGGTCTGGGCCGGGTGCGGGGGGCGGAATGACCTCGTTTGTCTGGAAACCAGGGATCTGAGGTGTTGTCAGGGAGTTCGCCAGGACCGGTGAGACGGACTGTAGTAGGCCCAGCGTCTTGTCATCGAGATCCAATTCCTGCAGGAAACGGTCCGCGAAAAAGGTCATCTCTACACGCGGCCCGTCAGGATGGTAAGGACTGTAGAGCACCGTTTCGGCCGGGTTCATCAAGTTGGTGCCGAAAATGCCATCGATCAGACCAGGTGCGGCGTCAAGCACAACGATGGGAACGTTCTTGTACGTGAGGCTCGCACCCGAGTCCAGGGGGACAACCAGCTCATCCAGGAAAAATCCAGGGACCTCGACAGCCGAGCCCGCTGCCCCCATCACGTCTAGCGTAAACTGTGGATGGCCCAGGTCAAAGCCCAACGCGACCGCCGCATCTGTCGACATCGCGCTCAACATGGCACCAGTGTCGAAAAGGAAGGTCTGGTCCACGACCGTGTTCGTGCCCTCCATGAGCGTTACGTCGGGAATCACCGGGTTCGGGGCTTCCGTTACCCGATCGCCCGGATTGGGATGGTTCGTTTCCCCAACGAAATCGATCGGGATCACGATCGGGTCGATGGAAGTCGACGTCTTGCTTAGGGAGGCGCCCGGGCTTACAAAACGAACGTCCGGCATGGGAATCACCACACCCGGCAACAGGTCGGAGAAATCGAGAAGATAGCCCTGGGTGTCGATCCGTAACGCCAGGCCGTCAGGATTGCTAGCCGATGGCAGCAGCGCGGGGGTTCCCGTGACCGTGGGCAAAAATCGGCTGCTCTGTTCGTTCCCCACCATCACCTGAACGCCTTCCAATTGCATGCTGTTCTCATCGAAGTCGAATGCG